>MFKV01000007.1 GCA_001781105.1 Candidatus Kaiserbacteria bacterium RIFCSPHIGHO2_01_FULL_54_36 | reverse complement strand
CTCTACCTCGACACGGTGGTGGAGCCGTGGCTCGGCGGATATACCGATCCCTCGCTGAGCATTTCCGAGCGTTCGAATTACGGACTTCGCGAGACGCTGCTGGCATTGAAGAAAAAACATCAGGGCGGGCCGACAGCAGTCTCGTGTCACGGAGCAAACCCTGGGATCGTTTCTCACTTCGTGAAGCAAGCGCTGCTCAACATTGCAAAGAAGCTCGGAAAGCCTGCAGGCAACCCAAGAGGGCGCGAAGAGTGGGCCGCGTTGATGCGAAAGCTCGGAGTAAAGACCGTTCACATCGCTGAATATGACTCGCAGGTCGCGGACAGTCCAAAGAAAATAGGCCGCTTCGAGAACACCTGGTCAGTCAACGGTTTCCACTCGGAAGGTATCTGCCAACCGTGCGAAATGGGCTGGGGCACACATGAAAAGCAGCTCCCCAAAGGCGGCTCACACCATACCTACGGGTGTGGTGCGGCAATCTACTTGGACAGGCCTGGCGCACGCGTCCTTGTGCGCACCTGGACGCCGCTTCACGGGCCCTTCCTCGGGCGGGCCGTGACGCACAACGAATCGGTTTCCATCGCCGACTACTTCAGTATTAGGGCCGGGAGGAAGACGGTCTTTCGCCCGACCGTGCACTACGCGTACCGCTCTTGCGATGTATCCATACTCTCCATCGAAGAGTGTTTCGGCAGAGGAAGCGTCCTTCAAAAAGAAGAGCGCATTTTGATGGACGAAATAACCACCGGTATGGATGAGCTCGGCGTGCTTCTTATGGGTGACAAGCACGGAGCGTACTGGTACGGCTCGCGGCTCACGATCGAGGCGACGCGCAAGCTCGCGCCGTACCAAAATGCGACCGGGCTGCAGGTAACCGCAGGCGCACTCGGCGGTATGATCTGGGCTATGGAGAATCCGCGTGCGGGAATAGTCGAGGCTGACGAGATCGACCATGAGCGCGTCATGGAGATCATCACTCCCTACATGGGGAAAATGGTAGGAGCATTCACTGATTGGACGCCGCTCAAGAGCGCAGACGCGGCTTTTGCGACCGATATCGACAAGAGCGACCCGTGGCAATTCAAGAACTTTCTGTTCTCGTGATCTTGCAAAACGTGTATCACTTCTCTATCCACACCAACGCGAAAAAAACACTTACAATATTGCGCGGATTCATTAGAATTTATGAATGCGTTATGACTTTGTAGTTGTCGGCGCCAACGGCATCCAAGGAAAGATAGTCGCTCGTGATCTCCTTGAGCATGGATATTCCGTGCTGCTGTGCGCTAATGACGACTACGGCCTTGAAAAGCTCCTCGAACACGAGCGTGCGGAATTTTCTCTCATTGATCTGAACAAGATGGATCGCGTGCGACGTGCGCTCAAAAATTCCGGCACACGGGTCATCGTCAACTGTTCCTGCGACGATTTTAATCTGAGGGTCACCAAGCTGGCGCTCGAGCTCGGCATGAATTATATCGACCTTGGCTCGGAAGAAGACATGATGTGCGAACAGCTTAAGCTGCATAAGGATTTCAAAGCGCAGGGGCTTTTGGCTATCTCGGGCATCGGCTCAACGCCTGGAATAAACAACATCATGTTGCGCTACGTGGTCGACCGTTTCGACACGATAGATACTGTGCACCTTGGTTTTGCATGGAACTCCAATATGCCGGCCTTCGTGACGCCCTTCTCCATCGATGCTATCCAATACGAATTTACCGAAAATGCCAAGATCCTCGAGAATGGAGAATATGTCGAGAAGTCCCCGTTGGAACCCACGAATATCGATTATTATTATCGGACGATCGGCAAGCAGCGCACGTGCTATACGAAACACATCGAACACCATACCTTTTATACGTTCCTCAAACCCAAAGGCATTAAGAACATCGCTGTATTTTCCAGCTTTCCGCAACACTCATACGTCGCGATACGCAAATTGATAGAACTGGGTTGCTTGAGCAAAGAGCCTATCGAGATAAACGGTGAAATGATACGCCCTCTCGATTTCACTATCGAGATGCTCCGGCGGGTCCCGATACCGGAGGGATATACGGAAAAAGAGAATATCTGGCTTAAGGTATATGGCACCAAGAATGGCCGCAAGAAGATCGAAGAGATGGATTGCATTGCCAGTACACTACCTGGCTGGGAAGATGCGACGTGCAACGTAGATACCGGATTTCCCACATCTATCCTCGCTCAAATGCTCATACGCAATGAGATACGAGAGGCTGGGGTCTTTTCTCCTGAATTTGTCGTGCAACCGGAGCCATTCTTCGCGCGCCTTGGCGAGCGCAAGATATTCGTGTACGACAACGGTAGAAAGATCAACGGAACAAAATCGTCGGAGAGCCTCCTGTCACCCGTCGTTTATTCTGGAAAATCGCTGGCGTAAATATAGCCGCTTCGGCTTTCAAAAGTTCTCGCTTGCGGCGTATTCCGCCGCGGTTGTAGCTACCAAGGCTGCCGTCGGAGCGGATGACGCGGTGGCAGGGGATGCTTGGATCGTAATTAGAACGCATGATGGCGCCAACGGCACGAGCGGCTTTCGAGTTGCCAGCTTTGGAAGCTACTTGTGTATACGTCATCGACTTCCCTTTCGGGATCTTGCGTACGATATCGCGGACTCTTTCGGTAAATGATTTCATATTCCTAGTGTAGCGCTTTTGGCCGAGGTTTGCGATGAAGGCTTCTTAGCAGCGACGGCTTGCAGTTTTTTTGCGGCGTACTCACGGTACTGACAAAATTCGCAAAATTCTCCGATCGGTGGCAAACGGTCACTTTCTAGTGTTTCCTTGATTCGCGGAATGATGTCGTCGATCCATTTCGACTCACCTTCGCACGGTACAAGGGTAATATCAAATTCGAGCTTTCCGTCGAATGCTTCCTTATCGCCGTCTGCGTTGGCGTACACGAAGTACCCCAAGGTGTCTACTTCAAAACCGTTCTTGCGTAATAACCATTGGTATACGCCCATTTGACGCTTGTACTGCTGTTCCCAGGAAGAATCGGCGAGTGTTTCAATAACCTCATTTTTTGACGTAGCTTTGTAATCCACGACGATAAGCGCACCGGAAGGCTTTACCCACACGTCGTCGATTGCCCCTGAAATAGCGATGCCCGTCGCCTTGTCGAAATACTCCATTCCTTTGAAATTCTCACGCCAGACATCCATCAACTCATGCTGAAACGGGACTGCATCCACTTTATATTTTTTCATGAGTGGGTGCGCGGTCTTTTTGAGTCGATGTGCATCGAATTCTCGCTTCAAAAGCGCGTCGACAGCAATGTTGAGCGTGAAGGCGGGACCACGAGGCCTCCCTGTACCGAGTTTATTGTCTAAATAGAAGCACCGCGGGCACTCGGTAAAAAGTTCGATCTTGGATCGAGATAAACGCCATTTCGAACCACCATAATTCCAATCGCTTTTACGTTCAGGATTGTATCGCTTTACATACCCAGCCATCGCGACAGTATACCCTGTGAGATACTAAATCTTAAAATCTAGACGGTCGGCGGATTGTTATCTCTGCGAACGTCGAGCCCGTGCGCTTCGAACCAGTGCTTGAAGCGATTCTCCAGATACCACATGCCCGTGAACATGATGAGCGCGAGGATGGTCGCGTACGTGGCAACCGCGTACATCCCGAATCCGACCGCCATCCCGACAGCGACAGCCACCCAAAGCCCGGCGGCAGTCGTGATGCCGTGTACCACATCTCCGCGGAAGATAATGAGCCCGCCGCCTATGAAGCCCGCACCGGTGATGATGCCGACCGCGACGTGCATCGGATCGAAGTTCGCCACTCCCAGGTAGGCGCTGTTCACGAAGTTGGATGTAAGGACAAAAAGGCACGCTGCCATGGAAACGAGCCCGAACGTGCGCGTACCTGCGGATTGTTTGGCGACGACAGCTCGTTCGGTTCCGAGGACGCCCCCGAGCACCATAGCAAGCAGGAGCTTCACGAACATAATGACCGTTGGATCCATGAATTGGGCAGGAGAATGCATGGGATCAGTATAACGTATTCCGTATGCCGTATTCAGCATGTGTTGGCACCGTTGTGCATTTCGAAATTTTATGCGGTATACACGATACGGTATACATCTTCACGTTCCGCACAACTGCCGTGCCTCCTCCAACACTTCCGGGATTCTATTGGGCTTAACGCCAAACTCCTGCAGCAGGTGCGGCGTGCTTATGTGTTTGCATAGCACCACTCTCTGCTCCAAGAGCCTTCGCTTCTCAGATTCAGTAAGCGTGGTGAGACAGGTAAGCGGATGCACGCGCGCCTCCTCAATCAGAGTGAAAAGTCCGCGCGCGCGAGGATAGTCCCATCCGATGAGTGTGAGGCCAGAGCATTGTGCGTAGCGGATCGCGTTGCGCGTAAATTGGGTATTCGTCACGAGCCACCCCTCGTCCACGCGCGATGAGGCCTCTGGGGTGTTGCGCAGGTCGTCATATCGAGCTTTCACATAGAGCGCATCTTTGATGTCGGTCTTGCCGCCGGGATCGTTGTGGAACTTGGCCTCGATACCGATGCGCTTACCCCTTTTTTCCGCGAACACATCGACTTCGTGCGGCGCGCAGCGGCCGTTCAGGGCCACCCCAGTGCGAACGTTCCATCCATGTGCGCGCAGCACTTCTGCGAGAAATTGCTCAAAAGGAAACCCGGATGGCCCGAGCGCGAAGACAGCGCGCTTTATCGAGTAGCGCGCAGCGACTGGGGTCACTTCCTCTTTCCGCAGTATTTCAAACGCTCGCCGGTAAATTTCTTCGGTCGTGATGTTGGGTTGTAGCTCCTGCATGATATGCGAGAGGACGCGAGCCCGCATTGTGGAGCTTGCTCCCGAGAGCGCGAGCGAGTGCTCGAGCTTGGCTGGATCAAAAGGCTCTTGCTCGCCATCAGCTTTGGTGATGAGTACGTGTTTGGAAAAGAGCGGAGAGATGACTCTCTGAGTATGTATGGGCGGTGGCTTCGTGTGCTGCGACATGTTATTCGCCTGGTGTTACCGGCATGACGACGATGGGAAAACCTTTCCCGTCAAGGGTCGCCGTGAAGTCCACCCCTGAAGCTGGAGCAAAGAGCATTGCCCGGAAATGCCGCGGCACCTCTTCCGCTTCGCACACCGTGGAGGGCTCTCGCCATGTTTTGAAGAGCAGCGCGTAATCGCTTTTCGAGACTTCTTCGGTGCGAAGTATGAGCTCGTGGCACGGAGTAGGCACCATCACCATGCCCGAGAGCCGGTGCACACCCCCGCCAAGCTCGTCGCGGATGATGATAGGGGCGTGCGTGCGCGATGCTTGCGCACTGACGATGCTTCCTGCGACGAGGTACGTCGCGTAGGCGATGGCCGAGGCTACGATCGTGAACCACACCATTCTCTGCACGATTTCGCGCATACGAACAGTATAGTACGTAGTTAGTAGTAAGTAGTTAGTAGTGAATGCGAAACTGTTAAGATCCCTTCTACTTACTATTTTCTACTATCTACTAACTATTTTATCGTTCCTCCTCCGACGCAGGCATCTCCCTCACCTGCCAGCGCAGGCAGGTACAGTACGAGCGACTGGCCAGGCGAGGCGATGTGAGGTTCGAGAAAGGCGGCTACAAGACCTCGCTCGTTCTTTGACAGTTCGACCGTAACGGGTCGCTCATGGTAGCGAGCTTGCGCTTGGAGCGTGCAGGGGAAATGTGGTTCGCGGTATACCCAGTGCACGTCTTCAAGCGTAACGCTCGCGCGAGCTGCGTCCTCACGCCGCTGTGATACATGCAATGTATTGCTCGCGACGTCGATGCGCACTACGTAGTAGGGGCCATCAGGGCCTGCGGTAACAAACCCGTGCCGCTGGCCAATGGTGTAGAGCGCGGCGCCGCTGTGCTCGCCAACTACTTTTCCTGCTGTGTCTAAAACGGCGCCGCGCTCTACGGGAATGAACCGCGCGAGGAAGTCGCCCATTGAAACCTCGCCTATAAAACACACCCCCTGGCTGTCGGGCTTTTTGGCGATCGGCAATTTGAAGCGCTTTGCATGTTCGCGCACGCGAGTCTTCAGCATGCCGCCAACCGGGAACAGTGCATGCGAAAGATCGCTCTGCGTGAGCTGGTAGAGGAAATACGACTGATCTTTGGCTGTATCATGCCCACGGACAAGTTCGAAGTGCGCGTCAGTTTCCCTCTTTTGCGCGTAGTGGCCTGTTGCAATCATCTCCGCGCCTTCTTCCCGTGCCCACTTCGCGAATGCTCCGAATTTGATATGTCGATTGCACAGCACATCAGGGTTGGGCGTCGCGCCACGCGCATAGTCCGCTATCATTTTTTCCACGACAGACTTTTTGTATTCATCCGACAGGTCGATCTCTCGAAATGGAATACTGAGCGCTGCCGCCACACGCATCGCGTCGAGTCGGTCTTCACGCCACGTGCACTCGATGAATTCGCTCTGCCAGATCTTTATGAACACACCGACGACATCATGCCCCTGCTCTTTCAAAAGCGCCGCAGACACGGCACTATCAACTCCACCCGATAGTCCAACAAAGACTTTTTGTCGCATCATAATAGATTATCAAAAATGTGAACGCCACGCCTTACGGCGCGGCGCTCAATCCCTTGAACAGATTTGGGGCTCTGACATTGTTTCCAGAACGCCAATGCGTCCCTGAACCTCATGATAAGGAAGTCATCGACGTGGTAGCCGCCATTCGCGCGAACCCACTGGTCAATGTCAGTCGATTGAGGTGGATCGGAATGTTCTACCGATCCGAACAACCGACGATTCGGGGCCCAACTTTTGTGGAATCCGAGTGTCGCAAGTGGTGTCACACACACAGTGTCACGAGCCTTATCAGCAAAAAGCGCGCATGACGACAGACAGGGACCGTCGAAGATGACCTGAACGCCATGCGTAAGCGCGTGCCGTGCGGCGGATAGAAAGGTCCGCATGTATCCGCCGCCACTGTATGTCACGTGGCATGGCCTGCCGCATCCTCCAAATGCTGCATAGATCGGATCAGATTTTTCATAGAGCTGTTGACGGGTGAGCGCGAGCGAATCCCCAAACATCGGATATGCAAGTACTACCCCCGTGATGAACAAAATGAGTGAGCATGTCACTGCGAACTTGAACCCGAAGTGCCTCATGGCACCCTCCTTCGTCGTTCTGTTGCACCGGCACCTTTATACAATACAGACGCGTCCCCGGCAATCATTTAAAAATACTTCTTCTTATTCGCGACGTGGCACGCGTACGTCTTGCAGAAGTGCGTGATGCCCGTATGGTCGGCGAGAAAGTAGAGATAGTTGTTGGGGGTGGGGCTGACGGCAGCGCGCAACGAATCGAGCGATGGGCTACCAATCGCAGTCGGCGGTAGGCCTTTGCGGGTGTACGTGTTGTACGGGCCATCGGTCATGAGGTCTTTGTTGGTGAGCTGGAAGGTATGCTTGCCCAGCGTATAGAGGAACGCCACATCCACCTGCAGTGGCATGCCGAGACGAATCCTGTTCCATAACACGCCACTGATCATACGGCGATCAGCAGAGTTGCGCGCTTCACGCTCTATGAGCGATGCCATGATGACGATGTCGGAGAGTGAATGCGTCGAACTCGCGATAAGCGGCTCAAGAGTCGCGATCTGAGCATCGAAATTCTGCCGCATCGCCTGCAGAACGGTATCCTCGCGCGCGTTGGGCAAAAAGAAATAGGTATCAGGAAAAAGGTACCCTTCTTGCGACTTCGCCTGCTCGATGAAGTTGTCGGCATTGAATCGCTCCAGCATGCTTGCATAGATACCGCTCATTTCTTTGGCTGTTGCGCCCTCAGGTATTCGTATGCGTGTGGGCTCAAGCCCGAAGGCGCCGATCGAGAGAGCGCGCGCGATATAGAAGACGTCGCGCGGCTCTTTAAAAAGATAGTCTCCGGCATGCACTCTCCTTTCCTGCCCGGTTACCGTCACAAGCGCACGCAGCATGAAGCTTGAACGAACCACGCCCCGCGCCTCAAGCTCTGTCGCGACTTCCTTGAGCGATTGCCCTTGAGACACGGTGACCAATGTATTGAGGGGAAAGCCTTCCGGCGGCGCGATCGCAAAGACGTAGAGGAAGGTCGCAACGACTCCGGCGACAACGAGGATAGTGACAGTTCGTCTGTTGGCATGTACCTTCCAACGCTCTGAGAGATGTTCGAGCGTCTCTTGACCTTTGTCGATGAGCTTTTCAAGTTTTTCTTCCGTTGGTTCCATAGCAGTTAGTAGTTAGTAGATAGTAGTAAGTAGTGGATTCATAGTAAAGTTTATCGCACTACTAACTACTAACTATTTTCTACTGACTACTTTGGTAAGTTGGCTGGTGGTTCTGCCTTTTTCGCAGGAATGCGCTCGAGCCCAGGTGCGCCGATGGCTGAGCTCGGCGGGTGCCACATAGTCGCAATGACTTCCGTGGACATCATGTTGTGCGGGAAGATCCATGGCGAATAGAAATGCGCGCGCCTGCGATAGGCATCAAAAAACCTGCGCTGCATCAAGCGCCAGCGAATATCCTTGTAGTCCTGCCACGGGTAATCGAAAGGATTGCCCCACCGGCGCGGACGCATTTGGTTCATGTACTGCGGATTGCCGACCGGCCGCCATATCCAGCGAATGCCGGTGTACCCTGCCGAGTTGAAGTTCTCTGCGTTGGAAATATACACGCCGCGCATCCCGACATTGAAGGGGTGCTTGCCCATATTGCGGTCCATCGCCTTGACGAGCTCGGTGAGGCGGTATTGCGGCACACGAACGACCGCCTTCCACGAATCTTCTGCCTCTCGGTCGTTCGGTTTCGCAGGGGCCGACTCTCGACGAACCACGTCTATCTCGTCCTTAATGAGATTCGTGTACCTATCCTGGATATCCCACCAAGGTCCCTTGGGGTTACGGCGATAATCTCTACATTGCGTGAGTATTATCTGTATCCACATCTGCTCATCAGGCTTCAAGATGCTCATGCGCTCCAAGACTTCCGCCAGCGGATCAACCCTGTATTCTTCTTTCGGATCCTTGTCGAGCTCGAACTCGACATAGGTGCGTATCGGGTATGCGTCGTTACGCGGCTCGTAGCGCCAGTCTGTGGGAAAACATTCCTGCGTTTCCGGATCAAAACGAAATTTGGAAGCATAATCTTCCGCTTCCACGAGCTCGACCTCCGGGTAATAGGCGTACATCATGGCCTCGACATTGGGCCGCCACTGGCGCCAGCACCAAATATAGAAATGGATCTGTCCGCCAAATGAGGCGATCTCGAGCGAGAAGTATGGGCGCACCTGGCCCTGCCACGCGGTATTGAAAAACGTTGTCTCGCCTGAGTCCGTCCATAACTTGGACAAAGCGTTCTCCATGGCGCGCGGCGAGCGGGTGATCTCGCGGGGCATCTTTACCTCGAGAAGCATCGTATCGCGCTTGAAGATGTAGTTGCTGTGTATGTACCACATCCAGATCTTCCAGGCACTCACCAGTAGTACGACGGGAAGCCATATAGGCGCCGTGCCGAGGAGCCACTCGAAGGCGAAAAGCGGAAGATTTGGGATCATGTTCCCAAGGACTGCAAAAAGTCCCCAGAAAATGATGCTCAGAATGAGGCATCGGGAAATACCCCACCCATTGCCCCAAAAGTCGTCTACGAACGAGTGTAGATTGAAACTAAAAAGGGGGCCAAGAAATGATCCTTTCAATCTCGACCCGCTCGTGATACCGGTCTGTTCGTGTTCATGGATCACATGCTAATTTTAGCATGTACCAATCTACGAATCATTCGAATACTACGAATAACTACAAATGAGCCACTATTCGTAGCCATTGGTAGATTGGTGTTATTTGTAGATTGGAACTTACTTTGAAAGCGAGTACTTCCCTTCCGAAGTGCGAGTGAACATTGGGTTCTGGAGATTGACCGCGATGGTCGCGTCCTTCACGTAGCGCTCGCGCTTTACGCGCTCGACGATCTCTTCGCGCGAGAGGGGGCCTTCACGCTTGAGTATCCCGGAAATGACATCCCGCACGACGCCCGGCTCGTACCCCCACTCCTTGAGCGCATAGAGCCCGCGGCCTACGAGCACGAATCGGCCGTCTTTGATGAGCTCGTTGTGGGTCGTTGCAGGATGCGTCTTGCGCCCGAACAATTTTTCTATATTTTTTGCGACCTCGGTGAAGTGCATCGGCGAGCCGTGGCGTTTGAGCGTGAGATACGCGAAATCGCGGGTGTTCTTGATGCGCACGTGCGGAGAATCTTGCCTGCCCCATTCGCCAAGCGGATTGCGCCCGATGCGCTTCGAGATCTGAAGCCAGCGCGGGAGCATCTCCGGTGCTTTGTTCTTTACGCCCTCTTGCTTCAAGTGCTTGCCGAACAGGTCGAGGAACTCCTCTTCCCCGGTGAGCTTGTTGGGTTCGATCGATTCATACAAATTGGAAAGTGCCGTTTCCACCGCCTCTGCCAGTTGCTCGTCAACGTGCCAGCGAGCCTTGTAATCCGCATCTTCACGGCGGTTGTCGAATTGGTGACCGACGCTGAGAAGGAACAGAAGGTGGTTGCGGTCGGCTTCATTTTTGGCAAGCTCGTGAAGGATCGTCTCTTCAGAGAGCACACCGCCAAGCGCGGCAACGGCCGCTTTCAAATTCTCCCAGTTCTGAACGAGGGCAGCGTACGCATCGGAATCCCGTACCGAGGTAATGCTGTGATTCTCGATCTGGCGGATGCGTTCGCGGGTTATCCCGTACTCCTGGCCGATCGCATCAAGGGTGCGGCGCTCGCCCTTTGTGCCCAGGCCAAAGCGATCAACGAGTACCCGGCGGGATCGCTCAGGAAGCCCCGCGAGGAGGTCTTTGGCGGCGGACTTAGGTGAAAATGAAAGCATATTCAGTAGTCTTTTTGGGTATATTGACTATTTCAGCCAATGTGGCTTCGTTTTATCAAAGATATGGCCTAGAGTCAAGCCATGTGTCCGAATCTACAAATGGATGCCAATCTACGAATAGCTACGAATGAAATACACGCGAATTTGTAGACATTCGTAGAATTCGTATGATTCGTAGATTAGGACTTCATTGTCCCCACGAAAGACACATATTAGACCCGGCCTCACGGCAACGTGGAAAGTCGACCGTGATAGGATGGACCAATGGGAACCAGCAGCGTAAAAGCGCCGCCGCAAGACATAGAAATGGAGCGAGCTCTCCTTGGAGCTCTCATGCTCAACCAAAATGCGATCTACGAGGTCGCAGACTTGGTCGGCGTGGACTCCTTCTATGCCGGCAAACATCGCACTATATACGACGCCATGCTTGCGCTTTTTGCGAAGGGTGAACCGATCGATGTCGTAACGCTTTCTAGCAAGCTCAAGGAGCGCAAACTCTTGAACGAGATCGGTGGGGCGGCATACCTCTCCGAGATGGTTGGTGCAGCCGCGAGCCCCGGCTCGGCACGGCATTATGCGCAAGGGGTGCAGACGAAATTCGTATTGCGCAGCCTTATTGATGCCGCGGCGAAGGTCGGAGAACTGGGCTTTGAAGAGGACCGGGATATCGAGACGATCCTCGACGAGGCACAGTCTGCAGTTTTCTCCGTGACGCAGACGCCGATGCTGCGCTCTTTCACTGCCATCAAAGACGAGCTCGCTGAAGCATGGGAGCGGCTTGAGGGACTCCAGAAGCACAGCGGCTCCATTCGCGGCGTGCCATCGGGCTTTCCTCAGCTCGACAATTTGCTCGCCGGCTTCCAAAAATCCGACCTCGTCATACTCGCCGCCCGCCCCTCAATGGGCAAAACCGCCCTTGCGCTCGACATCGCACGCCAGAGCGCAACGAAGTACAACGTGCCCGTCGGCATCTTCTCGCTCGAGATGAGCTCCCAGCAGCTTGTGGATCGCATGCTTGCCGCGCAGGCCGGCGTCAACTCATGGCGGCTTCGCACCGGCAAGATAAAAGATGAAGACGAATTCGAGCGATTGCAGTCAGGTATGGGAGTTTTGGCTGAGGCACCGATCTATATTGACGACAAGGCTTCGACGACCGTCCTTGCAATGCGTAGTGTCGCGCGCCGGCTCAAAATGGAAAAAGACCTCGGGCTCATCATCGTGGATTATCTGCAACTCATCACCCCCACCTATTCGCGCTCGAGCGACAATCTGGTACAGCAGATCACTGAGATCTCCCGCTCACTCAAGGCTATGGCGCGCGAGCTTGAGATCCCCGTCTTGGCACTTTCGCAGTTATCACGCGCGGTTGAGCAACGACGAGGCCGCCCACGGCTATCGGATCTTCGCGATTCGGGCTCCATCGAACAAGACGCCGATGTCGTAATGTTCATCCATCGTGACGACAAGATGAATGAGAATTCCGACCGGCCCGGCATTGCCGAGATCTTGGTAGAAAAACATCGCAACGGGCCGGTCGGCAAAGTGGAGCTCCGCTTCGACGAAGAAAAGACGACCTTCCTCTCTATTGATAGGAGCGACTTCGGCGATTACAAACCTGAAGAAACGGAAGTTGCAGGCTCTGGCGAATCGCCGTTTTGAAGTTCCAATTTACAAATGAATTCCAATCTACCAATGGCTACGAATAGTAGTTCATTTGTAGTTATTCGTAGAATTCGTATGATTCGTAGATTGGCATATATATGGACTCGATAGAACGACTGACTCAATTATTCGAAAGATTTCCCGGTATCGGTCCGCGCCAAGCGCAACGATTCGTGCAATTTTTGCTGCGCTCCTCCGCTGCGACGCGTCGCGAACTAATGGATGCGGTGCAATCGCTTGGCGGCTCGGTGCACCAGTGTGCAGAGTGCATGCGCTTCTTTAGCGGAAAAGAGAAAGTCTGCGCGATCTGTACGGATCCTGGACGTGATGCCTCACTTCTCGCTGTCGTCGCAAGTGACGCGGACCTTGCCGCCCTCGAACATTCGCATAATTTCCGCGGGCACTACTTTGTACTCGGCGGTACTGTCTCGCTCGCAAGCGATACGGGCAACAATTTGCGCATGAAGCAGCTTCTTGAGGCCGTGCCCGCTCGAACAAAAGCGGGATTAATGGAAATCATACTCGCATTCCCTGCGAATCCCGAGGGCGACGCGACTGCAGAACAAGTCAGAAAGAAAATGGTCGACCTACGAGGTCGACCATTGAAGATTACGGCGCTGGGCCGCGGGCTCTCGACCGGCAGCGAATTGGAATACGCAGATCCCGACACCATCAAGAGCGCGATAGAAAGCAGGCGTTGACGTTAGAGTTGGACAGGTCTACTCTCAAAGGTCGGAGGTGCACCATGTACAACCCGACGATCGTTTACGTCTACTTCGCGGTGGGTTGCTTCTGTGTATATATGTTCACAAAAAATATAGATCAAGGCAATCGGGGTTTTGCCATTGTGTGGCTTTTCACCGGCGTGTACTGCACAGTATGGCTCCTTCGATTGCTCGCCTAAGCCCCTCGTCGTACACGGCCAGGGGTTCCCTCTTATCAAACTATGACAAAGCCGTGATCTTCACTTTCGCGTACGGTTGGCGGTGCCCTTTCTTTTTGAAATAGCGGCTTTTGGGGCGATAGCGGATGACGGTCACTTTTTTGTCGCGGCCTTCCTCCACGAGCTCAGCAGAAACTTTGGCGCCTGAGACGTATGGCGCGCCCAACAGAGTCGCTTTCCCGTCATCAGTAAGCAAAACCTTGTCGAACGTGAGCTTCGCTCCAACTTTGTGCTCGCCAGGCAATTTCTCAATGTAGAGAACGCTGTCCTTTGCGACAACGTATTGTTTGCCACCTGTCTCGATGATAGCTATTTTAGCCATATTTGTCGGCGCACTATACCGGATATCCACCATTTACGCAATTGCCACTTGCACTTTTTC
Source organism: Candidatus Kaiserbacteria bacterium RIFCSPHIGHO2_01_FULL_54_36 (assembly GCA_001781105.1). GTDB lineage: Bacteria > Patescibacteriota > Minisyncoccia > Phycocordibacterales > UBA2100 > UBA10103. The sequence continues at coordinate 64,348 of MFKV01000007.1, read as the reverse complement.
TACCCTGAGCCATTATGCTCGCGGTTGGGGCAAGGCAGGGAGAATGCCATGAACGTCCTCGGGTATGGCCTGGGGGCACTCGCCGTCGTCTACGTCGTTGCCGTGATCGGCCATGACTTGACGCACAATTGGGTGAACCCCTGGTACAAACAATTCAAATAGCCGGTCCTCCCGACAACTGCCCTCGCGCGTGCGCGGGCACTCTTTTTAATCGTCGATTGAGAGGTTGGGCTTCTCTAGAAGGATGGGCTCAACTTCTGCCCTGTCACCTGATATCCGATAAACGTCCTTGTCGATTTTTGCAAGTTCTTTGTGGCCAGAATTATAATGAGATACAACAGTTACAAGCGCCGCACCTAATTTTATATAGAAAGAGTTCGTGGATTCGATGTGTTTAACGAGTTCACCTATACGCTTTTGGATCTCTTCGGCGCGTTTCTCTATTTGAAGAGCCTTTAAGCCCTGCATGACCGTCTGAAGGTAGGCTAGGAATGACGTCGGCGAAACAATGATGACCTTGTACTTCCCGGCCGCACGTTGGATAAGGTTTTCTTCCTCGCCTGCACCCACCTGATTGGTGAGCAAATCGTAATAGATACCTTCCGATGGGATAAACATGAAGGCGAAGTCCATTGTATTCTCCTCTGGTCGAATGTATTTAGCCGTTTCCTGAATGCGAAGCTTGAGATCGTTCACGAAAGCTTTTTCAAATGCAGGTCTCTCCGCATCGGGAGCATGGACAAGACGGTTGTAGTTATCAAGTGAGAACTTGGAATCGATAGGGACAATTTTCTCGTTGATAAAGACGGCGGCGTCGACAATCTCGCCGTTTTTGAAGGGGTACTGCATTTGGTACATGCCGGGAGGGAGGACATTTTTGAGCACGGTCTCGAGGTAATATTCGCCGAGGATGCCACGTTGTTTCGGGTTCTTGAGGATATCTTGTAAGTTTTGAAGTTGCTCAGCAAATTTTCCCGTCTGTCTCCCGATCTCCTTTACCGAAGTGACTTCTTGGGTGATTTCCTTAATAAGACGAGCGGACTCAGAGAATTGCCGATGAGAATTCTCTTGCATGGTTTTTGAAGATTCTGCGACTCGCGCGTCGAGTGTCTTTGAAAGATCCTGCATCTGCTGCTGCAACATAATCATCCCACTCTGATCTTGTAGGGGTGCAGCAGGTTTGCGCATAAAAAGGAACGCCAAGAGCGCCAAATTTGCCACAAGAAGTGCGATCACGAGCCATTCCATGTGCGGATTCTATCACACCGCTACTCTGCTGTTTTATCCACTAAATAATTCATAATTCGTTCATCTTTCGACTGTTAGCGTTTGACGCAGACTCACACAAGAAAAATCGCGGGCTGTACACCCAACATCGGGGAACGCAATCAGGGAGAAACAGCGATGCATTACCCGCTGATGGTGGCGGCAACGTTCGTGTTCGTTCTCGTCATCAGCTGGGGGCCATCTATCGCTACTGCCTTCGGGTGGTAGCCAAGAAAACGCCGCCGGGGCCAACCCGGCGGTAATAATTTTTGATATACTGTCCGAATGCTAAACCAAACTATCCGTACCGACATGACCGCTGCGATGAAAGCGCGGGACTCGCTACGAGTAGACACGCTCCGCGGGGCGCTAGCTGCGTTTACCAACGAGCTCGTTGCTAAAGGCAGAAAGCCTACCGAAGAGATCGCCGACGCTGACGCGATTACGGTCTTGAAACGGCTGGCGAAACAACGTAAGGAAGCTGCCGATGTGTACACAAAAGGCAACCGCGTAGAGCTGGCGGAAAAAGAACTGAACGAGCTGAAGATCATCGAGGAATATTTGCCACAAGGTGCCAGTCGTGAAGAGATAGAAAAAGTCGCGCGCGCGAAGAAAGAAGAGCTTGGCATCACCGATGCCTCAGGCGCAGGTAAACTCACGGGCGCCGTGATGAAAGAGCTCGCCGGGCAAGCCGACGGAAATCTTGTGAAAGAGGTTGTGCAAAGTGTAGTTTCCTCGTAGAGTATCCGGAGTAGAACCGCGTTCCCTACAACGCACACCCACAGGTGGCGCATGCAGGTCATTTCCCTTCACGCTTGGCGGACCTTCAAGGGCCTGCCGGAGCCTTACAGCTCTCGCATCAGAGCTGATTGGTACAGTGTGATGCAACACGCCGAGCGCATTCGCACAGGCAATGGGCTCATCGACGGTACCGTGCCGCGTACGTTGCGGGAGTGCGGTATCGAGGATCGAACGCCTGGGGAGTACCGGGCGTATCACCACATGCTCTTTCACTTCTTCATCTTCGGGGACGATTCGAGGGTTAAGTGTAAAGAGCGTCGGGTAGCAGAGCAAGGAGGTTCGCGTCATGCATGACGATGCGAACTTTATCGCGCAGTTTTTCGCAAGCCCTGAGTGGCAGGAAGCGCGAGACAAAGAAGCGTTCAAGCACAAGCGCGGACTCTTCAAGGTCCTCGTTCGATACCTGCGACGTTTCGCGAAGGTACCTGAGGAAGACCAGGCACCCCTCGAGATCGTGTTGCGTGCGGGGAGAATGGAGTCTGCTATCCGCTCAAAGTGGGGCAAGAAAGCTGCGAAGACCAAGAAGCGCAATAAAGCCCTTCGGAAGCGGCTGCTTGCGCGAAAGATCGAGCGAGCCGAAGCTCGCCGAAGAGCCAAGCGTCGCCCGCTCTTACCGCTGGACCTCCCCGTCCACCAAAAACCGCCCCGGAATGTTGCGTAAGTACCGGGCGGTTTTGTTTTTTATGAACGCGGGCGCAGAGCGACGACGACGGAGGCGAGTGCTGCCAAGAGAAATACTGCGACGAGCGCGATCGGGAGCGATACATAGAGAGAAACCACTGCAACGAGGATACATGCCGCGATCCTTCCGAGCGCTAGCCCCATCTCTTTCAGCGCAGTGTATTCATCCACGTATGAGCCTGCGTCGGCGGCCTGCTCGAATACAAGGGCATCAACGCCTATGCGCCGGGGCGTCGTCGTATAGAAATACGAGTCGGCAAATATGACACCCAACGGGTTGCCGACGACGATGCGGAACAACCATGGAGTGGCGGCGAAGGTCGCGTTCAGGATCTGTGATCGATGTAAACCGGCTCGGCGGATACCTCTGCGCACAAGTTTGCGGCCCAGGATCGCGATGAGAAAGGTGAGTGAGAGAATTATGCCGACCATCCCATATGACCATCCTGCAATGAGGAACACGGCGATAGGCCAGAAGAGGAGCAACGCCGCGCCTGAAATTCCCTCCATAATGGCCTCGCGAAGGAGCGGGCGATGCGACGGAAGGAAAAGTCGCTCGAACGTTTCGCGATACCCCCAAGTAAAGCCTTCGTGTATATCGCGCAGGTATAGCAGTGGGATAGCGGAAAGCGCAATGAGCCCGGCGGCTATATACAAGACCCAGACGGGGCCATGTGTTGTGCTTACAATAAAAATGCCTGCGATGAACGGTGCGAGAGCGATGAGAAGTTCCGAAGCTGCGGATCTGCTGCGGGGTCGCTTAGCATTCCCACGCACTTCTATCTCATACGGGACGAAATAGAACGCACGGTACGCGCCAAGCGCTATAGCATACGCCGCGATACCCACCGACGCGTAAGAAGCATTCCAATACGCTGCGAAGGTGCCTCCAAGAAGGACCAGCGCAGACGACGCGAAAAGAACGGCGATAAGCAAAAGCGGGCGGGCTCCGTCGCGGAGCGTTTGCACGGCATAGGGCGTCAAAAGGCAGGTGATCACCTGCGAAAGCGCGTAGAGCAGCGCGACGCGCGCGAGCGCGTGCCCGATATCGGGCTCGATGAGGTAGAAAAATTGAAATATGAATATCCAGGCAAAGACATTTGCCCCCGCGAGTGCGAAGCGTAAAAGGAACCTGTGAAGTGCGAGCGAGCGCATACCCGGCTAGTACAATTTCGAATAATTCCTGCCGCAGATTCGACTATTTCTGGTTTGCAAAATAACTGTCGCACTTTTTTCCATCACACGCTGGTGAATATTCATACAAGGCGATTCGAAATTGTCCTGCCGGGCATGTCAGGCCCTGCTCCCGTCTGGCACTATTCTCGTTAGGGGTGCAAGCATCGGGACTGCCGCCACGAGCGCATAGCCCACCCACAAGTTCCAATCGGCATAGATCCCCCACCCGCCAAACGGCACGCTATAGACCGCGTCAAATAAGGCCATGATGACGACCCACAGCAGCGAATATGGCACGATGTCTTTCCACGAATGGAATTTGAGCGAGCGCCCGGCGATAGTGAGCGTGACTATGAGCACAATGAGCCCGAGTATACGGCCGGTCAATGTGCCTCCGAGCCCATAGAGCGCGATCCCTGCCCATGCGAGCGTCATGACCGCATATATACAAATACCCCATCCGAGGAGTGCCGCGTATTTCATTCATCTATTATCACCCAAAATTGCGATTAAATGCGCGATCGTGTGGATATGTATGCGACAAACGAAACGGCCCCGCCAAAGGCGGGGCTGTCACTCAAATCCTGAGTGGGATGTTACCAGCTGCGTCCGCCGCCGTTTCCGCCGCGTCCGCCACCGTATCCACCACCACCCCCGCCTCCACCGCCGCGGAAATCGCGTCGTGGGCGCTCTTCCATCGGGCGCGCCTCATTTACCGTGAGGGAGCGTCCGCCGAAATCTTTTCCATTCCACATCTCAATCGCCTTCTGTGCATCCTCGTCGGAAGACATCTCGACGAAGCCGAAACCCTTCGATCGGCCGCTCATCTTATCCATGATGATAACGGCAGACTCGACGGCTCCCGCTTGCGAGAAAGCGTCTTTGAGCTCAGAGTCGGTCGTTGCGTAAGGCAATCCTCCGACGTATAGCTTCTTAGCCATGATCCTTTTGTGTGTGTTCGTCTAAAATGATGTAAACCAACCTTTCCACGTGTTTTAATATGGAAAACTTACATTCGCGGCAATCCTATCGCATCCATGAAAATACGCAACACATTTTCATGATGTAGGTGGACATCGGCAAAAATGGCTCAAAATATGGAAAAATGAACACCACCATAAGCAAAAAGCAAATGGTGGCGTTGATGAAGGTACAGAAGGTGCAAGGCCGAGCAACAGTGCTCAGCAAAGGTCGGCCCTGGCTTTAGGGTCCATTTGGTTGACGTCCTCAACGTGAGGAACAACGGACGATGGGCTCGCTGTAGGTGTATTTGCCTGCGAGTTTTTGGCGTCACCGGAAGTTCTCCCGTAGATGCCGGGAACTGCCGAATCGGCGCATGGTGGGGTACGTGTGGGGGCTTGGGCCATCTTGGGCCTCCTTGTGGGTTGACCAGCTATCAAGCTGATTAAGGAACTCTAGGTGCTTTCAATATACCAGACGCATCAAAAGCTTCAATCTTTCTTTGTGGACAAATCCCTCGACTACGCTCGGGATAAATACGCAGCCAAGCCACCGGGGCGAGAGTAGGCGTAGACGTTTTTGATGCCGAGATCGCGCGCGATGAGCAAAACGATTTCGATAAGCTGGTTGGAGATCGGGGCCCCGGGAGTTATCGCAACGTTATCCGAGGGCTCAGGATATTTGAGGAGCATGTTGTACCCCAGCGAGCTTCTGTCTTCCGGCCGGCCATTTTCGATAACATCTATAAGTTTCGCACCTTCCGAGAGCCCACCTTTTGGCTTCTGATGGAATTTCATTACTGGGTCGGTGCCTGCTTCTACATACGCGCGAACGTCGTCTGCGCTTGGATGCTTAGTTACATCAGGAATTGTCTTTGGCGAATAGTCGGCGCTGCAAATAGAAACACACACAAGCGTATTGCCTGTCCTGTCGAAGCTTTCGGCAACCAACTCTGAATATGTTTTCTTGAGGATCTCTGCTTCGGAAAGATTGGTACGAACAACGGCGATCTGTCCGGCAAGAGACTCATCGGGATTGGCGGCAAGAATAGTCAGTGGGCGGGTTATGAATTTGTCATATTCCCCTTTGTCCATTCTAAGCGGCGCCCAACATTGGTTGTGGAGATCGAGGGACGCTTGTTGCCACCTCGAATAGCGATGCAAAACCGTGAAGCGATAGTCAGTAGTCTTGAGGAGGCCGTAGATCGATTCGAATTTTTCGTATGGAAGCTGTGTTTTGAGGACGCTGCGCTGGACTTTGCCTGTGGAAGTCATCGGGAGCTCTGCGACTGGAAGCGAGGTAATGTACTTGGGCGTCTCGTATGCACTGATATATGGAGAGCCGAGTAGAAGCGCAGTTTTGAGCTGCCGCTTCGCACGATCTTCGTCAATTCCCTCTTTCCACGAGATGACAGCACCGGCTTCCTCACCGTAGCGCTCATCTGGCACAGCAACCACGTGGACTTGCTCGATGTCCGGGGAAATTCGCTTCAGGGAGTTCTCTACCGCAACCGGTGAAATATTGACGCCGCCCTTGATGATGATCTCGCGCTTCCGGCCCTTGAGATAAAAGTATTTCCTGCCATCAATTGTTTTGTAGTAGCCGATATCGCCCGTGAGAAAATATCCGTCGCGGAACGCCGGCTCGCGCCCGAGATATCCTTCCATCACCGCAGGGCCTTTCACCACCAGCTCACCCTCACCGCCCTCGCCCAGTATCTTGCCTTCGTCATCGGTGATTTGCAGGTCTGCCCATGCCATCGGAGTACCTATCGAATTCTCGTCAACCAACTGCGCATACAGTGGATCCGGAATGTCCATGGGTACGCCCGTGACGCGAAGCGCTGTTTCCGTCTGACCGTAACCTTGATAAAGCGGGATGCCGAATTGCTTTTTGAATTCTTGCACCGATTGCGCGACGACCGGCGCCGAACCGATCTGGATCCTGTTGAGTTTGATCTTGTCTTTCAGGGCCTCGAACTCCGCCTTGCGGTGGAGCTGGTCGAATACAATCGATTGCACGACCGACGAGATAGTCGCACCTGTCTTTCCCATCTGATGCCAAAAATGCGAATTGGAATAGTTGGGCGGAATAGCGATGGTGCCTCCCGCGAGGAGTACAGAAAGACAAAAGGTGGTGGAGTTGATGTGGTGGAGCGGAAGGTTGACGAGAAATGTATCGTCGCCCGTGATGCGCAGCCATTCACGGATTCCCTCGGCGTTCACAATGAGATTCTCAAGCGAAAGCATGGCACCTTTCGGGTGTCCGGTCGTGCCAGAAGTGAAAAGAACAAGCGCCTGATGCCCAAGCCCCCCTTCCCAGCCAACAGGGTACGGCAAGGCCTTGCCTTGCCGTGAATCAAATTCAGTATGGACTTTGATGCGGACGCCGGGGAGCTTCACTGCCTGGATGCCGCGCTCGAGGATAAGGACTTTGGCTTTGTTGAGATTAATCTTGTATTCGTAAAGTTCGGGAGTATCGCGCTTGGTATCCATTGGCACCGTCACGATCCCACTCGCCCAAGCCGCCCAGCTCCATATAAGGAGCACGGGGGAATTACGAAATGCGAGCGCTATCCTGTCACCTCTTTCAAGTCCTAACTCTTTTAGCTCTGCCGCCGCTGCCTGTATTTTCTCTAGCAGTTCTGCATACGTGATCTCCTCGACGCTATTTCCCTTCTCATCTGTTCCAATCAATGCTACCTTTTTCGGCTCAGCTTTCGCAACGGTTGCGATATGCTCGTAGAGATTTTTCATTTGTGGACCAGAGAGGAATCGAACCCCCGACCTTCTCATTGCAAATGAGACGTTCTACCACTGAACTACTGGCCCCCTCACCTGAAAAGCTCTAGATGCTACCCTTTACTCGCTTTTTCAACTCTTGATAGCTTCTGGAGTATCGTTTCAGATTTTTCTCTCTAAACAATGCATCAGCCCGTGATTTGTATGCTTCGTAATAAACGAGCTGAAAAGGTGCTCTCGGTTTTGTTGCCTTGCTGAGGCCACTGTTGTGCTCCGCGAAACGCCTTTTCAGATCATTTGTATAACCAATATACAGCAGACCGTCTTTCTCACTCTTGAGAAGATACACGTAGTGCATACAAATCACAAGAGCTTTTCTGGTGACGGGGGCTGACCCCTCTCATCTACCCTTCGCAAGACTTATAGCATGTTCTAGGAATTCGCGCACGGAGGAGCCGACCGATTCGAGCATTGGCGGGAATGATGCGCCTGGGTAAAGGCCGGGTATGGCGTTCATTTCCAAAAGGTACGGGGCACGCGGGGTGAGGATGATGTCAGCGCGAGAGAAATGCCCGAGGCCGAGCACGCGGTGTGCCGCGCGCGCGAGGTCGGCAAGCGCCTGTTTCTCCGAGTGGGAAAATTGGCTCGGGACCAGGTGGCGTAACGTTCCCTCTTCGTGATGGATCGGGTGTAGCATCCAAGCGCCCTCGGGAGCGATGACGTGCGCCGGCGGAAGCGCGTAGAGATCTTCTCCGCGGAAATTCTCGATAACGCCCACGCTCGCCTCTTGCCCGCGCATGTATTCTTCGACGAGCGCGGAGCCATATGCATCGAGCGTGTCACCCAAGGTATCGGGTAATTCGAGCGGCGTCATGGCGATCCGGATGCCAAATGATGCACCTTCGCTTGCGGGCTTCACGACATACGGCGGGCCAAATTGGGAGAACACAAAACGTGCCATCTCTCCGGTGTCGAGGTCATTGTTCAATGAAAATGAGACAGCGCGTGGCATACGAATGCCAGCTCTTTGCAAGATCTCGCGAGCGCGGATCTTATTTAGGGCAATGGCCGAGGCAAGGGGTGAGGCGCCGGCGTGAGCGACGCCCGCGCGCTCCACGATGCGCTGTACTGTGCCATCTTCGCCCACTCCGCCGTGAAGTGCATTGAGAACGACGTCAATTTGCGAAAGCGCGCGGGCAGCGTCCACGGGCTGGCCTCTCATGTGCCAGTACCCTCGCTTGTCTATGAAAATATCGCGCGTGTCGAAGCGATCCTCAGGAAGCGCCGCCATCATCGCAGCGCCGGATTTGAGCGAGAGGTTGTATTCGCTCGATGTCCCGCCGCGCAAAATGCCGACGCTCGTGCGTGTCATACCAAAATTATATCACTCTTCTTCGGGTGCTGGTTTCGGGATATCAAATATTGAATCGTCGGGAAACCACCACGGTGAGCATTTCCACGTGGGTCTTAAGATCTCATCGTTGATCAGTGTGATCTGTTCTTCGGCACTCAAACCGATCGGTATCGTGTCCATGGTCGCAGGATCGATAAAGTACGTACTGTCGGGTTCGATCAAGACGTGGAGACGTCCCGCGTAATTACCTTCGACGTACATCGTGTGCAACACGATGCGTGCATTGCGCACATACAATAGTCCCCCACGGGCGCCTTCAAAATCTCCCTCCGTAAACTCGCATACGGTTGCTGGAACATTCCGCGTAGCGGCAAGAGATTCGATGTGCGAGAGCTTATTGGCTTGTGCAGTCCGGTGGAAGTAGTAGGCCCCCGCGCACAACAGGATGATTCCCACAACTAGAAACGTATACAGTGTACTGCGCATATCGCTCTCCAGTATACCAACGAACGTTAGAACAAGGCGTGTGTTCTGCGTTTCCGGTGCCACGTTATACCAAATCTATGCGCCTCAGAGTTGGCAAGCAGAATATCTTTCTCATACGCTACGATCGCGCGCTCATCTCCAATCAATCGCTCAGGCTTGTGAAATTCGTTCTTTACGACGCCTACAAGCGGTACTTCGATGCCCGCTTCTTGCAGTATTTTTCTCGCGGCATTCATCTGCCCTTTACCGCCATCGACGACAAATACCCTCGGTAATGGCCACTCTGGGTGGTTGAGCCTGCGGGAGAGGGCTTCTGCGAGCGCGCCGACGTCATCGTTGGTTGCGCTTCTGATCTTGAACATGCGGTACGCCGCCTTGACCATCTCCCCGTTGTTGGCAACCGTCATCACCGCCACGGTCTCAGTGCCCGAGGTATGCGCGACGTCGAATGCTTCGATGCGCACTCCGCCACCCGGCGCCACACGAAGTTCATCTTTGATTAGAGAGACGTCGCGGATGTGCTCGAGCGCATGTACTTGTGAGCGCAATCTCGCTGCTTGTTCGTATCTTTCACCTTCGGACGCTGCTTTCATTTCGCTTACCAGGCGCCGCTTGAGCCCGTGGAAATTGCCCGAGAACAGTTCACAAATGTTGCGAACAACTTTTCTGTACTCCTGTGCTGTTATCTCGCCCGTACAAACTCCCGGGCACAACCCGATCTGACGATTGAAACACGGCTTACAAGCAGTTTTGAGTTTCAAGTTTTTAGTTTTTAGTTGGTCAATACAAGGAATGCACTTGGAGTCGCGAAACGGGAAGATCTTACGGACGATCTTGATCGCTTCCTTGAGGCTCAAGCCGCCCGGGAACGGTCCGAACAGATTTTTGATGTCTGCCTCCTTCCATCCCTGAAACAGTTCCCGACCGCGAACGATAAGTACGCGAGGGAATCCGCCGGCTGGCGGACTTTCTTTGGTGATGACAAGATAGTTGAAACTCTTGTTGTCCTTCTCATCCACATTGGCGGGTGGCTGGTGTCGCTTGATGAGATTGGCCTCAACGATTAGGGCTTCGAGGACCGAATCAGTCGTCTGCCAGTCGACCGAATCGGCATCCTCGACCATTTTCACAATAGTGGGCGCGCGGCCTTTGCCCAGATCCGAAGAAAAGTAGCTTCGTACCCGGTCGCGCAAGCTCGCCGCTTTGCCGATGTAGAGTATTTTCTTCCCTTTCTTAAACATATAAACTCCCGGCTCATCCGGCAATTTGGATTTTTTGAGATGATCCCGCTGCATCCCCTAACCATACAAAAAAAACGTGCCGCGACCAACCGATCGCGGCACGAGCACACAAAACTTCAGTGGTCGATGAGCTTCGCGGGTTTGCCCCAGTAAATCGCCATGACGTACTGGGGCAGCGTGTTGTACCGCTCGTAGAGGCGTAGCGCCCTGTTGACGGCCTTCTTTCGAAGGCGCTTGTTTCTTTTCGGGAATTCCCGCCTCACGCAACATTGGACTACTGCCTTGAATACCGTTTCCCCGGTACCCTGCCGCGGTATTCTAAAGCGCCTACGCAAGGCTTCGATAACGACACGAGGTTCGTATTCGAAGCCGACCGAGGCGAATCCCGTGATCATCCACGGGCCGACAGGATAGTGCTTTTTCATGATAACCTCCGACTAGTCCCAGCGAGACAATAGCAGAGTTGACAGTGGACTTCAATCGGTTATAATTCAGCTTTAATGGCCTCCAAGAAGTTTGCAACAAAGAACACCCACGAGGGTGCATTTTTTTATCTCGATTTTGAGCCCGCCCAAAGCGGGCTTTTTCTTGCCCTGAGCGTAGTCGAAGGGTCCTTACTATGAAATTGATTCTCAAAGACGGTTCAGTGTTCGAGGGCCAGAGCTTTGGTGCTCCGAAGAACGTCCCTGGTGAGGTCGTTTTCAACACTGGGATGACGGGTTACGTTGAAAGTCTTTCAGATCCTTCATACGCCGGTCAGATCGTAGTACTCACTTATCCGCTGGTCGGCAACTACGGCGTGCCCTCCTTCGCCAAGGCTTCGAAGGGCAAGCCCGACAAAAACTTCGAGTCGTCCAAGATACAAATAGCAGGGCTCGTCGTTTCGGAATACTCGGAGAACTATTCTCATCACGATGCCAAGCACTCACTTGCCGAATGGCTCAAAGCCTCCGGTGTGCCGGCGATCACTGGAGTAGACACCCGCGCACTTACGAAGAAGCTCCGCGAACACGGGGTAATGCTGGGGCGATTGGAGCATGGTCGACCTACGAGGTCGACCATGGAGTTCAAGGATCCAAACGACGAAAATCTTGTTGCAAAAGTCAGTCCGAGGAAAAAGAAGACATACGGTACTGGCCCGATCAAAATAATTGCGCTCGATTGCGGAATGAAAGAGAACATCGTCCGCTCGCTCATACGACCCGAAACCACCGTGACGCGAGTACCGTGGGATTACGACTTCACTTCCGATAAGTACGATGCGCTCGTTCTCTCCAACGGCCCTGGTGATCCGACGCAGTGCGGCATCCCGATAGGGCATATTCGCGCAGCTATGAAGGACAACAAACCGATACTGGGAGTGTGCCTTGGCAACCAGCTCTTGGCGCTCGCGGCGGGTGCCTCGACGTACAAGCTTACATACGGCCATCGCTCCCAAAACCAGCCATGCATTGAACTAAAGGGTGGCCGGCCCTTCGACTCCGCTCAGGGTAAATGCTACATCACCTCCCAAAATCACGGCTTCGCCGTAGACGGAAAAACGCTTCCCGAAGGGTGGGAAGAGTGGTTTGTGAACGCCAATGACGGCTCCAACGAAGGGATACGGCACAAGAGCAAGCCCTGGCGCTCGGTGCAATTCCACCCCGAGGCCTCGCCCGGCCCCACAGATACCGCCTGGATCTTCGACGACTTCATCCGCTCATTGAAGAAGGTATGAAGCATAAACTCAAAAAAGTATTATTGCTTGGCAGCGGTGGTCTGAAGATCGGCCAGGCGGGAGAATTCGACTACAGCGGCTCACAAGCGATCAAGGCACTGAAGGAAGAAAAGATCGAGGTAGTGCTCATGAATCCCAACATCGCGACCGTGCAAACCGACCAAGGCCTGGCAGATACCGTGTACTTCCTTCCCCTTACCGAGCACTTCGCAACGCAGGTGATCAAGAAAGAAAAGCCTGACGCGATCCTTCTCTCATTCGGTGGCCAGACAGCGCTCAACCTCGGCCTCGCGCTCGAGAAAAGTGGCACTCTCAGGAAATTCGGCGTGCGCGTACTTGGTACGCCTGTATCGGTGATTCGCGACACGGAAGATCGCGACCTTTTCGTGAAGCGCCTCCATGAGATAGAAGTAAAGACTGCTCGCAGCCGCGCTGCAAAAAATACGAAAGAGGCACTCGCAGCCGCGGCGGACATTGGCTACCCCGTCATGATGCGCGCGGGATTTGCTCTCGGTGGTGAAGGGTCGGGAATGGTAAAAAATACGGAGGAACTGTCCGCGAAGCTTTCGGAAGTATTCAGGTCGACTCCGCAAGTACTCATCGAGGAAAACCTAAGCGGCTGGAAGGAGGTCGAATACGAAGTCGTGCGCGACAGGGCCGATAACTGCATCACCGTGTGCAACATGGAAAACATCGATCCGATGGGAATACATACAGGCGAGAGCATGGTAGTCGCTCCTTCTCAAACACTCTCCAATGAGGAATACCATCGGCTGCGCGAAATTTCTATCAGGACCATTCGACACTTGGGAATCGTCGGCGAGTGCAATATCCAATATGCACTGCACCCCGAGACAGCAGATTACCGCGTCATCGAGGTCAATGCGCGCCTAAGCCGCTCATCGGCACTCGCTTCGAAGGCGACCGGCTATCCGTTGGCGTTCGTCGCGGCCAAACTCGCACTCGGCTACACGCTGCCCGAGATCAAAAATTCCGTCACGGGTATCACGACCGCCTGCTTCGAGCCAGCGCTCGATTATTTGGTGCTCAAGATGCCGCGTTGGGACTTGGGCAAATTTGAGAATGCCGCACAACGTATCGGGACAGAAATGAAAAGCGTAGGCGAAGTGATGGCGATCGGCCGCTCGTTCGAAGAGGTGCTGCAAAAAGCGCTTCGCATGCTAAATGTAGGTGCGAGTGGATTCTCGCTTCCGGCAACAATGATGGACCTACGAGGTCCATCATGCGAAAAAGAGGTCAGGATACCTACGACCCGAAGAATTTTTGCGATCGCAGCGGCATTTCGTAGAAGAACGTCGGTAGAGAAGATTCACAAACTTTCGGGGATCGATCGGTGGTTTTTGGAGAAGATGCGCAACATCGTAGAGTTCGAGCGTCACATCTCGAAGAACCGCCTCAATAAGCAAACGATGCAAGCAGCAAAGAAGCTCGGATTTTCTGATGCGCAAATTGCAGTGATAAAAAAGATTAACGAAGAGTCTGTACGCGCACTGCGCAAAAAGCTAAGGATTCTGCCGGTAGTCAAACAGATCGATACGCTCGCAGGCGAATTCCCCGCGCAGACGAACTATCTGTATCTCACCTATCATGGCACTGAACACGACGTCATCCCGGGAAAAAAGCAGGTTGCAGTGCTGGGTTCGGGCCCATACTGCATCGGGTCATCGGTCGAGTTCGACTGGTCGTGCGTGCAGGCGCTGAAGACGCTGAAGGCCTGCGGTAAGCGCACCATTATGATCAATTCGAATCCGGAGACTGTCTCGACCGACTACGACATGTCGGATCGGCTCTACTTCGAAGAGCTTACGCTCGAGCGCATTCTCGATATCGTGGAATTCGAAAAGCCCGAGGGGGTCGTGGTCTCGACCGGCGGCCAGATCCCCAACAATCTTGCGCTTAAACTCCATAAGAACAAGATCAAAATTCTCGGCACGAATCCGGAGGATATCGACCGCGCGGAAGACAGGCATGTGTTCTCCAAGCTTCTCGATACGCTCGGAGTAGAGCAGCCGGCATGGACGGAAGTCACCTCTCCCTCACAGGCAGCAGCTGTCGCTGAGACAATCGGGTACCCCGTACTCGTGCGCCCGTCATACGTCCTGTCAGGCGCGGCAATGAAGGTCGCGTACGACAGGAAAACGCTTCAGAATTTTTTGGACCGCGCGGCCATCATGTCGCCTGAACATCCGGTCGTCATATCCAAATTCATAGAGAACGCGCGGGAGATCGAGATCGATGGCGTCGCTTCTCGCGGCACACTCGCTATCTATGCCATTACCGAACACGTGGAGAATGCCGGCACGCACTCTGGTGACGCTACGGTAGTGCTTCCTCCGCAGCGCACGTATCTGGAGACTATCCGCCGTGCCAAAGAGATCACCAAAGCAATTATCAAAGCCCTCAAGATCACCGGGCCCTTCAACATGCAGTTCATAGCAAAGGATAATCGCTTGCAAGTCATCGAATGCAACGTGCGCGCCTCGCGCAGCTTCCCCTTCGTTTCCAAAGTCACCGGACACAATTTCATTGACATTGCTACGCGTGCAATGCTTGGCAAGGATGTCTCGGGCAACTACCGCACGGTCGAACTCGATTGTGTTGCAGTCAAATCGCCACAATTTTCATACAGCCGCATCAAAGGCGCTGACCCACGGACAGGTGTAGAAATGGCGTCCACAGGCGAAGTCGCCTGTTTCGGGGATTCCTACTCTGAAGCACTCCTCAAGTCCATGATGGCTGCCGGCTTTCGCTTGCCGCGCAAAAATATCCTCGTCTCAATCGGCGGCGAGGAGAGCAAGGTGAAGCTACTGGAAACGATGAAACTGCTTTCTAATACGAAATTCAAACTCTTTGCGACAGAGCATACTGCAGAATATTTGCATGAGTCTGGCCTGCCATGTGAAAAGCTCTACAAGATCAGCAGTAAAAAAGCGCCCAATGTCTCCGAGGCGCTCGGTAGAATGGATCTCATCATCAATATCCCGACGCGTGCCTTCGCCGGCGAGACGACCGACGGCTCCATCATCCGCCGCAAAGCGGTAGATATGAACATTCCGCTCATCACCAACCGCCAGCTCGCAGAGGCCTTCGTGACAGCGCTTGCGGAACAGAAAGGCAATGGGTTGAAAGCGAAGTCGTGGGAGGAGTATCGTTCATAAACAACAAACCCCGATCTACGCCAACAACTGACGCTACTGATCGGGGCTACTACTGACAGACGCAACGAACAAACGCTACAGAACAACAGCTTCCCAAACGCTACGCGGGAGACGTGTCTCTGGCTAGGAGAACAGGTCCCACTGAATATACACTACCTGCGGGATTTTTTCAAAACTCGTTTCAAGTAATAGCCTGTGTGCGAACCATCAGTTTTAGAAACTTCTTCAGGAGTCCCCTTCGCGACGATGTCGCCGCCCGCGGATCCGCCTTCCGGGCCCATATCAATGATGTAATCCGCGGATTTCAAGACATCTAGGTTGTGCTCGATCGTGACGA
Organism: Candidatus Kaiserbacteria bacterium RIFCSPHIGHO2_01_FULL_54_36; assembly: GCA_001781105.1. Lineage (GTDB taxonomy): Bacteria > Patescibacteriota > Minisyncoccia > Phycocordibacterales > UBA2100 > UBA10103. The sequence continues at coordinate 48,409 of MFKV01000007.1, read as the reverse complement.
CCGTGTTGCCACGCTCGACAAGCTTCTGCAGTATTTGGATAAGCTTCGCGACGTCGTCGTAGTGCAAGCCGACCGTCGGCTCATCGAGCAAGTAGATGCTCTTCTGGATGAGTGGGCGATACAGCTCTGAGGCGATCTTCACGCGCTGTGCTTCCCCGCCGGAAAGCGTTGTCGCGCTTTGCCCGAGCTCAAGGTAATCGAGCCCAACGTCAGATAAGCTCTGCAGGCGGTCTGCGATTGCGGGAATATCATCGAAGAATGCTCGCGCTTCTTCGACGGTCATCGAAAGTATCTGGTGAATGTTTTTGTTCTTGAATTTGACCTCCAGTGTTTCTTTCATGAATCGCTTGCCGTTGCACACGTCGCAGGTGACATACACGGTCGGCAAGAAGTGCATCTCTACGGCAATGAGGCCGTTGCCCTGGCACGCTTCGCAGCGCCCACCTTTCACGTTGAACGAGAAGCGCCCGGGGCCCCAACCGCGCGCTCGGGCCTCTTCCGACATCGCGAACATATCGCGGATGTGGGTCCAGGCTCCCGTGTAGGTGGCAGGATTCGAGCGGGGCGTGCGCCCGATCGGCGATTGATCTATCAATATCGCCCGGCCGAGATACTCGGTGCCGGAAAATTCTTTTGCATTGTAGGTTTTCGCAGTTCGATAACGCTTGTCGAAGCGTGCTTGCAGGTTGCGATGGAGAATTTCATACAGAAATGTGGACTTGCCCGAGCCGGAAACTCCCGAAACGGCGACGAACTTCGCGAGTGGTACATCAATATTCATATTCTGGATATTGAATTTGGAAGCGCCGCGTATTTTTATCTTCCCTCGGTCGGCGGTGCGACGTTTCTCCGGTATAGGAATGGCTTCCTCTTCGCGCAAATATCCGAGCGTTCGAGAGCCCGACTTATTGGTTTTCGCGGTCAAAAGATCGTCTAGCCATCCCGACACGACGATCTCACCGCCGTGTACACCGGCACCGGGGCCAAGATCCACGATGTAATCAGAAGCGAATATCGTGTCTTCGTCGTGTTCGACGACGAGCACGGTGTTGCCGAGATCGCGCAGGCGCTGAAGGGTCTGTATGAGCTTGTCGTTGTCGCGTTGGTGAAGTCCTATGGTGGGCTCATCGAGCACGTACAAGGCACCCACAAGCCCGCTACCGAGTTGAGAAGCAAGCCGAATGCGCTGCGCCTCACCCCCTGAGAGCGTATTGGCCTTACGATCGAGCGTTAGGTACTCGATACCGACATTGAGCATGAATTGGAGGCGGCTCGTGATCTCTTTGATGACGGCCTTTGAGATCTCTTGTTCTTTCTTGGTGAGCTTCAGCCCGTTGAAGAAATCCATCGCGTCCTCAATCGAAAGCGACGAAAGATGTACGATATTGGTCCCTATGGCTGGACCATTGTGCTCTGCCGGCTCCTCCACTTTGCCCAGAAACACATTGAGCGCCTCGGGACGCAAGCGGGCGCCCTGGCATATATCGCACGGCTCATCGCCGAAAAAATACTTCGTGCCCAAGCCTTTGCACTCCGGGCACGCGCCGTATGGCGAGTTGAAGGAAAAGAGCCGCGGCTCTATCTCGGGGAACGAGAACCCGTCGTACGGGCACATGAATTTTGCGGATACGATGCGTGATTGCCCTTCTGCGTCGGTAATTTTTACCAGGCCGCCCGCTTCATGCAGCGCCCGCTCAATAGCCTCGCTGGCGCGCTCGTGTGCGGCTTTTGCATCATCGGTAAACTCAGAGATGAATATTTCGTCTACCACAATATCTATGTCGTGCTTGAAATGTTTCTTGAGATCTATTCGTGTGCGTAGTGACGTTTCTTGTCCATCAATAATAACTTTCTCAAATCCTTTATTGAGCATGTCGTAGAGGAGCTGGTAGTACTCGCCCTTGCGGCCCACCACGACCGGAGCACTGATGCGGATCTTCGCATTCGAAACTCCTTTCGTCAGCATGGTCGACCTACGAGGTCGACCATCGCCCTTTCTCGCGCCTTCAACGATGCTTAGCACAGACTCCAGGATTTCCTCGTTGGAAAGCTTTCGCACTTCTCGCCCACACTCTATGCAGTGCGGCTTCCCGACGCGAGCGTAGAGGACACGCAGGTAGTCGTAGATCTCAGTTATGGTCGCGACGGTGGAGCGAGGATTGTTGGAGCGGCTCTTTTGGTCGATAGAAATTGCCGGTGAGAGGCCGGATATCTCGTCAACATCGGGCTTTTGCATTTGGCGCAAAAATTGTCGCGCGTATGCTGAAAGAGACTCAACGTACTTTCGTTGCCCTTCGGCAAAGATCGTGTCGAACGCAAGCGAGGACTTGCCGCTGCCTGAAAGTCCCGTAAACACCACCATTTTATTGCGCGGAATCTCCACTGACACATTTTTCAAATTATGTGTCCGTGCGCCTTTTATGACGATCTTATCTGCCCCTATATCTTTTTCTGCCATATCGCAAATAGTTCCGACCCCCGCTTTGCGCTAGGGGTTGGTATGGGCAGTATATCACAGTCACAGAATTGCAGCCTCTTCGTGAAGCTCGACACCGAACTGGGTTTCTATTTGCGACAGTATCGTTTGCGCGAGATTCAAAACGTCATGTGAGGTCGCGCCTCCCTGATTGACGATGTAGTTGGGGTGCTGGAGCGAGGCGATGGCGCCACCCACCGTTGCTCCTTTCATACCAGCTTTCTCGATGAGCCACCCCGCGGGCACGCGACCTTCACGCGATTTCATTCCCTTCTCTTTTTCAAACATCTCCTGGATCTCTTTTGGCGCAACAGGATTTACGAAGTACGATCCCGCAGCGCGCACGTTTTGAATATGCCTTTTTTCTCGTTCTCGAATTGTTTCTTCGACCAAATGTATCGATATATCGATAGAAATGGGAGTGAGTCGAAGTTGAACCTTCGTGATTATCCACTCAGGATGATCTTTGAAAAAGCTGTGGCGGTATGAGAAATCACATTCCGAATTTGAGAATTCTTTCGTCTCTCCTGTTTCGGCGTTGAGAGCGTCAACACTTACGACAAAATCCCTTATCTCCGGCCCAAATGCTCCCGCATTGCCTCGTACCGCGCCTCCGATAGTGCCTGGAATGCCCGAGAGTTTCTCCCATCCGCCCAATCCCCTTTTTCCGGCCGTTTTGATGAGCTCCAAAAGATCGCAGCCGGCATCAGCAATAAGTTCGCACTCGGCAAACGAGTGCTCGCCGCCGGCAATATGAATGACAAGCGCATTGAGTCCTTCATCCGGCACCAGCACATTACTCCCGCCAGCAAGTACTACAAACTTGATTCCCTTTTCTTTCGCCCACGCGAGCGCTTCGCGAATTTCATCTTCGGTCTTTACATCAACAAAATACTTTGCCGACCCGCCTATCTCAAAGGTCGTGAGTGGCGCAAGCGGAACGTTTTCTTTTACTTGGAGTGCCATACTATTTCTTCTTCACACCCTTCTCAAGGGTAAGTATCTCATCCCGCAGGAGCGCTGCAGTCTCAAAGTCGAGCCGATCCGCTGCGTCGTGCATTTGGCGGCGCTTTTCGCGAAGAAGCTTCGCCGTGTCGCCACCGAAGGCTGCTTTATCCAAGGCTACCAGATCGGCGACTGCGCGCTTGCGGGCACGTTCGATATCGCCCACGATGTCGTGGATGCGCTTTATGATCGTCTTTGGCGTTATCTTGTGCTTTTTGTTGTACGCTACCTGAATAACCCTACGGCGATTGGTCTCGCCAATCGCACGCTCCATCGAGCCCGTCATCTGATCTGCATACAGTATGACGCGGCCATGCACGTTGCGCGCCGCCCGCCCTATAGTCTGGATGAGCGATGTCTCAGAACGCAGGAAGCCTTCTTTGTCGGCATCGAGAATTCCCACTAGCTCAACTTCCGGCAAGTCGAGTCCTTCGCGCAAGAGGTTGACCCCTACCAAGACATCGAAGACCCCTTTGCGGAAATCGCGCAATATCTCAATGCGCTCGATAGTGAGAACATCGCTGTGCACATACCGCGCCTTGATGTGTTTTTCTACGAGGAACGCCGTCAGGTCTTCCGCCATTTTCTTGGTAAGCACCGTCACCATCGAGCGAGTGCCTTTCTTCGTTACCGCCTCTGCCTCGGCGATAAAATCTTTCACTTGTCCAGGAAATATGGACACGCCGTGTCCATATTTTGAACCGCTGACTATTGGGCGAACGATGATCTCGGGGTCTATGAGCCCGGTCGGGCGAATAACTTGTGACACAGGCACGCCGCTCTTCTCGAGCTCAAACTGTGCGGGTGTCGCCGAGGTATAAAGCGTCTGCCCTGTCCGCTCCCGGAATTCTTCAAACTGCAGGGGTCGATTGTCTACGGCGCTTGGCAGGCGAAAGCCGTGCTCGACGAGCGTGTTCTTGCGCGAGCGATCGCCGGCATACATGCCGCCGATCTGGGGCACCGTCACGTGCGACTCATCAATGACCGTCAGGAAATCTCTTGGAAAGTAGGAGAGAAGTGTATACGGCGGCTCGCCGGGCTTTCGCCTATCGAAATGCCGCGAGTAGTTCTCGATGCCATTGCAGAAGCCGAACTCGCGTATCATCGCGACATCTTGGCGCGTGCGACGCTTGAGGCGCTCCGCTTCGAGGATCTTGCCTTGTGTATCGAACTTCTTGAGCTGCTCTGCAAGCTCGAGCTCGATATCGGCAAGGGCTGCATCTTGTACGTCTTTTGGCGTCACATACTGCCGTGCCGGGAAAATAAAGAGTGCCTCCTGCTTGCCTTGAATTTCACGCGTTGTTGCGTCGATCTCTTCTATCTTCGCGATCTTCCCGCCCGTCAGATCTACTCGATATATCACGCGCTCACTTGCCGGCATGATCTCTACAGTAGCCCCGAGCGCGCGGAAGGTGCCGGGCTTCAGATCACCAGTCACTCGATCGAAATAAATAGAAATGAGCTTGCGGGTGAGCGTGGCGCGAGTCATCGCTTCGCTTTTTGTCAGTTTCAAATTCACTTTCTCATACTCGACGGGGCTGCCGAGGCCGTAGATGCAGGATACGGAGGCTACGATGATCACGTCTTTTCGCGTGAGCAGGGCCTGCGTAGCCGCATGCCGCAGCTGCTCGATGTCTTCATTGACCTGTGCTTCCTTCTCAATATACGTGTCCGTAACGGGCACATAGGCCTCTGGTTGGTAGTAATCGTAGTAGGAAACGAAGTAGTGTACGGCTGCATCGGGGAAGAATTCGCGGTACTCGGCAGCGAGCTGCGCCGCGAGCGTCTTGTTGTGCGCGATCACCAGCGTCGGGCGCTGCACCTGGGCGATGACATTGGCCACAGTGAATGTCTTGCCCGAGCCGGTGACACCCAATAGCGTCTGATCGCGCACGCCTCCCTCCAAGCCCTTCACGAGTGCAGCAATAGCTGTCGGCTGATCGCCGGCGGGTTTATAGTGTGATCTGATCTTAAATTTCACTTGCCTACTTTACTCTTTTTCTACTTCTCTTACTAGTTTTCTAGTTGCAACACGCACACATTGCGCTTGCCGCGCTTTAGGAGCGCGAGCCCCATGTGGAAATCACTTGCCTCGAGCTTTCTTTTGTCATCCGCGATCACTTCGGCATTCAAAATGACTGCCCTGTCTTTGAGAAATTGCTTCGCCTCGCGCTTGGAGGTCGCAAGCTTGCTCACTATCAGAGCGTCGGCGACAAGCGCTCCTGCTTTCACCATGCACGTTGGAGCCGCTGCTTTCAATGTGGCAGTACCTTCTTTGTCCAATTCCGCTAGGCTCGCTTCGCCGAAAAGCACTTGTGTGACGCGCTCGGCTTTTGCCGCTTCATCAGTGCCATGCACAAGCGTAGTCACTTCGCGCGCGAGTGTCTTTTGCGCGTGGCGTTCCTTGGCATCGCGTTTTTGCAGCTCCATGATCGCGGCGACCTCCATGTCCTCGAGCAGCGTAAAGAGCTTAAGGTAGTCTTCGACGCTCTCGTCGCTCGCATTGAGCCAGAACTGGTAGAAGGCATACGGAGAGGTCATCTTCGGATCTATCCACACTGCGTTGTCCTCGCTTTTGCCAAATTTTTTCCCTGTAGCTTTATCGAGGACCAAGGGGCACGAGAGCGCAAAGACGGTCGCGTTCTCCTTGCGGCGAATGAGATCCACGCCGGCGACGATGTTGCCCCACTGGTCGGAGCCGCCTATCTGCACATCGCAACCATACTGATCATACAGATGCCAATAGTCGTAGGCCTGCAAAAGCGGATACGAGAATTCCGTGTATGAGATCCCTTCGTCGCTTTTCATGCGGGCACTGATGGCATCTTTCTTTATGAGGTTGTTGACGGTGAAGTGCTTGCCCGTGTCGCGGAGAAATTCCATAAGATTGAGCTGTGTGAGCCAATCCGCATTATTGACGACCCTGACTTCTACCCCCCCAAGAAGTTTCTCGGCTTGCGACTGCAGCATCTGTGCGCGGGCTGCAACGACCGACGCATCATTCAAGGCTCGCTCGGCGTCGGGCTTAGGGTCCCCGACGAGCGCCGTCCCCCCGCCGATGAGGAGGATAATTTTGTGACCTGCTTCGGCGAATCGGCGCAAAAGCATATAGACGGCCAGGTTACCGACATGTATAGAATCGGCGGTCGGATCCACACCCAAGTAAACGGTCCGTTTGTCGCCGTCGGTAATCTCCGAAAGTTTCTCGGAAGAGTGTTGATAGATGTAACCGCGCGACTTCAGTATTTCCGACAATTTTGCCATATCCACCTTTATACCACGCTACTCCGTGTCCCGCTTTTGCTCGCGCTCCCTCACCTCCCCCTCATCCATACCAAAATGATGCGCGAATTCGTGCCAGATCGTCTCGGCGACGACATCGCGAACGTCCTTGCCGTCTTCTTGTGCCGCCTCCTCGATAGGAATTTGGTAGAGCGTGATCGTATCGGGCATAGTCATCCCGACGCCGTACATATCGCCGCGCGCAGAAAGCGGAATACCTTTGTAGAGCCCCAGTAGTGTTTCATCGTCCGAAAGCCCTTCTGCCTTGCGATCTTCCCCCGCCGGCTCATCCTCCACCAAAAGCGCAACGTTCTTTATCTTCTCCCGCACCCACTCGGGCAGGCGCTCGAATCCTTCAGCAACTAACTTTTCGAAATCAATACGCTTCATGTTTTTCAGGAATCCCGATACTTCACGATCTCGTGAAGTATCGGGATGAGGATTACTGTTTTACAAGTTCGGAAAATCGCTTTCGCACTTTTTCGATCTTTGGCTCGATGATGAGCTGACAGTAGGGTGCCGATGTGTTGGATTTGTAGTAATTCTGATGGTACGACTCCGCAGGGAAGAACTTCTCTAGCGGAACAACTTGAGTTACCACTCGAGTACCGTCAGTCAGACTGTCCTGTATCTCTTTTATCTTGGCTTCTGCCTCTTGCCTCTCCTGTTCATCGGAGTAGAAAATTACGGACCGGTATTGCTCCCCTACATCAGCGCCCTGTCTATTCGGCGTCGTCGGGTCGTGCGATCCGAAAAAAACGGTGAGCAGATCTTCGTATGAAATAACTGCGGGATCGTACGTCACGCGAATGACTTCCGCATGTCCTGTTGTTCCTGAGCTAACCTGCTCATACGTCGGTGCCGCTTGTGGTGAGCTTGTCGAACCACCTGCGTATCCAGATTCAACTTTCTCTACCCCCTTAAGCATCTGAAATACAGCCTCTGTACACCAAAAACATCCCCCTCCAAAAATTGCTGTGGCCATGAGGTACATCATATCAATAAGTGCTGAGCCCGCAGCTGCGCTGCGGGCTCAGGTCGCTACGGGCGTGGGCGGTGTTCCATTGTCGTCCGACCATCGTCCGCCCATCAAAGAAAGTTCCAGGGGCGAGAGGCACACAAGAGAGAAGCATGCCCCACATTGGATCACAGAACCCATATCCTTAAGCGCAGCATCTCCGCAACGCTTGCAGGGCCCTTCTACCGACGTATCTTCACGAAATCCTTCGCTCATTTTGCGTACTCCTACACTACTCGCAACGAACGCGACTATAGCATCATCGATTTAATAGTGCCAATGCTACTTTTTCGGGCGTACAAGTGGGAACAGTTGCGCCTCGTGGGCCGGGCGATTTTCGAGGAACGAGAAAAGTCGCTCAGAGACGCCGAAACCGAAAGCTGGCGGCATGCCGTACTCCATCGCCCGAATGTAATCCTCGTCGAGGCGCTGCGCTTCGTCGTCGCCCGCGTCGCGCAGTTTCTGCTGCTCCTCGAAGCGCGCGCGTTGATCCTGCGGGTCGTTGAGCTCACTGTACCCCTTCCCCATTTCGGAGCCAGCGAGGATCACCTGAATACGATCCACGATATTTGGATTGCTTGGAACGCGCTTTGCCAGAGGCTCGAGGAATACCGGTACGCCAGTCAGAAATGCCGGGCCAGAGATCTTCTTGCGTATGAGTTTCCATAATCCGTCTAATGCTCGCAGTTTATTTGGCGCTTCGCCGAATTGCACGCCCGCACTCTTCGCCGCGGCAATGGCGTCGTCCTCAGAAACGGTAACCGGGTCTATGCCGTACTCCTTTTGTATCGTTTCGCAAAAATCAATGGATGGCCACTCTGCTGCAAAATCACCTTCGTGCTCGCCTATCTTGAAAGTGTACTGCCCGTACGTTTCTTTCACAATATACCGATAGAACTCTTTGAGGAATTCTATCCCTGCTTTCGCATCAGCATATGCCTCATATGATTCAAGTTGTGTGTAATCCTGCAAGTGCTCGCGGGATTGGCCTTCGTTGCGGAATACGCGCCCGATCTCGAATACTTTCGGAAATCCAGCGATGAGGAGTTTTTTCTGCCATAGCTCGCCTACGGAAATGCGCAGGTACACATCGATATCGAGTGCGTGGTGGTGCGTCTTGAATGGACGCGCGTCGGCGCCGCCTGGCGTCGTTTCGAGAACCGGCGTCTCGACCTCGAGAAATCCCCGAGAGAGATAGAACTCTCGTGCCGCCTGCCAGAATCGCGCGCGGCGTTCGAACATTTTGCGCACGTCTTCGTTGAGAAGAATGTCGAGGTATCGCTGGCGCAGGATCAGTTCTTCGTCTTTGATACCAAAATGCTCTGTCGGGATCGGCAACAGGGACTTTGCAAGCATTTTCCACTCCTGTACTTTAAGTGATTGCTCTCCGCGCTTCGTGACGTACGCAACACCAGCGGCTTCGATAAGATCTCCCATATCAACGACATCTACAAACAGTTGGAACCGATGAGGTGTCACCTCATCGGATTTGGACTTTTGGAGAACAAGTTGGACTTTACCTGTTCCATCAAAGAGGTCAACAAATGTAATACCGCCCTGCCCGCGCAAAGACATGACGCGGCCGGCAATCACTGATTGCCGGCCGCTTGTTTCTAATTCCTTGAAAACGCTCAAAAAATCCGCGATGGAAGCGTCGCGCGCGGTTGAAGTCGGGTATGCCTCCATGCCCGCCTCCTTCAGAAGTTCGAGCTTCTTCAGCCGCTCAGCGCGTATATCCTGCTCCGACATGAGGCTTCATGATACCAAATCCTGCGCACAATGGTGAACCGAATTAATTGGATTGTTGTGTTGGGTGAGGTGCCGCCAGACGCGTCACGAGTATGCCAACGCCGAATGCCGGAATAATGGTGAGAAGGATAAGCACGATGATCAAGAGGTTGGCGCTCTTTTGTGAGGCGAGCAGGCGCTCGGAGAGGCCGATGAATCTATTTATAAATCGCGGGAGCGTGGGATCGTCCTGATACTCGTCATCTGACATGGGCTGAAGAATACCAAACTGCCCCCCTGTTGGGAACGGCAGTATGCACACCCGGCTAGTACAATTTGGCATGGTCTCTGCTGCAGGATATTCGCGGTACGTTACATTTCCGGAGACCGAAATAGATATAACGCTGTACGAACTAGGCCACGACAAAAGCTATGCTAAATTGTCCTGCCGGGCACACCCGGCTTATTCACTTTTGCGATACAGCCAAATTGCCAAAGGCATGAAGACGATGAGTATGACCGCGATCCAGGCAAGTGCTTCCCACGCGTACGTGGCGGTGTCTTGCGCGCTCGAAGAATCTAGAAGAAGCGCGCGCACTACATTCACTGTGATCGTCACCGGATTCCACTTTGCAAAATGCTGCAACCAGTCGGGCATAGATTCGACGGGGACGAAAACGGCGCTTGCGAAAACGAGTGGGAATACCCAGATGAATCCGGCGACCTGTGCTGTCTCTGTATTCTTGACGACCATGCCGATGCAGGCCGAGACCCAGGAGAAGGCAAAACCAAAGAGAAGCAGGATCGCGATCGCAGAGACGGCGTCTGAAATCGTACCTTCCAGTCGAAAACCTATCAGGTAGCCCACGAGGAGCATGAGGAGTATCACGAACACATTACGCAGCATGTCTGCGATCGTGCGGCCCAAAAGGACGGCACTTCGTGCCATCGGCAGCGAGCGGAAACGATCGATGAGTCCCCGTGAGAGATCCACGGTGAGGCCCACACCCGTCTGTATCGCTCCGAAGACCGCACTTTGCGCAAGGATACCAGGCAAAAGATAATTGATGTACGAGCTACTCCCGCCGGTGCGGATCGCGCCTCCGAAGACATAGGTAAAAAGCAAAAGGAACATGACTGGCTGAATGGTAGAAAAGATAAGGAGCTGCGGCACCCGGCGATAGCCGGTGATGTTGCGCTCCACCATCGTGAGGAGGTCAGTAAGTGTCCACCATGGGTTCCAGCGTTTCAGTTGCTTGTTCATACCCGGCTAGTACAATTTCGAATAATTCCTGCTGCAGTTTCAACTGCGAACGTTTTGCAAAAATCATTGGTTAGTCTTTCTTTCATACGTTGATGAATATTCATACAAAGCAATTCGAAATTGTCCTGCCGGGCATATTTACATCATGTCGGCGCGGTGGCCGGTCAGTTTCAAGAAAGCTTCATCAAGCGTCGGTCGACGAAGCGAGAGGTCTACGATCGCAATGTGCGAAATATCGAGCGCGCGGATCGCCTTGGGCAAGGTTCCCGTCCCGTCTTCGACAGGCATCCTGAGGATCCCCTGCTCGGCATCAATTTCGATCGCTCCGTTCTCAAGCGAGCGCAACGCGATCGCAGCGTCTGCTGTGCGTGATGGATCAACGAGGTGGATCTCAAGGACGTCGCCTCCGACCATTCTTTTGAGCTCCGCTGGCGTGCCACTCCCGACGATCTTTCCTTTGTCGATCACGATGATCCGATCTGCCAAATGATCAGCCTCTTCCATGTATTGCGTTGTGAGGAGTACCGTTGTGCCGTCGCGCACCAGGTCGCGGATTATTTTCCAGAGTGCAAGCCGGCTGCCGGGGTCAAGGCCGGTCGTTGGCTCGTCAAGAAAAAGCACGGGCGGCTTGTTGACTAATGATGCTGCGAGGTCGAGGCGGCGGCGCATGCCACCGGAGTAGGTCTTGAGCCTGCGATCAGCAGCGTCTTCGAGGCCGAATTGCACGAGGAGCTCGTGCGCCCGCGCCGCCGCCTCGCGAAGCGTTTGATGGTAAAGCTTCCCTACCATTATCAAATTCTCTCGTCCAGTCAGGTTTTCATCGACTGCCGCATACTGGCCAGCGAGACCGATGAGCTGGCGCACATATGCCGCATCTTTGACGACATTAAAACTCTCTACCCATGCACTTCCGCCGCTTGGCTGCAGCAAGGTCGTGAGGATACGCACCAAGGTGGTCTTGCCCGCGCCATTGGGCCCGAGGAGGCCGAGAATGGTACCTTTCTCTACTTCGAGATCAATTCCGCGCAACGCATGGACATTACCGTATGATTTCTGGATGTTCTGTACTGCGATAGCTGAGGCTGCCATAAGGGCCGCACCTTACAACGTTTTCTAGCGAAAGTAAAGAAAACCGCGCCGGAAATGTCCGGCGCGGCACCACTTGGAAAGATCGTGAATGGTCCGTCAGCCTCGGGCCACTGGCTTGCAGATTTTCGCCTTCACCTCCTGGTAGAGCAGACGCCGAGCCCGTGAAATCGAGAACGTCATCGAAGTCATGGGACGGATGCCGTGTTCAGGCGCATTCGTGCACGCGAGTTCCTCGTACAGCAACCGTCTGCGTTCGTCGGCGGCATGTGCCAGGTGTTCCCCGTATGCCTTGAACGGGCCGTAGAGGAACGTCCAAATTACCTTGCCGACGCGTTGCAGCCACAGGTAGAAACGATTCGGCGGCTTCGGGACGTAGGGTTTCTGTTTTCCTTCGCGGTCTCGTTGACGCTCCGCAGCTCGTCGTTCGAGCACCGGACTGAGAACCGCTCCACCGACGGCGAGAACGAGCACGATGATGCCGATTATAGCCGTCACTGACACCGCAAAGAGGGTCGTCACCGTGTACGTTCCGCTCACACTCTCGGTAATCGGAACGTCGCGGAACCGCGAAAACAGCACCGCAATGACCAGAAGCGCCAGGTGGATGGGAGGGAAAATCAACCAGGCGATCCACGCCGACTTGTGCCGCTCATGTCCGGCGTCGTCGTATCGGATGAGTGAGCCGACGCTTCGGTCTTGCTTCGTGCGGCCGTAGTGATACTCGCCGCCCCAAACCCAGTCGAAGTCGTGCTGGAACGGGTGAAGCACCGCCTCCCAATGCACCTTCCGTTGCAGCAACAGGCCGGTCAGGCTCGCTGCCACGATGAGGCGGAAGAAGCAGTTGAAGACGACCCAGATGAGGACCAGCGGGCCTTGGACGAAATAGGCGAACGCGAATCGCCGACGCATGTTGCACTCGTCCCAGAGCTCGCCGAGCCAAAGGGTGAGCCACCACTGGTGCCACGCCGATAGCTCCTTCGCGAAGAAATCGGGCGGCACGTCGACTTCGAGTTCGGCGTTGCCGAGCGCGGCTTCGCGATCCTTGATGGCGTCAAGGTGCATTTCGTATTCGCCCCGTCGATACCACTTCAGGATTTCCTTCTTCTGCTTCGCGTCGACACCCCAGAGGATCCGGCCCAGGATCTTGTGAACGCCGGACCGATGGAACTGGAGCATCACTTGCATCTGCGAGAGCTGGACGATCTGCCGGTTCTCTTTCCCGTTCGGACTGACGACGGTGATGACGAGAAGCGGATCGTCGATTTGATGCTCACGCAGGTACTGCATTGCGTCAGTGTCGATGCACCATTGTAAGAGGAGCACCGCACTTGTCTGCGCCTGCCTCTCGTCAAAGAGGAAGCGCAGAGCCGTATTCGGGAGGTCGAACATCTCCCGAGGCGTAATCGCTTGGTCCATGATCGGACTCCCTTCGCTGGTTGAACTTACTCAAGCTGATAGAGAACACGTATTAGCCCGACGTACTATGCTGTGGCGGCTATCTCTTTGTCAAATGTGCAACAATGTCTGAACACTTACCGCGTACGCCAACTAACGAGTTAGAATTGAGTCATGGCCGACGACGATACATCGCAGCCCGCTGCAACCCCTCCTTCGCCCGAGGCTACGGAAGGGCAAGGCGCGTCGGAGCCAGCAACGCCGTCACAGGAAGCCCCGGCAGAGCCAGCGGAGCAACCCATCGACGATGCTCAGGGTAAAACGGCTCAGCCGGAAGTGGGAACGGCTCATCGACCGGTCGATGAGCCGTTGAGTATCCAGACTGAGCCGTTTACCCCACCGCAGGAGCCGCCTACCACTCCGCCAACGAGTGCTTCAACTCCCGCCATTACTCGCAACCGTGAGCTGCTCATGAAAGGCCATGCGAAAACTCAGGAGCGGAAACAAAAGAAGCTCGATAGGATCATGGCGATGTTCGAAGAGAAGAAACAGGATGGTTCGACAAGCTCACCACAAGTAACCAACAACGATGTCGAGAAACTTTTGCACGTCTCGGATGCAACGGCTACACGCTACCTCTCGATCCTCGTGAAAGAAGGACGGGTAAGGAGAGTCGGCAAAACTGGAGCTGGGGTTGTGTACACTAAAGCTTGAAAAAATATTTGGCTCTCCTTCTTCCCTTATACACTAGGATTATTCCGCGTGCGGAAGAACATTGATGAGGGCAGCCATGAGAACGAGCCCGACCACGAAAAAAATAATGTGCTTCATGTAGTGCCCCCATTCGGTAGCCGTGCTGATCGAATGCGGGATCAGGTCATGGAATACCACGATGAGGTACGCTCCCGCAGCAAGGCCGAGGAGCGGTATTTCGAGAGCCTCGAATTGCTCAAGAAGAAAATAACCGCCCAACGAGCCGATGAGGATGGTCGAGGACACAAGAAAGTTATAGGTAAGTGCAGTCCGTACGGAGAGCCCCGCTTGCCGCAAGACGAAGAATTCTGATATTTCTTGGAGCATTTCGTGCACTAGGATGCTTATAGTACTCGCAATCCCAAGAAGCGGAGAGGCAGCGAAAGCGGCGACGATAACCACTCCGTCGCCAATATTGTGTATGCCATCGCTCAAAAGAATGCGTTTGGCATCAAGACGAGAGTGCGCGTGATCAGGAGCTTGCACATCATGGTGGTGGTGGAAATCGGGGAGGTATCTGAACGCCACAAGCACAACGAGCGATCCCACGACGATCCATGGCAAGCCGGTCGCGAGCGATCCGGAGTGTTCAATGATCTCTGACGAAAGATTGTAGATGGTGAAGAGAAGGACGCCGGCCGCGAAACTTACAAAAAAATGCAGATTGCGCTCGATGAGAGGCCCCGCATGCCGGGAGGTGACAAGCTTGCCCGAGAGCGACGCGAGCATGACGAGGAGAGAAGCCAAGAGTATCTCAAGCATAATTCAGCGAGGCACGCAAAGTATATGTCCTTTACGAAATTTCATACTATACTTATTGTACATACCATGCTGCACAAGAAAATCAACAACGTTCGCTATGCGCTCTCTGGGCTGTATCTTGCATGGCAAGAAGAGTTCAGCTTTCGGGTACAGGTCGTGGCGATGCTGCTTGCCCTTTTGTTTGGGGCATACTTTGGTATCACAACGACAGAGTGGCTCTTCCTGTTTTTGACAATTAGTTTTGTTCTCTCTGCAGAGGTATTTAATACGGCGCTCGAAGAGCTGTGCGATAAGTACAAGGCCGATCCCGATCCGCACATCGGGAAGATCAAGGACCTCGCTGCCGCGGCAGTACTTATCGCCTCATTCGTAGCGCTCATCGTCGGCGCCATCATATTTATTCCCTATCTTGCAGCGCTCTCATGACCGCGCTCGACATCAGCATCCTCGAGGCGCTTGAAGCAATGCGCAATGCATTGAGCATCGACATCTTTATCGGCATTACGGAACTCGGCGAGGCGCTCCTTATCGGCGGTCTCGCGCTTTGCCTTTGTCTTGTTTTCTTTCTCCAGCGGAAGTACGCATACCTGACCGGACTTTTCATCAGTGTCGTACTCACAGGCAGCCTGGTGCTCATGATCAAAGAATTGGTGCAGCGCGCGAGACCTGAACATCTCTATCGCGCATATACGGAGGCCGGGTATTCCTTTCCAAGTGCGCATGCGGCGCTCTCGGTCGCCTTCTATGGGTTTTGCATGTATCTCGTGTACCGAACGGTACCTCCAGGGATGTGGCGCACACTGGCCATGGCAGGCCTCACTCTCATGATCGCAGGAATTGGATTTAGTCGCGTATATCTGGGAGTCCATTACCCGAGTGACGTCATTGCAGGGCTAGCGCTCGGCGCTTTCTGCGCATGGGTCGGAGTTATGGTCGTACAAAAAATCGAGAGACGTTGAGTCAAGACTTCTTCCCGCTGAGCATTGTCTTCAAAAGCGCCTTGCGGACGAGAAAGCCGTAGAATGCCTGCTTGAAGTAGACAGCGTGAGGTGAATCATCAACTTCTGATTCTATCTCGCCTACTCGGGGTAGTGGATGAATGATGATAGCGCCTTCTTTCATGCCGTCAGCAAGTCGACGATCGATAATGTATTGACCTTTGAATCGGAGATATTCTGCTTCGCTGGGAAATCGCTCTTTTTGGACGCGTGTTTGATACACGACATCAACTGATTTCATAGCCTTTTCTAGTGACTCGGTTTCCTCGAACGTAATGTTGTGGCGCTTTAAATAGTCTTTGACGTCGTCGCTCATTCGCAATTCCGGCGAGGAGACGAGTGTAAAGTGGATGTCTTTGTATTTTCCGAGAAGATACGCGATCGAGCGAGCGGCGCGGCCGTATCGCAAATCACCTATGATGGCCATATGTATACCATCTACCTTGGGCAACTCTCGGTAAATCGTATAGAGATCGAGAAGCGCTTGGGTGGGATGCTGACCCGCTCCATCTCCTGCATTTATCACCGGTATGTTGGAGACTTTCGCTGCACGTTCTGAAGCGCCCGATTCTGGATGGCGAAGAACAATGATATCCGCATAGTGATTCACTACCCGTATCGTATCTTCAATAGTTTCTCCCTTGTTCGCAGATGATGATTGGCTCGCGCTCTCCATCGAAAGCACATTGCCGCCTAGGCGCATCATGGCGCTCTCAAAAGAAAAACGCGTCCTCGTGGACGGTTCATAGAAGAGCGATGCCAAGATCTTTCCTTTCAGTGAATCATCTGGTTCCTTTTCTAGACGGTCGGCAAGCTCGAAAAGCTGTTGGAGGGAGGCTCGGGTAAACTGCTGAGTCTTTGTAAGATGCCGCATTAAAGAGTAAGTGTAGGGTATTTCCCCGGATGCGCAACCCCGACGCTTTGGTCGGGGCCCCGACTTTTTACGTCGGGGTGGCTTACTCTTGCGTGCGGATAATTTTGACCCCCGCTACGCCGCTCTCGAGCGCCGCGGGCTTGCGGATCACGACCTCGACGCGCGCGATGCGCGTATCCTCGAGGATCTTCAGCGCGATCGTGTCGCCGAGCTTCTCAATCAGGTAGAAGGAGTTGCCCTCGACCGCATCGCGCGCGATCTCGCAGAATTTTCTGTAATCGACCGTGTCTGCTATGTCGTCGGATTTTGCTGCGACCCGTGTATCGAACTCCACCTCGATATCGATCAGGAATTCTTGCTCACTCGCACGTTCGTGCGCATGAATGCCATGCTTACCCTGCAGCTTGAGTTGCTCGACGAAGACCTTATCCATGCTAGAGGACGAACATTCCGTTCTTGTAGATCACCTTCTTGCTCCCGTTCTTGAGGTGCGCAGTAACGGTGCGATTGGTGGTGGAAACGACGTCGGTATGCACCGACGAATCATTGAATCCAAGTCGCTTTGCTTCTTTGTCGGTAAGCTTGGATACGTCGCCTGCGTAGGTGTCGCGATAGCTCATGCCGAGCGCGATGTGGGAGTTGCCGTAGGGTCCGCCCATATTCTCGTCGAAAAGCGTCTCTGCCATGAATTTCGTGATGCGTGAGTGCCGTTTGTCGGTAAGTGAATATTCACCGATCTTGTTGGCGCCGGGTGTCGCGATCATTTCTTTCAAGAGCTTTTCATTCGTCTTCGCCTTCGACTTCACCACGAGCCCGTCTTTGAACCACAATTCGATGCCCGTGACTTTGTTGCCATACCGGTAGAGGGGCTGATTGACCCGTATCCAGCCATTGGTCCCTCGCCAATCAGGTGAAGTGAAGATCTCGAAGCTCGGGATGTTGCGGCCCGATCCTGCGTGCCAGGCACGTTTCTCTCCAAGCGTGTACCAGATGTCCATGTCGCGCCCGACCGCGTGCAGCTTGTCGATCTTGGGCGAGAGCTTATTGAGGCGCGAGCGATATTTCTCGATCTCTCGGTATACCTGCTTCCATTTGGCGATCGGATTCTTCTGGTCGAGGAAGCACGCCTTGATGATCTGCTGCCAGTATTCCCTCTCGCTGAGCCCTGCCTCGCGCGCCATTGCCGGCGTGCCGTACATTGCGATCGTCCACGTGAATTTTCCGGCCCACTCTTTCCTATTGAGCCAATCTTTGAAAGGCTTCAGTGTTTTGCCACGCTGCATGATCTTCTTGGGGTCGACACCCTGCAGCGCGCGCGGATCGGCATCAGCAAGGATGTAGACTGAGTGGTCGATCTGTTCGGCCATGCCCTTCAAGTATTTCTTTGGGAAAAAGGTGATCTGGTGCGGCTGCGCGTGTTCGTAGAAGAAGCGCGTGAAGCTCTCGGCGCGACGCTTATCGCCCTGCTCGTCATCCGGCGAATAATTGGAAATCACATGGCCCCCGCTCATGACGATGGCATTGCACACGGAAGTAAAGAGACGCTTTCCGCTCTCGCTCGACATGACCCGCACGACTTCCCCTTTCTTGATCCCCTTGCCTCCGCCGAGCGCGAAATTCACGAGTACGTCGGCATACTTTTTTAATATTTCGCTGGATGGGTGATGCGGTTGTTTGAATGACATCGCACTAGCCTACTACGTCCCACACGAACACGCAAAAAGCCCTATGATAGGGCTTTTTGCGTCATGCAACCTACTGCACGATTTTCGTGGGCTTGAGAATTATTGCTTGACCGTCATGCCGTCGATTTTGTTCACCCGAGCGTCCGCGGAAGCATCTACCGCAGCCTCTAGCTCAGCCTGCATTGCCCCTCGGATCTCCTGGACGATGAGAGCTTGCTGAGCGGCGGTGAGCTCGCCTGAAGCCTCTGCCGTGGCGTTCACATCGGCTGCGACGTCAGCTGCTGCATTGGCGCTCGCCGAAGCGTCGGTATTCATTGCAACGTTCGCTGCAAAGACTGCGTCTACGCGATCCTGAAGTCGAGCTTCGAGATCAGCCTTGTTGGTCGCCATGAGGAAGGCGTACCACGGGTAGCGCACGGTTACGTTGCCTGCAGCATCCACAGTCGCGGTGGCATTCACTTTGACCGGAATAAATCCGAAAAGCTTCGCCTTCTGCTTGTACGTTACTGCGACAGAGTCGGACGCAGATTCTACAGCTGAGATATTCTCATCAGCTTTCATCTGCGCTGCGACATAGCCTGAGAGGTCAGCGTTGGTCTTCACCGATGCCGGAGCAACCGAAGAAGTGGTTACGGTATCCGCTTTGATGTCGGCGCGGGTAATGACGACCGTGTCGCCAGCAACGTTGATATTGCCAGATGTCTGCACGGATGTGTCCACATTCGTGGAACCTTCTACCGAGCCACTGCCGGATGTGCCAGAACCAGAAGTCTGTGAGCCGACGGTAACGTCGACACCGACATCTGCATTAGTATTACCAGTACCGACGTTCACGCTACCCTCCGTCGCTGAGTCCACGTTGCCGTAGGCATCGAGTGCGGAGACTGGAAGCGCGATGCCAAAGGAAAGAACGAGAGCGGCCATAGCCGCAGTTGTCTTACGAATGATTTCCATAATCTAATACTTGATTTGGCTTGTAATAGCTTGATCTGGAGCCATATTCTCGATGCTCGAGAGTAAGACCCTACATCATGAAGACGGCCTAGATAGGCGTCTCTTACTGGCAATATTGCCCTATGTCAACCGCACCTCCTTGGCCCGATCGCCTATGTCTATGGGGTATATGCCTGTAAAACACGACGTGCAAAGTAGATCTTCTGAGATGCCCGTGGCTCGGATCATGCCCTCGTATGAGAGGTAGCGTAGTGATGTGGCGCCCAGATACTTCTCTATCTCCTCGACCGACTTCGTCGCCGCGATAAGGTCGGTCTGCTTCGGGGTATCGATGCCATAAAAATCCGGATACTTGACTGGCGGCGAAGCGACGAGGAAGTGAACTTCTTTTGCTCCGGCGTCGAAGAGCATTTTTACTATCTGGCGCGAACTTGTCCCCCGTACAATTGAGTCATCGATAATAACCACCCGTTTCCCGTTGATAGCTTCTACTATCGGCGAGAGCTTCGCTTTCACGCCCTGTTCGCGCACGTGCTGTTCGGGGGTAATGAAGGTGCGATGGATGTAACGATTCTTCGCGATGCCCATTTCAAAGGGTATACCAAGTTCACGCGCGTAGCCTATCGCGGAGGCAATCGCTGTTTCAGGCACGGGGATCACGACATCGGCTTCAAGCGGATACTCTTTGGCCAATTCCACGCCAAAGTTGTGCCGTACCTCGTAGACCGATTTGCCAAGGAGCTGACTATCGGGGCGCGCGAAGTACACGAATTCGAAAATATCCATTTTGGGATTTGCCGGTATTAGCTGTTCGCTGCGTACACCTTTTTCGTCTATCACCAACATTGCTCCGGCCTCGATATCGCGAAGGAATGTGGCACCGATGGGCGCAAAAGCACACGTCTCTGAAGCAATGACATATCCGCCATTGATCTCCCCCAGCGAGAGCGGGCGTATGCCGCACTCGTCGCGGATGGCGATCAGCTTGTCCTTTGACATAATGAGTACGGAAAAAGCGCCGGTGAAAAGCGAGTAGGTTTTCTTGATAGCATCCTCAAGTTCGCTCCCCTCCCGCATAGCTACCGCGATCGCTTCAACCATCATGCGCGAGTCTGAGAATTCGGCGGTGTCTATTCCCTTTTCCTTCAAGAAAGCGTCGAGCGCCTCGGTGGTCGGCAAATTACCGTTGTGCACGATCGCAATAGCTCCGTCATCTGGAGCCGATGAAAGTGAGACAGAATCTAGCAAGCTGGGGCTAGTGTCGCCATAGTCTTTCTTTTGGAGTGAGGTGGAGCCGGCCGCAAGCATTGGCTGGGCATGTTTGACCTTGGAGCCGCCGGTCGTCGAATACCGATTGTGCCCTACTGCTATGTGGCCCTTGAGGCTCCCGACGAGCTCATCGGTGAAAACTTGGGATACAAGGCCCATGCCTTTGTGCACCCGAATAGTCTCGCCGTTGGCTGCGGCGATGCCGGCAGATTCTTGCCCGCGGTGCTGGAGCGCGAAGAGCCCGAAGAAGGAGAGCCGCGCGACGTCGAGGCCTGTACCATAGACCCCGAACACAGCGCATTTTTCTCCGAGGTTCTGCATGAGAAAAGGGGATTGTACCACAAAAAACCTCGCCGTAAACGTCCGGAATAGGTGGATAAAGAGTGGACGCACGCGGTTAACCGCGTGCGTCCGTGTTGTCGCTCACTACCGCAGGCCATCTTTCGTCAGTTTTCGTAATCCTTCCACGCCAAAGGCGGCATGCTCCGGTGAGCAGTAGTAATGACGAAAATCCTTTCCGAGCCATACCTGGACACGTCCGTCAGTAATAACGAACGGGGCTCTGCAGAGGGAACATGTCTGTTGATGAACCTGCCACGATGGCAAGTCACGAAACGAATTTGGCACCTTCGTCTCGTAGTGCTCTGTGATTTCGTAACATTCATCCTCCCGATGAACGTGCATCACGTTACCATCCAGACTTTTGAGAGGACTTCCACAGCGAGAGCAGCGATTTTTCTCTGCCATAACCCTTCCTTTCGACTTGAGTAGCGACGAGAGAACGTCGTGTGAAAGAACGCATCGCCAGATGCGTTCCGGTTGATTCGTACGCATCTAACGAAAACGACCCCTTTCGAGGCCGTTTGGAAAATTCGTAGTGTTACAAATGCTCTAAACAGCCTCAAAAGAAGCTGTTCGTCGGGCGTTATGTGTCGTTGAAAGCATGTGTGTTGAGAATACCATAGCCTTCATTTTTCGCAACATCTGCTACTATTCCTCTCTATGCTTTTTATCTACGGGACGCTACGCGAGGGCGCGAAAAATAGGAGCAAAGTAAAAGGACTTCTCTCATCCTCCCAGTCCGCAGCGACCCTAGGCTCACTATATCTATCGGGCAAATATCCCCTCCTCCTCAAAGCCGGCGGCACAAGGATCGTCGGCGAACTTGTCGAGCTTGTGGACGAAGCCGAAGCGTTTAATATCCTTGACCCGTTCGAGGGCCGCGAATACAAACGCGCACAAATCGACGTAACTACGGAATCGGGTGAAAAGAAAGTCGCGTGGGCATATCTCTACCGTGAAGACTCTCCGCCTGATGATGCGATACGAATCGATTCCGGCGATTGGCTCGAATATTCAAAAAGTAAATAAAATGATGGGCTCCCCGAAGAAAGCCAGTACAAGAGCACGCTGCTGTAGCAGCAGCTTTTTACCAAGTATCTTGTGGCAATCTTGAGCTTGAATGTGACGAGGGAGGAGCAGAGCGCGGCAGGTTCATAAGTGTGAGCGCAAGGGATGCTGCAGCTATCGAGAGGTCGCGGAAGATGACGACGAAATTGTTCATATTGAACACGACTATCCCCACGAGCATGACGGTCGCGGCAACGCATGGCCAGAAAATATACTTGCCCCAGATGATCCAGACCGCGATTACGATCTCAACAATGCCGAAGGCGTGCAGCAGCGTTGCGTCATCAACTATCCCGCGCGTAAACGGTGGAAAGTACCCTATCCAATCCGATGGATTGGTCCACGCATTGATAGCCGGATAGAGGAATGCAAACGCCACACCGAGCCTGAGGACGAACATCGCGACCCGATTCCAGTCCACATTGGTCATACCAGTGATTATAAACCTACTTTTTAATAGCGTGCCCGCCAAACTGCCCACGCAGTGCCGAGACAAGCTTGCCGATGTAGCTGGGATTCTCGGCGGACGCCACACGGAACTTGAATGATTCTTCGATTATCTTTGCCGGCACGTCGAGCTCTTTGGCCGTTTTTGCCGTCCACTCGCCTTCGCCTGAGTGCCCTACTGAGCCCGAAATCGCATCCAGATCCTCACCATACTCCTCAAACGCCGACCTCATCCACCCCACAAGACGCGATTCGATGATGCTGCCGTGGTTATACATGTCGGCGACCTTCGTAAGTGAGAAAAGGTATGGCGACTTTTTCAGTATGGCGAACCCCTCTCCGATCGCCTGCATCATGCCGTATTCGATTCCGTTGTGGATCATTTTGACGAAGTGGCCTGCACCAGCGCCGGGGAAAAATGTATAGCCGTCTTTGAGGGAGAGATCTCGAAACAGCTCCTCATCCTCTTTAAATGCTTCTTCGCTTCCACCGATCATCAGGCAGGCGCCGCTTTTAAGAATGCTGAATGGCCCGCCTGAGCACCCGACGTCGATAAATCGAATGCTTAGCTTCTCGAGCTTCTCCGAGCGAGCGATCGAGTCTTTGTAGTACGAATTTCCGCCGTCGACGATGGTGTCGCGTCCGGCGAGCTTGGTCACAATGCCAGTCGGCCCAAAGAGTACTTCATCCACTGGCTTGCCCGCCGGGACCATGACCCATATGAGTCGGGGCGTGGAGAGTGCATCTACCAATTCAAGCGGAGAGCCGGCCACGGTCATACCCTCACCTGCGAGCTGCTCCATCACCTCCTCCGCTGGGTCGTATCCACTCACTTTCCATCCTTTCTCTATGAGGCGCCTCGCTATGTTGCCTCCCATTTTACCTAGCCCTATGATGCCGATCTCTTTTTTTACCCCGTTAGAAGCCATAGCAAAAATAGTATTTAGATTAACGTTGCAGCTTTCTAATGGGGTTATTTGACATAGTCTGCGTTTTTTAGGACTTCCTTGCTGTCAGGTGCATATGTCTGCAATGGTACGACACCATCCTTCCATGCCGCAAGTATAGGATCGGTGAAGCGCCACATTGCGCGGATCTCTTCGGTGCCGATAAAAAGTGTCTGATCGCCGCGCACGCAGTCGAGGAGGAGCTTTGCGTACTCTTCGACATACGGCACGTGCTCTGATTGCTCGCGCAGCATGTAATGGAATTCGCGCCGCTCTGTCGCAAAGGTAAATCCAAGGCTCTTGGACCAGAACTCGATGAGTATTTCCTCACGCGGTTCCATGCGGAATATGACTTCATTTTTATGGTGCGCCCCGGGTGGGCACAGGCAAGGAGTGGGGTGCCTGAACGTAACGACGATCTCCTTCAGAGGCGCTCCGAGCCGCTTCCCGCTTTCCATGACTATCGGCACACCCTTCCATTTCGGCGAATTGAGAGTCGCTCGCACCTTGAAGTAGGTCTCCGTGTCAGAATCCGGTACGACACCTACTATCGCGCGGTATCCCTCATACTGCCCGCGGAATGTGGCACTCTTCATCTCTTTCTCGGGGATAATCTCGAGCGCCTCTAGAATTTCCGCGCGCTTTTTTTGTATCGCGCCTGCCTCAAAGCTCTCCGGATGATCCATGGTAACGAGCGCAAGCATTTGAAGGAGATGGTTTTGCCCAACGTCTCGAAATGCCCCCACGCCATCGTAGAAGGGCCCCCGCTTCTCGACCCCTATTTTTTCGAGGACTCTGATGTGGATATTCTCGATCAACCCGTTGTCCCACGAAAGCTCGAACAGGTTATTCGAGAAGCGGAACGTCAAAATGTTTTGGAGCATCTCTTTAGCAAGGTAATGATCGATCCGGTAGATCTGGTCCTCAGTGAAAAGCTTTGCGAGAAATTCGTCTATCTGCTTGGCGGTGCCGAGATCCATCCCAAAAGGCTTCTCGACGATAACGTGTGTCCACCCCTGGTCGGGCTCACATGGGTCAGTGAGGCCAGAGCGTGATAATTCGCCGAGTATCAGTTCGTAAAATTCCGGGGCGACCGATAAGTAGAAGAGTTTGTTGGAACACACGCCCCACTCAGTATCGAGCGTATCGAACGTCTTTTTCAATCCGTCGTAGCTCGACTTGTCGCCGAATTCCCCACGCTGGAATTTGAACATCGAAAGGAACGGCGCGAGTGTCGTATCCGCGATTTTGCCTTTTGCATGTTCCTCAAGCGTCTCCTGCACGTACGCCCGAAATTCCTCATCGCTCCACTCGCGCCGCGAAAATCCAACGACCTTAAACATTGTGGGTAGCTCGCCGTGTTTGTACGAATAGTAGAGCGCGGGCAATACCTTGCGCCGCATGAGATCTCCCGTTGCCCCGAAGGCCGCAAAAATGGTCGGGATGTTACTGGTTGGCGCAGCCATGGCGGGCTCATTATATACCACTCAGAGATACGCTTGACGAACAACGTATGCCGGGTATTGTGAAGATAGTGAAAGCCATTGATCCGGTTCCCGACGTTGGTCGGATTTCCGTCCGGGGAGGCAGGCTTTTGCGAAAGTGAACGCCCGGGATTCTCCCGTAACAGAGGCAACCGATACCGTATACGGCGTCGGTGAGTATAAACAAGGTGGCACCGCGAGAAACTCGCCCTTATAGCACAAGACTTTTGTGTTATAAGGGCGAGTTTTTGTTTTGGGCAAAAACCCGCATGCTCTTTTCGCAACCCAATGGAGAACTCTCATGCGAATCGTCTACGCGGGCGTGCCTGTCCGCAAACGTGCAATGTTCAAGAAAGATATCCTAACGGCAATCGCGGAAGCTCACGATTCGCGTGTAAAGTTCGTTCGCTCAGCGATCACCGAACACGAGATCAGCGTCATGGTTGAACTGGAGGAAAATGAAGTCCTCAAGCGGGATATCGTGCCACTCATAGCTCCTATTCTGGATGTGCTTGCAACCCTCAAGCTCAATGCTAAGTGCAGCGTCAAAAAGCATGATGAGAAGAAACCGTCCAGCACATGGCATCGCTGGTCTCGGAATACGAAGCACGCGTGGTATTGAGCGGATTAGCCTGCGGCGCCGACTTGTTCGGCGCCGTTTACTGCAACAAATTTTTTTATATGCGAGCTCAGCATTCAAAATTCCCCCACCCGCAGCGCCGCGGACGGCGCGCGCGTACCGATGAGATTTTCATGCCTAGAGTGTCGCATTCTCTGCCGTCTCTTCTTCTGCTACAACCACCTCTATGGGGACGCTTCGCAACCGATCGTGGCGAAGAAGCTCCCGTGCGCCAAAGGCAGCTGCGGCTACCGCTGCGATACCGCCAACGGCAAGGCCCCAGCGCGCGCCGGCGTATTGCCCGATGAGCCCTATGATAGGTGCACCGATCAGCGTCGAGCCAAAAAGCGCCGTCATCCAGAGCGCCATGACACGCCCGCGGATGTAGGAGGGTGATTCGAGCTGGAGTATCGTATTGCCCACGGATGTGAGCGTGATGGAGAAAAAACCCACGAAAATCATCCCGACGGTTGCCAAAGCGAGGGTGGGCATCACGGCGCTCACGCACAGCGCTAGTCCAAAAAGAAGTGCGGATATGGCGAATTCCAGCGCGGTCACCTCTCGCCGGCTCGCGGTAAAAAGCCCGCCGGCGACGGAGCCTGCGCCCATTGCAGAAAGCAGCGCGGCATAGTCCGCTGCTGAACCGTGAAAGGTTTGCTGCGCGAAGAGCGGCAAGCTGACCTGAAATTCGTACGCGAACGTACCAATGATAGCCATGAGGATTAGAATGGTGCGTATCATCGGCACTGATGCTGCGTAGCGCAGGCCTGAAAGCCAATCCTTCGGCCCTTCGGAGACTTCCGCCTCTTGATGAAGTTCGCTCGATCGAAGTCGCAAGAGCATTGCGATCACTACTACGAACGAGAGCGCGTTGGCAAAAAAGCAAAATGCGGTCCCCACGCTCGCAATGAGCGTACCGGCAAAGACCGGCCCGATCGTTCGCGCAAGATTCGCCTCGGTCGAGCTCAGCGTGACGGCGTTGCGAAGCTCTTTTCGTCCGACCATCTCGTGCACGAAGGTTTGCCGGAGCGGGCGATCAACGGCATCCACTAGTCCAAGGAGTGTCGCGGCAACGTAGAGCATCCAGATCTCGATCGCATCGGTAAAGACGAGTGCGCTCATTCCGAGGGCAAGCGCAAAGGAGATCCACTGTGTCGCATACAAGAGCTTCCGCTTTTCGTAAGAATCCACGAGCGAGCCGGCAATGGGGCTTGCAAGAAGGAGTGGCGCGAACCGGAATGCAAGGATTGCACCCAATTGCGCACCGGAGCCGGTAAGCTCGAGCACGAGCCAGCCGAGCGCCACTGTCTGCATCCAATTTCCGATGTGAGAAAATCCCTGCCCAATAAAATAGAGCCGGTAATTCCGGATCTTGAGCGACGAGAACATCATCGCGAGGCGACTTTGAATTGATTCCATATTACTCCCCTGCATCTCCGATATTTTTCATCATCCAGGCGTGTATGCGCTCGACAAACTTGTGGGCGCGAGGGTACCGCCGCGTGTGCACTTCCAACCACTCACGCATGCGCTTCGAGACAAGCGAGAGGAGTGCCACGCCGATAAAGAGAAAAAGAAATCCTTGCAAGAAGGGAAGCGCAAGCCCGATGAGGCCAAGGATGATGAAGATCACCGCGGCTGCGATGAGAAGTATTCGTTTGAGCTCTTTATTCATCGGCTTAGTTTACACTATATTGGTCTGTTTTTTCCGCACTGCATGAACGCCCCACAAAAAAAGTCCGCCGACGATGACCCACTGCAAGAGCGCGGTGCTGTCGTGCGGATCGGGCAAAACGAATCCAAGTATGTAGACCTGCACAGGGATCCAAAAAAGTATTGCCACAAATGAGAGTGCGAGCGTCTTCAGTAGGCCCGCACGCACGATCCCCATGCAAATATTGGTTATGGCGAGGATGTTGGGGTGCACGGCGGAGAGAAATATCGCCCAGGGACCACGCTTCTCGAGCCACGCCTGCATGCGCTGCACGCTCTCTTCTGATCCCAGATGCAGGAGCAGGCGGTAGCCCCCTTCTCTCCCGAGCCAGTAATTAATCGCGGTCGCAGTGAGCACGCTCGCCCATCCGATGATGACGATAACCGCTAGCGACTCGGGACTTCTGTCGGACACGAGAATGGCTAAGATGACAACGAGTGAACCGGGGAAGTAGAAGCTGATCATAAAGAGGCTCTCGATTACTGCGGATATGTAGAGTGCGATGAGACCGTATCGATCAAAAAATCCCTTCGCGATATCCGCAAGCGTATCAATGCCGGGCAATCCCAGTGGTTCGCGCACGAAGGTCATAATAGTGAACACGATCGCGAGCGCGAAATAAAACGCCCCCGGCTCCAGATATTTCGCCCATGCTTTTAGGGTTTCCATCGCCTCCACTGTAGCAAAAATCCGGGTAAGGTTGCTCGGTTAGTGCCGAGAGGATTTGTAGATGCACTTGATGCATTGCTCCTGGTTCTTGCGCGTTTTGATGTACTTGTTCTTGCAGGCGCAGACATCAACCTTGGTGGTGTTGGGCTTTTCTATCCATCGGCCGTTTTGCTGGAAGGTTTTCGAGGGAAGATTCATGGGTTACAACAATACCACATCCGAGCTCTAAAATCAACTCTTCCGTAATGGCGCCTGCAATGCAATCCCCATGCTTATATGCTAATTCGCGCGAATTAGCATATAGTTGGAAGATGAACAGTATTGCGGCGGAACGGGAGCTGAAAGTGCTAGCCAACAGAAGGCGCCTGGCGATCCTCGACTTTTTACGCCGGAAGAAGGAAGCGGACGTAACGGCAATTTCGCAAGCGATTCGCTTGTCTTTTACCTCGACCTCCAAACATTTAAATATGCTTGAGCGAGCCGGTTTCATCGGCAAGGAGCAGCGTAGTGTAAATGTGTTCTATCACCTATCCCCAAGTGCTCCCAAAATCCTGGCTGCCGTATTCAATACCTTCTAATTCGCGCGAATTAGCATATATTGGCTTGTCGAAGAATTTAGAACCTGTATCCTTTGCCAATGTTCGAGTTCAAGATACTCAAGCGCTCCAAAAAGTCGCGGGCGCGGCTCGGGGTTATCAAAACGCCGCATGGTGAGATAGAGACACCGGCGTTTGTCCCTGTGGCCACGCGCGCCACGGTGCGCACGCTCGAGAGCGATGAGGTAGCAGATGCGGGCTCGCAGGTGCTCATCTGCAATACGTATCACCTGCACATCGCACCGGGAGAAAAAATCGTGAAGCGCGCAGGGGGGCTCCACGAATTCATGTGTTGGAAAAAGCCGCTCATGACGGATTCCGGCGGCTTTCAGGTATTTAGCTTAGGCTTTGGCACAGATCACGGTGTCGGAAAAATTCTCAAGAAAGAGCCTGCACGCTCGATAGCTGAAGGCGCGCAGCCAGTCAACATCAAGATCACCGACAACGGCGTGAGCTTCCGCTCACCTATCGATGGCACGCCGCTCTTCCTCGGGCCCAAGGAATCTATTCGCATCCAGGAAGCGCTAGGCGCCGACATCATATTCGCGCTTGATGAGTGCCCTTCGCCGCTCGCGGATCGCATCTACATGGAGCGATCGCTTGAGCGCACGCATCGCTGGGCCACAGAGTGCCTCAAAGCGCAAAAGACGAAGCAGGCACTCTACGGCATCGTGCAAGGCGGCGGCTTCAAGGACCTGCGGCTCGAGAGCGCGCGCATCATTGGTGCGCTTCCCTTTCAAGGATTCGGCATCGGCGGGGAATTCGGCTATGACAAAAAATCGCTCAAGAAGGTATTGAGTGAAGTCCATGACGCGCTACCCGAGGAGAAGCCGCGGCATGTGCTCGGTGTCGGGCACCCCGAAGATTTTCCCTACATCGCAAGCGCCGGCGGCGACACGTTTGATTGCATTGCGCCGACGCACTACGCACGCCGCGGCATTATCTTCACCTCAGAAGGCCGGCTCGACATCCGCAATCGCCGCTATCTCAAAGAAATGAAGCCGCTCGACAAAAAGTGCGTGTGTGATGTCTGCGCCACCTATACGCGCGCATACATCTGCCACCTCATGCGCGCGAAGGAATTGACCGGCATGAAGCTCGGCTCTCTGCACAACCTGCATTTCTTCAACGCCCAAGCCGCCTTACTTCGCAAACGCATCAAAAACGATGATCTTTGAAGCTCATTAAATATCCAAGAGTTTCTCGTCGTACCAGACATCTTCATAGCCATTAGTCGTATCGATTAAGAACCGATGACCGGGAGGGAGCATAAAGTATTTCTCTAGTACTGCATGTTCCTGTACTACATGCGACATGTGAATCGGATTAAAGAAATCGGCATCCTCTTTGTAGTCACCTTGCCACACATACCATCCGCTCAATCCGTTTTTGGATGGATGTCGGAGCCCATGAATTATTCCGGGATGTATCGGGCCAGATAAGCCCATAGTATCGTTGGTATTAAACCCAAGTTGGTCTTTTGAAATCTCTTCTAAAATCTTATTTAGTTTTGCCATATTAAAAAATGCCCTTCTCTTCCCACCGTAAAAGCTGTTGCCCGACGATCCAGCGGAGTTTGTTGCTCCATTGGCTGAGGCGGAAGAATTCGCCCTTGGTTTGATCCTGCTGCTGGCGCGGGACATTTTCGCCTGCAAGAATCTTTTGCGCGATCTCGATAAATAGCGCGAGACTCTTGTCGTTGACCTCGCGAAACATTTCACGCGGCGGCTTATTCGTGTCGCCATATATTTGCGCGATGATGTCGCCCCTGTCGACTCCGGGTGTCACAAGGTGGATAGTGCTTCCGATGTGTTTCTCGTCGCGGCGCAATACTGCGAACTGGTTCGCCACTGCGCCGCGGTAGTACGGCAAGATACCGGTGTGGAAATTGATGACGTACGGGGCACATTCGAGAATGTGCGGCTTTAAGATCGCGCTGCACCAGACGACGATAAGTTTGGGCGCGATTTTTTTTAGAATTTCGTGCACTTCGGCCCCATTCATGTCGGTGACGTCGAGCCTGGGTGGGTCAAACTCCGGCGGACCATCTTTCAGGCTTGATCCCCGAAAATACTTGAGCGCAAGGCGTGTTTTCTTGCTGAGACGCAAAGCCACTGCGTACCAAAGCTCTTGCAGGAGCCCAGGCGCGCTCGCGACTTCCCATGCACGCTTCAAGTGATCAGCCAAAGTGCGAGGTTCCCGGTGGCGGATGATCGCGAGTTCGACTGCCCCGCTAGTCGCATAGTTCAGCGCATTTACAAATGCTCGCTGCTCACGCCCCGGCAGTCCCAAGAACACAATGCTCATGTCAGCAATTCTAGCATTGTGCGTCGCGGAGTATAATTGGCACATGGCACCAGACTACGAGCACGAGGAATGGCTGCGGGACGAGGCGGCGCGCAAAGCGGCGAAAGAAAAAGTCAAGAAGCCCGCACCTAAGAAAGCAGATGATGAAAAGAAGGTGGAGCCGCCCGACGAGACGAGCGATCGGGTGTGCGGCGGCGAGATGGGAGAAAGAAAACAGCCTCGACGGAACGTCGGGGCTGTTTTCTATTTCACTCTTACCTTATCGGAAGAGGAAGAAGTGCTTGAACCAGCCGAAGCTGTGATTCAAGATGCTTACGAACGAAGCAGTGATGCTTGTGTCAGAAGTCGAGGTGCCGAAGACGATGACTCTCGAGCCCACATCGAGCGCATCCGATGTCGTCGCAACGCCGTTCACACGGAAGACCGTTGTGGCATCCGTCGTTACCGTCGTCGTAGCCAGCTTACTGATCGGATGAATCGTGAATGTCTGCCCGTCGATAGAGGACACGACCCCGGCGCCCGCTGCGCCGACCACATTGAGGATTGTGCGCTGCATGAGGGAGAAGTCATGGATCTTCTTGGCGGTCATGACCGTACCGTTCAATTCTCCGCGGACAACCACGCGATCGCCAACGCGAAGGTCGCCGATCACAGCCGCGCCGAGGTTACCAGCGAAGCCCGTGTTCGAAGCGTCGACAGTGTAGATCGTGCCGTTGGCACTCTGGACTGTTATCTGCGTGCCGTTGATCGCCGTGATGTGGCCAGCGATAGCTGCGGAGCTCTTTACCGAGTTCAACGAGCTTAACGCCTGTGCGGAGGCGCCATTATCACCCTTTCGGCCATCGCGATTATTGCGGTCGCGATTCTCACGGCCACTGTTGCCGTCGTTATCGTTGTCGAACAACTTGACCATCGCGCCGAAGCCGAAGTTCTCCTTTACCCTTAGTAATCGATCCTCGCGATCCGAGTCGGCAAGCACGGGCAAAGCGACGAGCAGGGCAAGTGCTGCAGCACCAGATGCGAGAAGATACTTATTTACCTTATTGCTTTTCTTCATGATGTTTTTTTGAACTTATAACGATGCCGCCCTGTATGTGTTTGGACGGCTAGTACTAGGACGAATGAGACTTAGATTGATTACAGCGCACCATTAGATTGAAAGCTGTGCAAGGCTCGCCCGCGTCAGCGGGCCTACATAGCCAATCGTGGGAGAAATCCCGCGTGCACTTTGGAACCTAATAACTGCTGCCAGGGTCGCAGGGCCAAAATATGTCGTCTCATTTCCTATGGAGCCGGGGCCCGAAGCGGCCACGGCGAAGCCGTTGCGATTGAGAAGTTTCTGCAGCAGGCGTACATCCTCGCCGCGTGTCCCACGATACAGATTGCGTGTGAGCGAGCCGCTCGGAGGGATCGCCGCAGGGACAGAGGCATCCACCGGCGCCGGATTGATCAGCGCTGCGATAAGGGGCGGCAGTGGTACACCTCTGCCCAGAGCTACGGTAAATGGACCACGAAAATTGGAGGCGAGGAATTGCGCCATCGCATCTGGGTCGGTTGTCTGCGTGAGGATTTTCGATAGATACAACATCTTCTCTTCCGGAGTAAATTCGCGCGTGAGGCGCACGGACGGATCGGTCGGCGTATTGCCTTCGGTCTTGCGGACTTCGAAGTGCAAGTGCGAGGCCCCTCCTGAAGCATCTCCCGTATTGCCCACGTAGCCGATGAGTGCTCCTCGCTCCAGCACCTGGCCCGCAGCGAGGCCTTCTGCGACGCGATCGAGATGGTAATAAATAAATATCTCTCCTCCGGGATTGGCGGTGTAGACGGCATTCCCTTCGCCCGCTCCGTAATCCACGCGCGTGACGACAGCGGCCGTCGGGGAGACGATCGGGGTACCCTTCAGCGCCATGATATCTTCGCCCTCGTGCGTGCGCCCGCTCGCGCGCACTTCGCCGTAATTGTGCAAAAGCTTGGTGATGTCGACGCCAAAAAGTATCGGCATCGTGATAACGGGATCTGCAACGTCGCCGAGTGCTGCGACCTTCTGCTTAAATTCGCTGGACTGGCGATACCACCATCCACCTTCCCCTCGCCCAGTGGTCGTCGCTTGCGCCAAAGCAAAAGCCGGCGCCAGTACCAGCGCAGCAACAAACCACGTAGCTACAAAACGAAATAAATACTGCATTCGTATTCTTGAGACGGCAACAGCTTGGCACTCTTTCACCTCGGCTTCATGAACTCTCAACTCATATCACTGACCTTTACAACCTTCCCCTTCCTGTCATACGTCGTCCATTTGCCCGTTTGTTTGCCGCCTTTGAAATATCCTGAGCGCATTTTCGAGCCATCCTTCCTGAACCACTCCCAATACCCATTCATCTTCCCGCCTTTCGTCCTTCCCTTCGCCCAAATACTCCCATCTTTGTGGTAATGGGTATATTTGTTTGTACGAGCAGTTTTCTTCGCCATGAACCTCATACTATCACCATCTGTACAATAGCTTGACAAGGGAAAAGCCCTATGATAGATTTGCTGCATCAAACCGGGGCCTGATCCAGAGAAGTAAGGATCGAGCTTCCACTCCAGTCTCCTGTCTTGATACAATTACAAACGAAATTTTTTCTCAATTGCTATGCAAGAAGGAACTATTGCCCGTCTCACCGATAAGGGATTCGGGTTCATCAAAGTCGAAGGTCGTGAAAAAGATCTCTTTTTCCACTCCAACGAGCTCTTGAACGTACAGTTCGATGAGCTTCGCGAAGGCGACAAGGTCAGCTTTGAGATCGCCGAGAGTCCGAAAGGACCCAACGCGGTCAAGGTCAGCCGGGTTTCCTAAACCTAACGGTTTGAGCAAAAGCGCCCTTATGGGGCGCTTTTGTTTTATCTGCCGAGGATAGCGAGCGAAATGCAAACGCGTGCGTTTGCATTTCCGAGTGACGCAGGCAGCAAAGGTTTCAAACCTTTCCGAGCCCGTCCTTTATCGTATTCAGTATTGCTTTCACCACTTTCAAACTTTCCGCATCGAGGACAGAGATCGGTGTTACTTTTTTGTCGAGCTTGGCAAAGGATGCGACAATTTCGCGAATTCGCTCTGGCGTGACCATGTCGGATTTTGTAAGAAAAATATGTTCTTCCTTGTCCGCGAGCGCGGGGCTGTAGCTTGTGAGTTCGCTGCGAACTACTCCGTAATCGCGCACGGGGTCGTCTGATTCGCTCGTGACAAGGTGGAAGATCGTTTTGGTGCGCTCGATGTGTTTGAGAAATTTGAAGCCAAGCCCTTTGCCGCCAGACGCCCCTTCGATGAGCCCTGGAATGTCCGCGAGTATGAGCTCATAGTACGCGCCGAGGTGCGGCTCGAGTGTGGTAAACGCGTAATTGGCGACCCGGCTTTTTGCTGCCGTGAGCTCGTTGAGCAAACTCGATTTGCCGGCATTCGGCAAACCCACAAGCCCCACGTGAGCGATAAGCCGAAGTTCCAGGCGATACGTCGCTCTGTCTCCCACTTTTCCATCTTCGTATTCTTTTGGAGATGTATTGGTCGAGGAGCGGAATTTGAAATTCCCTCTTCCGCCTTCGCCACCTCCCGCAGCAAGCATCCGCTCTCCCACCTTTACTATTTCGCGCGCAAAACCGGTCTGCGTATTGATGATCATAGTGCCAGTGGGCACTTGCAACAGGAGGTCCTCTCCGCCGCGGCCGTCTAGGAATTGCCCGCGGCCGTCCTTTCCCTTCTCCGCAAGGATCGGCTGCCTATGTGCGTATCGCGAGAGCGCATTGATGTCGGTAACGCCTTCGAAATAGATGCTGCCGCCCTGCCCCCCATCGCCGCCCGTGGGGCCAAGCGCGAGTCGTACCTTATTGAACGCGACAGAGCCGCGCCCGCCCGCGCCCGCCTCAAGGCGCACTGTAACGTCATCTACGAGCATATCCGCTCATCTTACCGGATTTAGACAAAAGCGCCCAAGATGCGATCAAGGGCGCTTTTGTGTTCCGTTGAGCTGTTAGCGGCGCACAAGTCGCACGATCCAGAGCAGAAGTACTGCACCGATGACGGCGACAATGAGGCTGTAGAAGTTGAAGCCCGTTACGCCCACGGAGCCAAACGTTGTGAACAGCCATCCGCCTAAGAAAGCGCCGACGACTCCCACGACGATATTGAGGATAATGCCCTGTTGCGCGTCGGTACCCATAAAGAGAGACGCAAGCCAACCTGCGATACCTCCGAGCACCAAAAATGCGATAAGTTCCATAAATGTTGTTGAGAAATAATTAATCTTATAATCCCGCGCCGCGGGCGTGCAGCTAAGAGTATGAAGAATAGGATGTAGATAGGATGAAGAGGCAACCGTTATGCATTG
Source organism: Candidatus Kaiserbacteria bacterium RIFCSPHIGHO2_01_FULL_54_36 (assembly GCA_001781105.1). Lineage (GTDB taxonomy): Bacteria > Patescibacteriota > Minisyncoccia > Phycocordibacterales > UBA2100 > UBA10103. The sequence continues at coordinate 13,306 of MFKV01000007.1, read as the reverse complement.
AAGGAAAACCCAATATTCCTGATACTATATGCAAACTTCGCTATGACCCTGAGTGCTCATTCATCATACCTCCAGTTGTACAGCAAACACGAGTGGCGAGTTGCCAGCATACTATTCGTATCATATGTGGCGGTGTATGTAGGCTCGGTCCTTCTTTTGCCCGCAGCCGCTTCTCTCAATCCAGCGAACATGATCGCGCTCTGCGCTCTTTTTTTTGGCGGATTACGACTTTGGCCAGTAGTTTTGGGAGCGGCGCTCATCGGCGGCTTGCTCGGACAGGTACCCGATCAGACTCTCGTCGTCTCACCGGTCATTGCTGTCGCCTTTGCAAGCGCGGGCTCGTACCTGCTTCGAAGAGTACGGCTTGATCCGCTTTTCAGACATATGCGCGATGCGTTCGCGACCCTTGCGGTCTTGGGGTTTGTATCCCTGCTTGTCCCTACCGTAGAAGCCGCGACTAGCGCGGTAGGAGGGCTTCCGTACACCCTCGGGATGTGGGGTTACGGGTATGTCGCAACGCTGTCCTCTTCCTTTATCGTGGTGCCGCTCATCCTTCGCTGGTCCGCAAAACCCCGATTTCGCCGCACTCTGCTGGAAGCGGTCGAAACAGTTGGAATCTTTATCCTCCTTATTGGGATCGACTGGATGCTGTTCGTCGATGGCACGCAGACTATTCTAGGCATCTACCTGATGTATCTCCCTCTCATTCCGCTCTTTGTGATAGCGCTCAGGCTCCGTCCACGTTTCGTGACTCTAGCTCTCTGTATAACCTCCCTGTTCGCCATCGCAGGCACCCTCGCATCCACAGAGAGTGTCGCGCTTGCACAGCGTTTATTTGAGGTGGAGTTATTTCTGATCGCGCTCAGCGCAAGCTTTCTCCTTATCTCCTCGCTTGCGGAAGATAGGCGCGTCAACAGGAATATCATGTTCTCCCAACTTGCGACGCTTGAGAATATGCTTGCCCGTGTCAGCTCAGAATCAAGAGCGAAAAACGATTTTATCGCTATTCTCGCACACGAGCTCCGCAATCCTCTGGCGCCTATCGTTTCCACGATTGATTTACTGCAACTCAAAGGTCCGCGCGATGCGGAGGAGAAGGAAGGGCTCGATATGATGGCGGATCGGATGGCAACCGTGCGCAGACTTCTCGATGACCTGCTCGATGTCTCGCGCATTTCTGAAGGGAAGATCAGCCTGAAAAAAGAACAGGTCGAACTCGAATCAGCGCTCAAAAGTGCAATACTCTCGACCGAACACCACCGTAAGGAATTGCATCAGACACTGGTCTTCAGGGGAGCAAACCGGCCGCTCTATGTCGCTGGTGACTCGGTACGGATAGAGCAGATCTTCTCCAATCTCCTTACGAACGCTTCGAAGTATTCCAACTCAGGTGACACGATTACCCTTCTCGTACGAGAGGAACAAGGCCTCGCCGAAATAGAAGTCTCCGACGAAGGCGTGGGATTGAGTCCTCATGCGCTTGAAACTATTTTTTTGCCGTTCCAGCAGATCGAACAGGGCGAACGCAGCGAGAAAGGACTTGGCATTGGCCTTGCACTGGTACGCAATTTTGTAGAGATGCACGGAGGTGCCGTCTCTGCTGAAAGTGAGGGCATAGGAGCGGGCAGCCGCTTCACCGTTCGCCTCCCTGTTTTGCCTGCTGATGATATCTCGATAACCGAAGAACATCAGGGATCGAAACCAGCGAAGGCACCAAAAAAACCCGGCCCTCTCGTTCTGATCGTGGACGATAACGACGCTGCAGCCGCAGGTATCGGGCGACTTCTCGAGTTGCAAGGCTACTCCGTCGCATATGCATACGACGGCAAAGAAGCGATCGAAAATACATTCAGCCTCTCTCCAGCCGCTGTCCTCTTGGATATAGGTCTGCCTGATCAAGACGGCTATGCAGTAGCAAAGAAGCTTAGGAAGCATGGTTTTACAGGGCGTATCATCGCGCTTACGGGTTACAGTACTGGCGAGGCAAAAAAACACTTCAGAAATTCGGGAATCGACGATTACCTTGTAAAACCCGCCGGGCTTGTCGATCTGCGGCGCGTTCTGCCGGAATTGTAGCGGGTTGCAAAATAGTGCCCACCGAGTACTCTTTCGCTGGGCGATAGAGCCACAGACACAAATCCCAACAGAGAGGAGAGCGGTCATGACGATTCAAATCGTGACCTACGCGCAAATGCTCGAATTCCTCTCCGAAGGGAGAGGGCCCACGGGCAGAAAGATCAACCTCGCGACGTACGACCGGCGCAGCACGAAGACCCTGGCGGATCTCTTCGCGGAGATCCGAGGCAGCGAGGTGCAGCTGCACTACACCAGCACCGGACGCGTCGTGCGTGTGGCGCTCGGGGTGGCGATCTTTGTCACCGTCTTGCGCTGCAATGCAAGATACTGTGAGATCCAACGGGAGTACGTGCGCAAGAAGCGCATCATTCCGAAGGTCAAGAGCTCGACGATAAGCGAAACGCGCAAGCGTGGCGAAAGCGACGTCGAAGCCGCTGTCCGCGGCCTTCGCCAAGAGCTCGGTCTCCAGATCCGCCGTGACCAGCTCGACACCACGTTCACCGCGTCTCACTGGGATGGCCGCTCGGAGTTCTCCGAGCACGAGTCGAGTGTCTACGCCGACATCCTGAGTGTCACCCAGGTGCAGCAGATTGGCCTTGATCTCGAAGCACTTCCATGGCCCGAAGAGGTCAGGATCATCGACGACACCGGCACTAAGGTCACAATCCAACGGTTCCCCGTCACCACTAGCAGGAGTCCGTACTGACGGGTTCCTGCTGTTTCTTTTGTTCTGACTGCGAGTTTGGTCCGATGTCGAGTATTAGGACGCGACAAGTGCAAGTTTCTTTTGTCGTGTCCAGCTTTTGATCTCGGCCTCACGCTTGAGAGCTGCGCCGCGACCCGAGGCTTTTTCAGAGTACAAGATCTTCACTGCGCCTTTTGCCCGGGTATAATTTCCGCCTACGCCGGTTTTATGGCTATGCAAACGTTTTACCAGATCATTGGTTATGCCCGTATAAATAGAGCCGTCGTTGCACTTCAATAGATACACAAAATACATACGTCACGAATGCTGTAATGATATACAAGCTCCGAAGAAATGGAACTGATAGTATGCTGCTATGAAAGCAAGGGCCGAGGAAGAGATCTGGGACGTCGCCGTCATCGGTGGCGGACCGGCAGGCATGATGGCAGCCGGCAGGGCGGCCGAAAAAGGGGCTAAGGTCATCCTCATCGAAAAGAACAAGTCGCTCGGCAAGAAACTACTCATCACCGGCGGTGGCAGGTGCAACGTGACCAATGCTGAGCTCGACAATAAAAAGCTCCTCGCCAAATTTAAAGACAGCGGTAAATTCCTTTTCTCCCCCTTTTCGCAGTGGAGCGTGGACAAAACCCTCGAATTTTTCCATTCTCGCAACATGCCCACCAAAGAGGAGGCAAATCAGCGCGTCTTCCCGCTTTCCAATACCGCTCGATCCGTCTGGGATACACTTGTGAACTATTTGGAAACGACGAACGTGACGGTGATGCCAAGCGCCACAGTCGTCCGCCTCCAGCACCGCGGTGGCAATATTACGGAGGCAGAGTTGAAAGGCGGTAAGACGATCCGCGCAAAGAAATTCATCCTCGCGACCGGCGGTCTGTCGCATCCAGAGACAGGATCGACCGGCGATGGATATGCGTGGCTGCGTGATCTCGGCCACACGGTGCTAGGTGCGAGCGCCGCGCTCGTACCCATCGCACTCATGGATCCGGCGAAGCGCGCTGCGGGCGTGAGCGTGCAAAATGCCAAGATCACGCTCTATCAGAATGAGGTACAGCAGGCGCAGGCACGAGGTAAAATACTTTTTACGCATGTAGGCCTCAGTGGCCCCGGCATTCTCAATATGAGCCACGAGATCGGTGAGCTTCTAAAATACGGCGCGGTGCACCTTGAGATCGATCTCCTGCCCGATATGGGATACGAAAAAGTGAATGCCGTGCTCCAAAACGCACTCAAGCACAACAGCAACAAAATGATCAAGAATTCCCTTAGCGAATTTCTCGCACCGGCGCTCGTCCCACTCGTGCTCCAAAAAGCGCAGATCGATCCAGAGGCTTTTTGCAACGGCGTGACGCGCGAGGCCCGCATCCGACTCATGAAAACGCTCAAACATCTCGGGTTCGATGCCAAACATCTGCTCGGCATGGACAAGGCAGTCATCGTCGCCGGAGGCGCCGCGCTTACGGAAATAGATTTCAAAACGATGCGCTCGCTAAAATATCAAAATCTTTTCCTCGTCGGCGATATCCTCGATATCAATCGCCCATCGGGAGGCTACAGCTTGCAGCTGTGCTGGACAACGGGCTACGTAGCCGGCACTGCCGCCGCAACATAATATTTAGAACCGACCTGGGTGTTTGGCCTGCCCGGCCAGGGTACGATGTTCGAGCCTGCTTCACCGCGTCTTCATCATACCTTAATGATTGGGTGCTACACTGCACCTCTAACTGTGCTGCGCATGGTTCAGAGTCCTAACTATGCATGATCCAACCCAACCTTAAGAAGAAAAATACGATTAGTGCAACGGATGTCTCGCGCAACAATTCGCGCGAGGACAAGCTTCGTTTCATGCTGGAATCGGCGAAGATCCTTTCGACGAAGGTGGATTTCCGCACGTGGCTTCTCGAAAAAGCCAAATTGACCGTGCCCTCGCTCGCCGACTGGTGTGCGATCGATGTCCTCGTCGAGCACAATGGCCTTGAGCGTATCGCGGTCATCCATCAGGACCAGAAAATGACCGATTACCTCTTTGAGTTCGAGAAGCGTTTTCCCACCACCGAGAAAAATTCTGCCGACCTCTACGCGGTCATCCGGACCGGGAAAGCACAATTCGTACCTGTTGTTACCGACGAGACGATACGTCAGGGCGCTCGCTCGCCGGAGCATTTGAAGGCGATGCAGAGGCTGGGGCTGAAATCGCTCATGATCATTCCTATTTGTGCGCACGGCAAGACGCTCGGCGCACTCTCGCTCGGATACGCGAAGTCTGGCAGAGTATACACGCAGAACGCTTTCGAATTTTTCCAGGAATTCTGCAACGACCTCGGTGTCATACTCGACAATGGCCGCCTGTCTCTCGAAATAGCCAAGCGCGATACGGCTAAGGACCTCTTCTTGGCCTCGCTCTCGCACGAGCTCCGGAATCCTTTGGCGCCGATTAAGAGCTCTCTTGAACTTCTGAAACTTCGTGAGATGACGACTGATGTGCGCGAGGAGCTTGCGGGAATAGAACATCAGTTTGACCACCTCGCGAAACTCCTCGGCGACCTTTTAGACGTAACCCGCTTCACTCAGGCAAAGATCGAGATCGTACCCCATACCCTGGAGTTGCGTAAGCTTGTCGAGCGCTCACTGAAAGCCAATGACGCCTTGTTTCGTGCATCCGACATCACGCTCCATTTTACCTATCCCTCGACACCCCTGCCGGTATGGGCGGACGACACACGGCTTGAGCAGGCTGCCAGCAACCTCATCAACAATGCCGTGAAATTTACCCATTCCGGTGGATCCATATGGGTCGACCTCGCGAAGGAAGATGAGTACGCTGTCCTCAAGATCCGCGACAATGGCGAAGGCATCGATCCTGCCGACCTACCCAATATTTTTGAGATTTATTTTCAAGGGCACGGCAAGGACAATGCGAGCGGGCTGGGTATCGGGCTCGCGCTCGTGCAGAAAATAGTGGAGCTACATAAAGGCTCTATCGCAGCGCGGAGCGAAGGAAGAGGCAAAGGGAGCGAATTTGTGATCAAGCTTCCCATCACGGATATCGTTAGCTTTGCGTCAGAGCCCGGCTCGGACGCGGGTACGCAGAGAATGACTCAGCATGTGCTCGTTGTGGACGACAACGTCCAAGCTGCAGACTCTCTCGTCAAGCTTCTCAACATGTCGGGATGTCGTGCAGAAGCACGTTACTCGGGCATTGATGCCCTTGCGCACGAGACACTTTCGGATTTCGATATCATCCTACTCGATATCGGCATGCCCAACATGGATGGGTATGAGGTTATTCGAGCTCTCAAGGCACGTGGCATACCTCCACCACCCGTGGTCGCGCTTACAGGGTACGGTCTTCGCGAAGACAAACAAAAAGCCCTCGATGCGGGTTTCTCTGCACACCTCACGAAACCGATCGGCATCAAAGAACTCAGCGAGATGTTCAAAAAGCTTTTACCCTGAGCTGTCTTTTCGCCTCAGTCACCTGACTTAGCATAAGCTGACTGGGGGACTAGGACTCGAACCTAGATACTCAGGACCAAAACCTGATGTCCTACCATTAGACGATCCCCCAAACACTTAGAGAATACCAAACATCTCACAATATTCCACCAGTGTATAAATGTATTTGCTAATTCGTTTGAATTAACAAATAATGAGCTTGATGAGCGAGAGACGCAATCGGATCATTGAGTCGGAGCGAGTACTAAAAGCGTTGGCCAACCGGCGACGTCTTGCGATAGTGCAATTTCTCCACACAAAAGGCCCAGCATCCGTCGGTAAAATTGCAGAACACATACGACTTTCATTTGCAGCAACCTCGCGCCACCTGCGTGTGCTGGCGGGCGTAGATCTTATCGAGAGCGAGCAGGTAAATACTACCGTCAATTATTCACTGCCAAAAAATCGACATCCCGGCCTCGATACTGCGCTGAAAATGCTCTAGACGAGGCTGACCCCAATCTGTCACTATCCGCCTTATTTGCTAATTCAATTGAATAAACAAACAAGGCATTTATTTGTTTCGTAATTCCGTATAGACAACGAGGCGGTGGTCGTAGGTCTTCTCGCTGCGGATCCACGCGCCGGTGCAGGTGATGAGGTTGAGGCGGGGGACGTCATTGCTTATGAAGATCTTCTCGACCGGCACGCTCTTGTACGGATAGATACGGATGTCGGTAACGACGAAGTGCAGGCGCTCTCCGTTCTCAGCATCCACATACACATCATCCCCTACTTTCAGATCCTTGAGATTCCGGAACACCCCGGCAAGCCCCACCCAATCATCCACGTGCCCATCAATGACCGCGCTTCCCATTTGCCCGGGTACAACGCCGTACTTGTACCACCCGACGTTCTTTATTTTTTTCGCCGTTGCCATCGCTCCGCTCGAAGTGACGCCAACCTCTTCTACTTCTGCGTCCACGCCTGCTGCGGGAATAACTAATTGTATGGGGTGCGATGCTGTGGATATGACTGTTTGAGTCGTAGTTGCAACACCAATGAAACTTTCTTGGCGCCCAAACGTGTCGCCATACAAAAACCACGCGGCGATTGCCACAAAGAGGATGCCAACGATCGTCAAATATATATTGAGGACTAGACGACGATCCAAACGATGAAAAGTCGCCATACACCCTCAAGTTACTTTGCGCGCACTGAGCATTAGAAAGAGTGGAAATTCTTTGCGCGCGCGGTCTTCTGCCGCAGCGCGCGGGCCCTTCTCGCTCATACGATGCGAGATCCATTCCTCAAGCGCCGACAATGCGAAGCCGTGCTTCGCGAGCTCTTTCATATAGAGCTGCAGCGGTCGGTGGTACGACATCGTGATGACGTCTGGCGCCGAACCGGGGTGCATGCGTATCTGGTGGGCACTTTCAGAAAGATAGGCATCTAGTCGCCGGAATTGAACATTGGCGTCAGGATCGAAACCCCACTGTGAATGGCGGGGAATGCGGAAGGCAGGATGGTTGAGGACGATCGTGAATGAGCCGCCGCTTTTTAGCAAGTGTGAGATTTGGGCCAAGGTGCCGGAGAGGTCTTTGATATTCTGCAGTGCGAGCACGCATATCGCTGCGTCGAACGAGGTGTCCGGAAGAGCAATACGCTCGGCGGACGCGACGATGTAGGAAATATCCGGCGGGCCCTGCTTTTTGGCAAGTGCGATGAGCGGAGCTGCGATATCGATGCCGGTCATGCGCGCGCCTGCAGAAGCAACGGCGCGCGAGAAAAATCCTTGCCCGCATGCCACATCAAGCACGTGCTTGCCGCGTACATCTCCGAGCACGCGCAAGAGATTCGGCTTAATGATCTTCTCGTGGTACGTATCGTCGTTCTCCGAGACGTGGTCGTGGTACCAATTGGCGACGTGCCCCCAGGAGGTTGTTTCCATCTTTCCCAGCTTCGCGGCTGGCGTTACTCTTTTTCGCTCTATTCTTTTTTGTCTTTTTCGCATATATCTATGATCGCAAGCTCTAGCGGCAGATGCGGCACGGCGGCGTACGCAGTCTGTGAGTATGCTTCGAGAAGTTTCTGGAGCGTGCCAGAGGTCACCCCGGGCTCTTTGGAGATCTCTTTCGCAAGCGCGAGGTCGGCTTCGGTAAGTTCTTGCGAGAGCTCGTCGGCAAGATCAGGCGCGTAGCGCAGGAGCAAAATGACGCGCATGCGATGGATAAGAAGCTTCACAAGCGTGCGCGCATCCATGTTTTCTGATACGGCTTGCTGTATCACCCCGAGCGCAGTCGAGGGGCTCTTTTTTGCGATTGCAGAGAGGATCTGCCGTACTATCTCCCCGCGCGGCGCGCCTGAAACTAATTCGACTTCCGCGACCTCGATCTTCTTATCTTTCGACACAGCGAGGACTTTTTGCAATATTGAAAGTGCGTCGCGGAACGATCCTTCTGCAAGGAGTGCGATCAGCTCCGCCGCGGCTCGCTCCAACGTATACCCTTCCTTCTTGGCGGTGTCTGCGACCATTTCTGCATTCATCGCGCGCGTCGGCTGCTTGAAGGCATAGATCTCGCAACGCGACTGTATGGTCTCGGGCACTTTGTCGCGGTCGGTCGTGGCAAGCACGAATATCGCATGCGCAGGCGGCTCTTCCAAAGTCTTTAACAAGGCGTTCCATGCTTCTTTGGTAAGCATGTGCGCCTCATCAATAATGTAAAACTTATACTTCGATTCAAAAGGCATTGCATACACCCCTTCGCGCAGAAGCCGGATGTCATCGATCCCGCGATTGGACGCGGCATCTATTTCGTAGAGGTCTTTGTCGGACACTCCAAGCTCACGCGCCAAGATGCGTGCGACCGAAGTCTTGCCCGTGCCGCGTCCGCCTGCAAAAAGGTAGGCGTGCGCTATCTTCTTATTCTTTATCGTCTTCTCGAGCGTCTCGGTGACCTGCGGTTGCCCGCGCACCTCATCAAACGTCTGCGGCCGGTATTGCCGATACAGCGTTGTGTGCCGCGCGTCTTTCTTCATTCCGCACAGTATACAAAACAATGGCTCCCGCGTCGTGGGCGGGAGCTCAGTCTTTCAAAAGATCCCAGAGCGTAGGATCTCGCTTGAAGTCGCGCAGGACGAGGTTGAGTACATATCCACACTCCTTTGCGACCGCCCAGCGGCTCCTTTTTATCTTTTTTCTCCTCAACTCGGAGACGGCTGCGGAGTAGACATGTTTTCTTTCTTTTCTCTTTGCATCGACCGGACTAGAGAGCCACATATATACCGCCCAGTCAGGATGGCGCTCAAACGCACTCCGAACCGTTTGCCTCGGAAGGCCGAGCTCACGGGCTAGCGCGATGTATGTGACCCCCTCGCCCTTTAGCCGCAGACAATCTGCAGCGTCGACGTACATGAGCGCAACGAAGTCGCGAGCCGAGTAGATCCGCAACTCCTCGCGGAGTCCGTTTACCGAATCTACGAATGATCGGACCTGCCTCGGCGTAAAGCCGAGCTTGGAGGAAAGTGCCGAGATCGTTACCACTTCTCTTGCATCGTGCAACTCGAGAGTTGCACGTCGCAACGCACCAACCGTGAGTGCCATGTGCAGCTCCTCTTGCCACGAGATGTGGCCCGAGAGAAGACTATTTCTTTATGTGGCTATATGCAAGCGCACTCTGTGTTAGAGCTTCTTCTTTCTTTTCTTCCCCATACCGACTAGCTTCTTAGCTCGCGATACGACGGCCTTACCGGCACGTTCGAGCGGCTTGACCACACGTTTGCCATCTTTGCCCGCCTTCGCAATATGCTTCCACGACTCCTTGAGGCCCTGTGCGGCCTCTCCCAATTCAACAATTGCATCTACTAATGCATTCACCGCTCCTTGCGGCCCGCGAGAACTTTTCCCTCCGACGCGCTTACGCGCGCGTTTTGCCTTTGCCATATACACGCATCATCATGGAGATGTGCTGAAGGTTGCGTGAAGTCTTTGCAGCAGCGCAAGGGCCTCGGCAACACTCTCGGTCGCCATAAGCTGTATTCGCGCTTCCTTGGCCCCATCCCAGCCAGAGATATATGCTTTGAAATGTTTCTTCATCGTCGCGTAATTCGTTGTGTGGCTGAGTAGCTCATCAAATAGTTGTAAGTGCTCTTGCAGTGCGGTGATCTTTTGCTGCGGAGTAATAGCCCTTCGACTACGCTCAGGGTTGTTCGCTTCCGCGAACAGCCACGGATTGCCGTAGATCGCGCGGCCGAGCATCACACCGTCGCATTTTGTTGCAGCAACTTTCTCACGTGCATCGCCTATGTCTTTGATGTCTCCGTTGCCCACGATCAGGGTGTTTGAACCTGCGGCGTTGCGAATAGTTACGGCGCGTGCTACCGCGTCCCAGTGTGCGGGCACATCCGACATCTCCTTGCGCGTGCGTGCGTGGATAATGATCGCCTCGAACTCTTCCGCGAGCAACTCTGGCAGCCACGAGTCGAGTTCGTCTCTGTCGTAGCCAATACGCGTCTTTACCGAGACAGGCAGGCCGCACTTTTTTGCGGCACGGATAAGCTCGCGCGCAAGTACCGGGTCCTTGATGAGTGCCGCGCCGCAATTTTGCCGCACTACTTCTGCGACCGGGCAGCCCATGTTGATATCAACGCCGTCGAATCCAAGCCTTGCCGCGAGAGCCGACGCTTTCTCAATGTGCTCTGGCACAGCAGAAAATATTTGTGCGACGATAGGCCGCTCGCCTTCCGAGTAGATAAATTTCTTGCGCAATAGCTTTTGCGCGGAAGGTGGCGCGAGTACAAGACCATCGGCAGAAGTGAACTCAGTGAACATCACGTCGGGCTTGCCATAGCGTGCGATAAGCGCGCGAAATGCCGCGTCTGTCACGTCCTCCATCGGCGCGAGCGCGAAAAAGGGCTTCGGCAGCGTGTTCCAAAAACTAGGCATGTGCACACAATACCAAAGACTTCACTCTGCGGCACTTTCTGCTTGTCCTTTTCCGCCGAAGGCGGATTCTCCTTCGGAGAACAATTTGTAATACACACGATTGCCGAAGCGAAGATCTACGTATTCGAGCTCGCCCTGTTTGCCTTTCAGTGTGTCGGATGAAAGTACGAGCTCGAGGTTTTTTGAAAGCGTTGTCGCTTCCTGGCCAAACGACGCTTTAATGTAAAAACCGTCTCGAAGCGGAATGAAGAAATCTTGCCTGCCTTCGATCGAGGCTCCCGCGGGTTCAAATCCTGTCTGCCCAAGAGAGTGGAGAAGTGCTATGAGGCCGGGGAGATGCGCGCGAGCAAACCATTGCCCAATAGGTGAAGAAGACGATGCGAGGCCTGCCTGCGCAGGCAGGCCTCCGCTAAAGACATACTGCGTTCGCTCCGAGGTGCTTGCACGAGTCGCGAATATAAAGCCGTCCTCATCCATTACGTAGCATTCTGCTGCCTCCTGGGCGGGCGGGCACCAGAGTGCGAACGGTTGGCGCTCCTCCACTTTGACGGTGAGCGCGGTGGCTAAAAGCGAGGCGCGGGAAACGTGCGCGGATCTGATACGCGGGAAAGCATTCTTCACCGCATCCTCGATTGCCGCGCGTGGGTAGAGGAAAATGTTGCTTCGCGAGATAAAATGATATGCGCCATCAGCGAGCGTCGCTTGGGCGAGCATCTTCACCGGCTCTACTGCAATCTCTTGCGCTCCTTCCACGTGTATTTCCGCGATATTGTACTGCGGGAGGTACGAGAGATAGCTTACTCCATACGCAACACTTCCTATTAGAATGAGGGCAGCAAGCGCGATAAGCACGCGTACTCGGCGCCGGCGCACGCGTAGCGGCATGGGCCGTTTATCCGGCTCTCGCGGTGCGCGAGGGCCAAAGAGGCGCTGCTGACCGGCAGGTGGCTTTTTTCCCGAACGCTGCCGGAGATCAATGAGCCCTTGAGCCATAGCGCAGCAGTTACTTCTGCTGTATCACGTCTTTACCCATGTACGCCCGCAAGACGTCGGGGATCGTTATTGAACCGTCGGCCAACTGGTTATTCTCGACTATCTGGCAGAGAATACGCGGCATCGCAAGCGCCGTGTTGTTGAGCGAGTGCACATAGCGCACTACCCCTTCGTCGTCGCGATAGCGGATATTGAGCCGGCGCGTCTGGAAATCGTGGAAGTACGACGATGAGTGCGTCTCGCGGTATTTCATCTCGCTCGGCATCCAGGCTTCGATATCATATTTTTTTACCTGGCCCAATCCCAGATCGCCGCCGCAATTCACCACCACGTGATACGGGAGTTTGAGCTCCTGCAGAAGCGTTTCGGAGTTGGCCGTGATCTCTTCGTGCCATTTGACCGATTCCTCATGCTTGGCTTCACAGAGCACAACCTGTTCATACTTCACGAACTCGTGAATGCGAAAGATCCCTTTCGTGTCTTTCCCGTGGCTTCCCGCTTCGCGGCGAAAACATGGAGAAAAAGCGAAAAACTTGATCGGGAGCTGACCCTTGTCCAAAATTTCTTCCATGTAATAGCCCATCGTCGCGACTTCGGCCGTGCCGGCAAGATAATCTCCGTCCTGCGTCTTATACAAATCTTCCTCGCTCTGCGGCAAGTATCCCGTACCCATGAACGGTTCACGGCGCACCATCGAGGGCACGATCATAGGGGTGAAATCCTTTTGTGCGAATCGGCTTTGCACGAATTGTTCGAGTGCCCACACCAATCGCGCGCCATCGTTTTTTAGGAAATAGCCCCTGAAGCCCGCTACCTTGGCGCCGCGCTCGTAATCCGCCATGTCATGCAAAAGCAAGAGTTCGCTGTGGCTCTTGGGTTCGAAATCGAATTTCGGGAGTTCACCCCACTGCCTGACCTCCTGATTGTCGGCATCCGAGTCTCCCTCTGGTACCGACATGTCGGGCACATTGGGTACTTGGACCATCAGTTCGCGCCAGTCTTTCATGATCCCCTGCATCTCTTCTTCGGCCGCTTTCAAGGCTTCTTTCACGCCCTGCACGCTCGCGATGAGCTCTTTTCGCTCCTCGTCGCTTTTGGCTGCGGCGATCTTCGCGGACGCAACGTTCTGCTCCGCGCGCTTAGAATCAAAC
>MFKV01000006.1:5301-73375 GCA_001781105.1 Candidatus Kaiserbacteria bacterium RIFCSPHIGHO2_01_FULL_54_36 | reverse complement strand
GAGCGTGAATTGGGGCGAACTGTACAATCAATACAAGGGCAAGAAACTTGACGCAAAGAAATTAGAAGCAGAAGTCTCAAGACTGATGCAAGACGACGATGTAACGAAGAAGTCGGGCATTTATCCTTATGTTCTAACGAAACAGGAACGGCATCTCTCAATCCGTGCTTTCAACGACAAGATGAGGCGCGAGGCATATGAGAGACAGAAAGGTATTTGCCCACATTGTAAAGGCGAGAACAAGAAAAAGAAATGGGGAATTGAAGAAATGGAAGCCGACCACATTACTCCTTGGCACGAGGGCGGTAAAACGACCGCAGAAAATTGCCAGATGCTTTGCAAAGACGATAATCGTCGGAAATCTGGAAAATAAAAACATGGACTATGTAAATTTAACTATAGGAATCGTTTCTGCCATCGCCGCTATTGCCGCCGCTTGTTATGCGTACAAAGCTTACTTATCAAGCAAAACTCCAAAATTAGTAATAGAAACACCAGACAATGCGGGTTTATTTCTTCGGAATGTGGGGACTGACACCGCAAAGAATATTAAAGAAACTACAGAAATGTTTCGAGACGTGCCTACGGAGATATGGAATTTCAATGGTCCCATAGACTACATAAGAGTTAAAAGTCCGGGTACTGCAAGGATGATAAATTTTCACGACGAAAAAAGGATTCAACCATCAATTTCGACCGTGGTGCGATTTGAATACGAAAATTCAGACGGCAATAAATTCTATTCCGAGATAAAGGTGGAGCGCGGATCACCAACACAACAAGTTTATTTTCTTACCCCTGCATTGGTAAATTCTGGCAAGATTTAATTATGGCAAAAAAGAGTACCAAAAAAGTAGAAGAAAAACCGGAACAACACTTTGATTCAGAAAAAGGTACTTTTTGCGTGTATGAAGTTTATCGCAAACAAAATAGAACAATTTACTATCTGCAAGGAGGTCAGGCAAAATTTCTTTCCAAAATTATTTTAAATGGCTACCAAGGTCTTCCGTCTGGTTTGTATCTAAACAGGAATGGCTATGGATTTGGTAAGAAGGGTACTTTTTTACTATCTGCACTGAAAGATAATCTTGCGTCTAATAAACTCTTGGAGTTTACGATTACCAAGAAAACCAAGTCTGTCAAAAAGAATACGCTAAAAACTTCCGTGACACTTCCTCTTATTGATGTAAAGAATCTTTTGGTACGCTTGGGACGAATAAACGAGGATAGTAATAACGACTTACGGAGCGAAGTTGCTTCGTTTTTGAGCACAAAATTTCCTAAACAGATCAGAATTTCCACTGAAGATTTTGATGATTATAGAGGTGGTGAAGTTGCCGCTCTTTTTCGTAGAAAAAAGGTTGCACAAAAACTGAATGAGGAAGATTTGGAGGCATTGAAAAACTTTTTCCCAAAGATATTTGAAACATCTCTCAAAGGAAAGAGAAAAGGAGTTAAAGTCGAAAGAAGCGCACTTATTCGAGAGACAAAAAAAGTTACAGACAAGATTTTTCTCGATGAGGTAATAAAAGAGTTTGAGGGAAATCTCGCCAAGAAAATAATTTCCGAAAATGACTGGCAAAAGTTTTTAAGTGAAAAGGTTTTTCGCTTCCTCGCGAACTATGTTACGACCATTGAAAAGCAGAATGTGAGCATTAGTGTCAGTTACCCTGATTTTGTGTTGGCTGATGTATATGGATTTGTTGATGTTTTTGAGATTAAGCGACACGAAACTCCACTCATGGCACTGGATGAAAGCCACGATAATTACTATTGGAAACCGGACATAGTAAAGGCAATATCTCAAATTGAAAATTATATAGACGAAATCGTCAGAAATGCTGATGATTATGTACGCGCGGTAAAGAAAAAGAAAGGCGTTGATATTCGTGTTGTCCGTCCACGCGGATATATTATTGCCGGTACAAGTAGTCAATTCAAGAACAAGAAAGAATCTGGTGATTTTCGAAAGCTCGGTGTGTCGCTAAAAAACATCAGCTTTATTTTGTACGATGAACTTCTTGAGAATCTGAGGAATTTGCGTTCCAAACTCTAGGGAGCCCCGCCCGCGATCCCTTCTAATCTTCGCGGGCGGGATGTGCGCGCACAGGGTGGGAGGGGCAAGCACAGAGGTATTTGCGCCTCGGACATTTCCGCTAGGGCGTCCATGCCCTTGGATGAGCGCCGCCGTTATCTTGCAATACAGAAATCCAAAGCGAAAGCGACACCACGAAAGCTATTTTGAAAACGAGGAAGGGGGTTGTGCGAGGGCGGACTCCGAAGGCACATAAAACGAAGGCAAAGACACACGCAAACCACTAACCGAAATAAAGCACTGAATACTCTAGCAAACCACTGCGAGGAGGAGACCGAAGCTGGGGGGAGGATTCCTTCCTTCCCCCAAACAGCATGGCGCCCGAGCCACCCGCCCGCAGGCGGGCAATGGCGAGGAGAAGCGCCAAACCTAGACATCTAGGCGCGAGTAGCCCTAGCGGAAATGTCCGAGGACCAGTTATGTCCCTGTCAAGCATTCAGGAATTTCGGATCGAATGTTCTCCGTTTTCTCAAGAGGGCGATTGCAATACGAAGTACCTTTCTTGAGAGCACGCACATGATGGCGTTGTGGTGGAGACCTCTCTCCTTGTACCGCTTGTATACCGCGTTCATGGGCCTGTGCGAGAAGGAGCCGAAGACCGCAAGATACAGGGCGTGGCGCAGGAACGGAGAGCCTCGCTTTGAGATCGGACCATGCGTGCCGCGTACGCCGCCACTTTGCTTCACCGACGGGTCGAGGCCGGCGAAGGCGACGATTTGCTCCATCCTCTCGAAGCGGTTCAGGGGCGCAAGTTCGGCGAGGATGGTAGCGGCGATGAAGGGCGAGACTCCGGGAATGCTGTCAAGATACTTCAGATCGTTTCCCTCGTTCCACTCCTCAACAATGGCTTCTTGCATGGCCTCGCATCGTTTTTCGAGAAGCGGGAAGATGCCGTGCTTGGAAACGCCTCGATACTCCTTGAGATACCGCTCGTGCAGAAGATAGCTCGTGGCGGTGGAGCGGAGCTTCCAGTAGTGCCTGACGAGCGCTTTCTTCTTCGCCAGCTCCGCGGTCTCGACGAAACGATACCCGTACCCCTGCGATGCGAGGAACGCGAGGTGCGAGGCGTCCACCTTGTCCGTCTTTCGTTTCCTGATGGAGTGCCGCGCGATCTGCTTGGTATGCAATGGGTTCGCGACTTTCACGAAGAAGCCGCGATCCGTGAGCGTACGCGCGGGAAGCCAGTGGTACGGTCCCGTGCTTTCAAGAAGAACGGGATCGTCTGCACCGACGTTGCTCTTTGCAAGGTGGACGGCGAGCTTTCGGAGTCCGATACTGGTGTTGGGAAAGGGGGCTGCGATTGCCGTTTTGCCATCAGTATCCCTGATGCTTGCAACCAGCTCCCTCTTCCCAACGTCAATGCCAACAGATTGATTCATGGTGTTGTGTGGTTAGTTATTCAACTGTCAAAGAAAGAAGAGAAAAGAGAAGAAAGAAACCGACGCGCAGGCCTGTTTGTGTTCGGCGCTCGAAGCGCAACCAGCAATTGGCGTTCGGTGTCAAAGTGGAGCGATATTCCTCGGGAGAAGCTCGAAGCTTCGGCGGATGGGATCGTCTCCGTTTCCATTATCGCCTCTCTGAATGCAGGATACAGGCGGATGCCGAGGATGGACTCCATGGGCGTTGGACGATACAAATAGGAATAAACGAAGGCACCGCTGGCATTTGCATTTTGAGTCCTCGAACGGCTCACATAACGGGTATGTGAGCCGTTCGGGTTTGCGCCGCCCCCACCAAAAACAGAGGCCGGACACCCGTTCTTTTCCGACGCAAACCCCAGAACGAAACCAGCCCCTCTTTTGGAGGGGCTGGTTGTTTGTATGTAGTTGAAATATTAGGCAACAGCCCCTCGGGTACTAGAGGAACCAATAATGATGCCCATTGAGCTCGTGTTGCTCATGGATGTCAGAATAATCGTGCATGAAAATTTGTCAACAAAAAGTAATTTGACAGCTACACCAGGATGGGTAGGATACTTACATGTCGAGCAAGCGAAGTAATTCGGGCCTCCTTGGACTCCTCCTTACCACTTCGGGTGGAGGTTTTGCTTGTGTCTAGATAAAGAAAAAATCCAGATACAACCGAGGCCTTCACCAAAAGTGAAGGCCTCTTCAGTCTGTTCTTTCTTGTTCTTTGTCAGGAGCAGAGAGATTCAACCAAGCCATGAGAGGAGGAAAGAATTCCAATGAAGCCTGAACCAAAACTCATTAAACCTTCTTTTCCTCAAGTCTTCTAAAATCGGCGGGGGAAATGAATGAGCAAAGAACGGGTGTTCCGGCCATCCACTGGTGGGAGGCGGCGTCCGGCGACGCGTACTCGCGCGCCGGAGAGTCATCACAGGCTCGAATCGTACCACTGCGTACAAAGCCACCACGCGCGCGGAGCGCGCGACTACTGTTGCTCGAAAAAGGTTCGCGCAAAGGTTAGAATTACATCAAAATATTTTTAATTTGTTGCGCCGAGATAGCCCCCTCCCGTAAAATAATCGGCGGGTCTACTGAGAAATCCACTACCGTGGATGGCTCACGCTCCGGTAATTCTCCTGCGTCTAGTACAAGGTCAATGTGCTCCTCGGCATCTCCAAGTTGGGTAAGGATCTTTTCAACAAATCTCGCCGGCCGCTCACCACTCCTATTCGCACTCGTCGCAGTAATAGGAAAACCGAAACGAGAAATAATCTCCCCACACAAATTGTCGTCAGGGATACGAAATCCGAATGTGTTAATTTCGGCGCAAATACCTGCATCACATTCCACGTGTCTAGGTACGACACATGTTATTTTTCCTTTTGGTAGCAACTCCAAAAGATTTCGCGCGGGCTCACTGATATAGCCGTACCAACCTGCCATCTCGACGCTGTCTACGAGCGCATGCAAGGGTTTTTTTGGATCTCTAGACTTAATATCATAAATACGTTCTACCGCTCTGTCCGAGAACGCTGAAACAGCCAATGCATAAAGTGTGTCTGTCGGCATAAGAACAACACCATCCTTTCTGAGTACCTCGACAGCAGCTTCTACAGCCTCGGAATGTGTCGCCTGCGTCAAGCTCAAGACCTTCATGTGCGCGGTAAAGGGATCGAACCTTTGGCCCTCGTCACGTCAAGACGATGCTCTACCACTGAGCTAACCGCGCAACGCCGTCCAATATACCTTTAGATAGCAGCCTTTTCAATCTATCCCTTGTGTTCAGCTAGGAACTCATCAAAAGTCCGCATGAGCTCCTTGAGTGCCGCGGGCTGGTCTTTGAAGCTAAACGCGTCTACTGAGCGCACGGGCACAATCTTTGAAGAAGAACTCGTGAGGAATGCGCCCTCGTAGTGCGATATATCGCTACATTTGATATTTGTAATCTCAACAGTGAATCCTTTTTCTCGCGCGACAGCAAGGACATGTCTTCGAGTCACACCAAGGAGTATCTGCTCCTCCGGAGGAGAATAGAGCGTCTTGCCTTTGAGGCAGAAAAAATTGGTGCGCGTCCCCTCCGTAATGTATCCGTCACGATTGAGAAGCAGGGCATCATACGCGTCGGCGATCTTTGCCGCCGTATAGGCGAGATAGCTCCCCAACATGCTTAAGGTCTTCGCATGCGGAAAAGGGCGCTCATACGGGTACGTGATGCAGTGCACGCCATCACGATAGAGTTTGGGATCGGGATAGAGGGGATTGAGGCACAGTATTTCGAGGGACGCATCTTCCGCGCCCTTTCCACCGATCAACAATATTTTCACGTTGCAGCTCTCTACTGCATTTCTCTCCAATAGCTCGAGGATCGCCTGCTCCACTTGAGCTGCCTTGAATGCATGGGCAAGGCCAATTTCTGTTGCTGAGCCCATCAGACGCTCGACATGGTCCGCCATAAAGTAGGGAGTTCCACCCGCGACCCTGATGCTCTCATAGACGCCAAAGCCGTACTGGTATTCAATATTGGCAAGCGGCACTACCGCCTCTTTTATCGGTAGTATCTTTCCATTACGTGAGAAATACTTGAATTCCATATTATTCGTCTTGGAGGAACCCTCCAGCCTGATGTTTCCAGAGTTCGGCATAAATGCCACTGCCGGCGACGAGCTCGTCGTGCGTGCCTTCTTCCGTAATCTTACCTTGATCGAGCACGATGATGCGGTCCATCTCGCGCAGGGTCGAGAGCCGATGCGCGATAGCGATCACGGTCTTGCCGATCATGAGCTCATGCAGAGCTTTCTGTATCGCAACTTCGCTCTCCGAATCGAGCGAGCTCGTGGCCTCATCCAGAAGGAGAATGGGCGCATTCTTGACGATGGCGCGCGCAATTGCGACGCGCTGGCGCTCACCGCCGGAGAGTTTGATGCCGCGATCTCCTACCAGCGATTGATACTGCTTGGGAAGCCGCACGATGAAGTCGTGCGCCTGTGCAAGCTGCGCAGCCTGCACGATCTCTTCTTGCGAGGCGCTCGGATTGCCATACGCGATATTCTCCTTTACCGTGCGGTGGAAAAGTATCGGCTCCTGCGGAACTACCGAAATTGCATTACGCAAACTCTCCTGTGTCACCGAAGCGATGTCGGTTCCGCCGATCTTTATCCTTCCGCCTTGAATGTCGTGGTGGTGAAGGAGGAGCCGGATAAACGTGCTTTTTCCTGCCCCGCTTTTCCCAACGATGCCCACGCGCTCTCCGGGTGTAATATCGAGCGAGAGGTCGGCAAATATGGGGCGGCCAGAGTATGAGAATCTCACGTGATCGAAGACGATAGAAGCGTCCGCGACGCGCAGTTCCGTGGCACCTGGCTTGTCAGGAATTTCGTGCGGCTGAAGGATCTCCGCAAGGCTCTCCTCGATCTCACCCCACTTTTCACCAAATGAATTGAGGGTACGCCCGACAAAGAGCATGTAGCTCTCTATCCGGAAGATGATGGTGATGACGAGGATGATGTCGCCCACTGATATTGCGCCTCTCTCTGCGAGATGCACCGCGAGGAATATCATGAGTCCCGCAAAGATCGCCTGCACAAGCCCATTGATCGTGAGTGTCGTTTCTCCAAAGCGCCAATTGCGAAGCCCGATCCTGCGCCGCTGCTCGATCACGGTCTTGATGCGCTCTATTTCGAAAAAGCGGCGTGCATATTCTTGCATGGCAGAAATATTGGAGAGCAGGTCCACGGTACTTCCGTTGAGCTTTGTTTCGATCCGTTGTAGCTCTTTCGATATTGGCAAGCGCTTGCGCGCAAGAAAAATATTGAGAAGGATGACCGCAACGACCCAGGCAAGAAACACGTACGCAATGAGGTGGTTGGTGAAAAAAGCGAGGAAGAAACTCACAATAACAGCGACGGAGAATTCCAAGAACTGCCAGAGTATCTGCTCGATCATTTCTCGAAGCCCATTTGCCGCGTGCCCGATCTTGCTCGAGAGCGCCCCCGCGAAGCGATCCGAAAAGTAAGTGCGGCTGTGCAGCGTCACATAGGCGGTAAGCACGTGCCGAGCTGTCGCGCGAGCGTTGTTGGCCCAGACCGCCGCCGCAAACCCGCTTAGGCGCCACGTCATCTCAGCGGCAAGCGTCACAAGGATATACGTGGCTGATGCCCATAAGAGAGCGTCGTACGAGCCGCCATCAGCGAGGGCTGCGGCCGCGTTGGCTATAAGCTTGAAGACGTAGGAGATGCTCGCGCTCAAGCTTGCAGCAATGGTCACCGCCGTCGCCGCAGCAACTATTGACCACCAATGCGGCCTGGAAGCAAACCAGAGGAATTTGAGAGGGTTGGTGCTCTTTGGGAAGTCATCTCTCCAGATAGAAGCCATATTTGTTCATTTTATGCTATATGAAAGCTTTCATATAGCATGTCTTCGCTCGGAAGCGAAAACGCAAGCGCTTTCGCTTCTCTCGCTCCGCTATGCTATAACGCGCGGTATGAAAGTATTGGGAATAGAAACAAGTTGCGACGAAACGGCCGTTTGTGTTATTGAGGCTGGCGGAGACTTCCCTGGCCGGGCAGGCGGGCCGAGCTTCGAGTTTCGAGTACTTGGCGAAGGACTCACCTCCCAGGCAGCGTTGCACGCGCAATACGGCGGAGTGTTTCCCAATCTCGCCAAGCGCGAACATGCCAAGAATCTTGTCCCCTTGCTTAGTAAGTGTTTGGACGAGGCCGGAGCATCCAATGTTCGACCTACGAGGTCGAACATTGCTGATCTATCGAGGGTATTAGAACGAGAGCCCGAACTTTTGCAGCAACTCGTGCCTTTTTTACAAACGCACGAAAAGCCCGATATTGATGTAATTGCGGTGACTCATGGCCCAGGGCTCGAGCCATGCCTTTGGGTCGGCGTGAATTTTGCAAAAGCACTCAGCGCTGTCTGGGACGTGCCTATTGTTGGCGTCAATCATATGGAGGGGCATGTCATCATGTCCCTCATGCAACATTCAAAGGTTTTGCAAAATGTTAGGATGTCGGACTTAGAGTTTCCCCTGCTGGCGCTCCTTATTTCCGGTGGCCACACGGAACTCGTCCTTTCGCGCGAGTTTGGAAAATACGAGCTTGTAGGGCAAACGCGCGACGACGCTGCCGGTGAAGCATTCGATAAGGTCGCGCGGCTCCTCGAGCTCGGATATCCAGGTGGGCCGGAGATCTCACGCTTCGCCGAGGCCGCTCGCAAATCCGATGAGGTGTCACCTCATCGGATTTCACTGCCGCGGCCAATGATGCACGAGGACAACTTCGATTTCTCGTTTTCGGGATTGAAAACGGCAGTGCGAAGGATCGTTGAATCGAATGAAATTACGGACCAACTCAAACACGAGATCGCTCGGGAATTTGAGGATGCCGTGGCAGACGTGCTCATTGCAAAGACTATGCGCGCGGTGGATGAGTATGGCGCGCAAATAGTCGTAGTAGGCGGCGGCGTCTCGGCTAATGCCGAGATCCGCCGCCGCCTTGATGCTGAGCTGTCAACTGTAGACTGTAAACTGTTAACTCCCCCTGTGGAGTTTGCCACCGACAATGCTCTCATGATCGCCTTGAGCGGCTACTTTCGCGCCCTTCATAAAGAGTTCGTAGAGCCCGAAAATTTGAACGCTGTGGGCAATCTGAAACTAGCGTAACTCGTGCTAAAGTGTCGCAATGGAGCCGTTAAAACCTGTCCGGTCAGGAGCGCCCGAAATATTCCTCACACCCTACGATCCCGGAGGGATGGAGCCTGGGATATATAAGAAGTGGGAGGAGAGTGGCTACTTCAACCCTGACAACCTGAAAGACGCGAAAGAGCCGTATACCATCATTATGCCGCCGCCGAATGCCAACGGCTCTTTGCATGTGGGCCATGCCCTCTTCGTCACCCTCCAAGACCTCCTGATCCGCTACAAACGCATGCGAGGGTTTAAAACGCTCTGGCTGCCGGGCGCGGATCACGCGGGATTCGAGACACAGCTCGTATATGAAAAGAAGCTGGAGAAAGAGGGGCGGTCTCGCTTCAAGATGGAGCGAGAAGAATTTTATAAAGAGACACTCGCTTTTACGCTAGAGAATAAGAAATTCATGGAAGGGCAGTTGCGCCAGCTCGGGGCTTCGTGCGATTGGAGCCGCGAGAAATTCACACTCGATCCGGACATCGTCACGACCGTGTACGCGACCTTCAAGAAGTTGTATGACGACAGTCTCGTCTATCGTGGCGAGCGGCCGGTCAATTGGAGCACCAAGTATCAGACTTCCCTTTCCGATCTGGAGACGAAAACGGTCGAGCGCAAGGATCCGCTCTACTATATGAAGTACGGCCCGTTTGTACTTGCCACCGTCCGCCCAGAGACTAAGTTCGGTGATACAGCGATCGCGGTAAACCCCAACGACGATCGTTATAAAGAATGGGTTGGAAAAGAAGTCGAGTTCGACGGGCTGATCGGCCCGGTAAAGCTCAAGGTTGTCGCAGACGAGTACGTGGATATGACATTCGGCACCGGGGTAGTGAAGATCACGCCCGCGCACGACCCCAACGACTTCGAGGTCGCACAGCGGCACGGACTTCCGGCCGTCGAGGTCATTGATCGGTTCGGTAAGCTCAATGAGAAGTGCGGCAAATACGCGGGGATGAAGATACTGGAGGCGCGCGCGGCTGTGGCGAAGGATCTGGAGGAAAAAGGGCTATTGGAAAAAGTGGACGAGACCTACGTCCACAACATCTTGGTCAACTACAAGAACGAGAACGATATCCTCGAACCGCGTATCATGTCGCAATGGTTCATCAAAATGGCGCCGCTCGCAGAGAGAGCTCGGGAAGCAGTCGAGAATGGGAAGATACGAATATTTCCCGAATTCCAAAAGAAGATATTCTTTCACTGGCTCGAGAATTTACGGGACTGGAACATATCGAGACAGATCGTGTGGGGCATTCCAATCCCGGCCTGGTTTAAGGACGGAGAGATAGCGATTGGAGAAAAGCCGTCAGGCGAGGACTGGCAGCAGGACCCCGACACGTTCGATACGTGGTTTTCCTCGGGCCAGTGGCCATACGCCACGCTTGGGTATCCTGATGGTAAGGATTTCAAGACCTATTATCCGACATCGGTCATGGAAACCGGGTACGATATCCTTTTCTTTTGGGTCATGCGCATGATCATGCTCGGGCTCTACCGCACAGGCGAAGTCCCTTTCCGTGACGTGTACCTACATGGCCTTGTGCGCGACGCGCAGAAAATAAAGATAAGTAAGAGCAAGGGCAATGTCATCAATCCTCTTGAGATGACGGAGATATACGGCACCGATGCGCTGCGCATGGCGCTGCTCGTAGGCAATACGCCGGGCATGGATATATCACTCGCGGAACCAAAGATCAAAGGCTACAAGCTCTTCTCCAACAAACTCTGGAACATCGCCCGATTCGTGCTTGAGAATACCGATGGCGAACAAGATGCTCCGGTGACCGAAACTGATCAGAAGCTTTTGGACGAGTTGCACGCACTTGAAAAAGAAGTAACAGCGGACATGGAGAACTACCGCGTGTATCTCGCCGCCGAGAAACTCTATCATTACGTGTGGGATCGCTTTGCCGCAAAAATACTCGAAGAATCTAAAGACATTCTCAAAGGTTCTGACGCTGCTACAGCAACTTCGCGGCGGAATACGTTATACGGAATACTGAATACGTCTTTAAAACTCCTCCACCCCTTCATGCCCTTCGTCACCGAAGCGATCTGGCAGCAATTACCAAAAAAGGAGAATGATCTCCTGATGGTCGCCAAATGGCCGGTATAATAGACAGATGGGTGAATTCGAGCCGATAATCGCGGCAATGGCAGGCGGGATTTTGCCCGCGCTTGCGTGGCTGTGGTTTTGGCGCCGAGAGGATAGCGTGCATCCAGAGCCACGGCGTTTGATAGCGCTCGCCTTCCTCGCGGGCATGGTGGCCGTCGGCATCGTGATACCACTGGAGAAAATGGCGCAGACACTCATTTCAGATCAAAGTCTGTGGATCCCAGCCGCGCTCGGTGTCACCACCCTCACCTTCATCGTCTGGTCTGCACTCGAGGAGATCGTCAAGTTCGTTATGGCGAAGCTCACGGTCTTGCGCCGCCGCGAAGACGACGAGCCTATCGATCCTGTCATCTATATGGTAACGGTCGCGCTCGGCTTCGCGGCGGCGGAAAACACGCTGTTTCTCCTCTCGCCCCTCTCCGGCAATACGGTACTTCAAACCATCCTCACGGGCAATCTGCGTTTCGTGGGTGCTACCCTCTTGCATGTGCTGTCATCGGCCGTAATAGGCGTCTTTTTGGCGCTTTCTTTCTACAAGTCACGCTCCGCGAAGCGCTGGTATGTGCTCATGGGAGTTATCCTCGCATCCCTTTTGCACAGCACTTTCAACTTCCTTATACTGAATACACCCGAGAGCCATTTGATGCGCACATTCGGGCTCGTCTGGATTGGCCTTATCGCCCTCCTAGCCGTGTTAGAATATATCAAACGGATACACCCCGTCGTCAAACAAAAACTATGGCGCTTCTGAAGAAACCTGGCTTTTTCTCCCGCCTCACGGGCGGAGGCAACGACTACGATTTCGACGATACCGGCATACCGGCAGTATTCGAAGGCGAAGGCCCCGAGCGCCATGCGCACATCAATACGAGAGACGAGAACTGGGCGGCCGAGGAGCCGCAAGGTGAACTAGCAGTGGATATTTATCAGACACCGGATGCGATCGTCGTCAAAGCGCTCGTCGCCGGCGTGCAGCCGACCTCGATAGACATTTCCCTCACCCGAGAGATGCTCACCATCTCAGGCCAGCGCGAAGACGAGCGCGAAGTAGAAGAAGACAACTATTTCCAGCGCGAGTTGTACTGGGGCTCATTCTCCCGCACCATCCTTCTCCCGGAAGAAGTCGACGTAGATATCGCCGAGGCCTCCGAGAAGCACGGCATTCTCATGATCCGCTTGCCCAAAATTAATAAAAAGAGACAAACGAAACTCAAGGTGAGAAGCAGATAAGATGAAAGCGCCCCGCCGCGGCGGGGCGCTTTTTCTTTCCGCCGACTCTACATCGGCGGATAGGATTTGGCAGGGTGGGACTTGCTGAAAGGCGAAATGATGGCACTGACGCCCGCCCACGCTAGCATACCGATGGGCCACAGCAGTCCCACCACCGGCGCCACGAAGACGACGATCAGCAGCATTCCCAACTCCCAGAAGAACTTCAGGGTTCCCAACATTCGACACCTCCGAAATGTTGTCCCGGCATTTTAGCTTCTGCAAGAAAGCGCGCAATACCAACCTTCATCTACGACTCATCCACGAGCCCGAGGCGGTAGATATCGAACGAATTTTCGCCCTCGAACATGTCTGAGGGATTGGGGAGATACAGGCGCTTGCGGGAGATCTCGGCGGTCGCGTCATTCACAAGACGATGGAAAAGGGTGAATTCCCCTTTGTGCTTTTCGAAATCAATAACGTATTTCCGCATCTGTGCGGAGCCGTCGGCGTTGCGCCGCTTGCGGCATTCATAGACGATAAATCTGCGAACTTCCCTGCCGTACTTTTCTCTGACGGTGTAGTAGTTGAATATGGCCTGCACGAGGAAAAGTGTTTTGTTGGCGCGTCCCATGCTGAAATTCTCGACGAATTTGTGGTCAACGATGTCTACGGCGTTCTTATCCATCGCAGAAACAACTACGAGGTCAGAAACTGCTTTGACTGGAAGCGAAAGCCCTTTCACCTTCGCCATCGCTATCACCTCAACCCCGAGCACTTTGTGCCTTGGCGGCCGCGTAAGGTAGAAAGAAATGGCCTGTAGGTACTCCCGCTCCATCGCTGCGCGCTTTTTCTTTTGTGCGGCGCGTGAGCGGGCCTTGCCAAAATTGATCTCAAAATCCGGCACGTTGCGCAGGTGCTCGAGACCAAGCGCGATCGCACCCTCCTTCCCTATTCCTCCGTAGAAGTGCTGAAGCGCCACGTGCGCTGTGCGGCCAACGATCCCAGCGGGCGAAGAAGGGGTATCGTACACTTGCTCCACGTAGCGCTTGTACCAGGCAAGCGGATTGCGCAGAAATGCCATGAGCGACGAGTGGCTCCAATGTTTGATGGGAAGCGCCGGCTTTTTCTTTTTGTTTCGCGTCCGTGCCATTGGGCGAGTATACTGCGCAGATGAGATCCGTGCACATCAAAGTTCGTGTGCAGACGGGGGTGAAGAATGAGAAGGTGCACAAAATATCCGATACTCACTTCGAGCTCTCGGTGCGCGAGAAGCCAGAGAATAATCTCGCCAATGCCCGCGTTGTTGCCCTCATCGCAGCGCAGCTTGGCGTACCCGTTTCAGCGGTTAGGATCGTCAAAGGGCACCACTCGCCCTCCAAAATACTCTCAGTCGCTTCACAAAAGCCCGAATAAGCTTAATGTGCTTATTCGCGCGAATTAGAATATAGAGGGGGGACGATTTGGACAAACCTGTGCGAGGGGCTAGGATGGCGCCCTGGTCTTCAGTTCGTTTTTTCAAAGCAGGAGGAAGAGGTGGCAAACTTTGGAAGCCTTGTTATCGACTGGCGAGGTAAGAGGCTGACTGGCGAGCAAGCGTTCGTCATTGAGCGAGTCGCGGCCCAATTCCCAAACCCGGAGAAGAGGGATGCCCTCGTCGAATTCAAACACAAGCTCTGCGAAGGCTTGATGACAAGCAAGGGTCCGTGGACCTTGGGGACGTACTCAGGCAATCGCTTTTTCGTTGATCTGGGAACGGTCGACGGGAATGCATGGGCCTACGAATTCCTTCTCACTGGTTCTTCGCAAGACAACACCTACGACCCAGAGGGGACAGTCCACTGGATCGACGACACCGACGACGGGGGCATCACCATCACCCGTGTGAATAAGCGGCAAACCGCGGGCACAACAGTGAAGGTGCATCGCCGTCAGTAGCAGGCGATCGTGACCGGCCGGGCCTTCTCGCCCGGCCGTTCGATTTGGACAAACCTGTGCGAGGAGCTAGGATGCAAACAGTCCTGCGTGATTCGGAATGTCTCAAACAACGGGAACGAGCCATGAAAAGAGCCAGCAGTGGGGCCAACTCGGGCAATGGAAGGTCCGATGGGCACCCATACTTCAAGAAGCCGAACGTTCGTACACGTGCCGCGTTGAAAAAGGGCCGCACTGCCCACACCCGCCGGCAACTCGCGGAGCCGCCACGCGGGAAGTTCCCGCTGTGAAAAGCGTGCTCTTCCCGCGCTCATTTCGGCCGTACCACCTGGAGGATGGTACGGCCGCTTCATTTGGACAAATGTTAAATGAAAGTATAGGATGGCTGTCCGGCAATCTAGCATTGTCCGAGCACCCGGGAGACAACCAATGTCGTTGCACACTAGCTTGAAGGCTCCGAGACAACACTCAATGTCGAAGGCTACCCGCGGCCAAGCGCTTAGCGCTCCGCGCAAGCGGGCACGCCAACGCGCCAACAACGATTGGAAGGCTGCCGAGGCCGCAAAGCTCGGTATGACCGTCCAGCAGTTCGAGACCCACTGCTGCCAGATCACGGAAAACATGGGGGTCCCACGGCGCGTGGTGACCGTTGGCACCTACAACTACGAGCCCGTGCGCCGCGAAACCGCCTATGCCAACTGGTAGAGCGATCTCGCCAACGCGAACCACCGGCCGGGCCTACCCTCTGGGAGCCCGGCCGTTCGATTTGTGGAACCATTCATGAAGGAGTAGCATGGCGGGATGGACTGGAACGCTTTTGGTGCACAACGCCTCAGCCGCAGCTACTATTGGCTCTACCTGATAATCCTTCTCTATGGGGGGCTTGTGCTCGGACTTATTGAACTGGCTTTCTCAGGAGACACCGCTCGCAATATCGACTACGCTTGGAACGCGATCACTTTTGCGAGCGCCATACTTTTTGGCATCTCCAGGATGCACGATCTGGACAAAAGTGGATGGTACGTGCTCATTCCCATTTACAACACCATCGTTCCCCTTTTCTACAAAGGCAACGGCATAGACAATCGCTTCGGCCCGGCACCAAAAGAGCTCTCCGACAAACACACTAATATCCTCAAGTGGCTCTTGATCGTCCCACTCGTCTTGATCGGCCTCATATTTTTCGCCGGATTAGCCCTCGGCGTCGACTTCACTACTCCTTAAATCGCGCTCTGCAGTCCAGTTTGGATAAATTTTAATAGGGGTATAACATCTCACGGGAAGACAACCGGGAGTTCAACCATGAGTTACTGGGATCTGCTCTTTATCGCAGCTCTTCTCGCCGGCGCGTATACGTTCTGGCGCGGGCATAAGCTGCGATCTATCGGCCGATTGGCCGCGACCATCAACCCGTTCGCGAGAGTTCTGCCGCCCAACTCAATGATCGTGCTGGCCGCAGAGCACAGCGCGCTGAACACCCTCAAAGAACTCGGGGAGAAACATACGGCGAACGGAAGCCGCCTCATGCGGATCGGTGGCGGCATCATTGTAGTCACTTGCGTGGCCGCACTGATACGCCTTGTGCTCTGACAACACGCGGCCGGGCCCCACAAGATGGAATCGCCCGGCCGTTCGATTTGGACAAACAATCCGTTATAGGACTTATTCGGGCGAATATGTCCTATATGCAAAACGGTGTCGTTACGCTAGTAGCTGCGAAGTTGCTTGGCTCTTTCGTGAAATCTGATTCTTTCAAGCGCCTTGGCTTCGATTTGGCGGATGCGTTCGCGGGTGACGCCGAATTCGCGACCCACCTCCTCCAAGGTAAAGCAAATCCCCTCGTCAGTGAGGCCGTTGCGCATTTCGAGGATCTTTCGCTCCTTGGGCGAAAGCTCGTCGAGGATCTCTACCATCTGCTCATTGAGAATGCGGCGCGAGGCATCCATGTCGGGGCTTGCGATCGTATCGTCGGCGATGAAGCTGCCAAGCGTTGAGCGCTCGTCGTCGTCTTCGCCCACCGGGCTCTCGAGTGAGACGGTGTCCTGATTGATCTTCTGGATAGTGTAGATCTTCTCAATCTCAATCCCCATTTCCGCGGCGATCTCTTCGGGAAGCGGATCGCGGCCTAGGTGCTGGCTCAACTCGCGCACTTTTTGCTTGTACTTCGCGATCGTTTCCACCATGTGGACGGGGATGCGGATAGTGCGGCTCTGATCCGCGAGCGCGCGGGTGATAGCCTGGCGGATCCACCAGGTAGCATAGGTCGAGAATTTGTATCCTTTCGTGTAATCGAATTTGTCTACGGCTTTGAAGAGGCCGAGGTTGCCTTCTTGGATGAGGTCGAGGAGCGTCAGGTCGGGAGAACGATTTACATATTTCTTCGCGATAGAGACGACGAGGCGCAGGTTGGAGCGCGCGAGAATGTTGCGCGCCTCGCTATCGCTCTGCAAAATTCGCTTCGCGAGATCTTTCTCCTGCTGGCCGTTGAGAAGTGGGTACTGACCTATCTCGCGCAAATACATCTGTACGGAGTCATAGCCAGCATCGGCGCGGCGGTTCTGCAGTTTCTTGCTCGCCAAGACCGTATCCGCAGAAGTATCTTCGAGCATGCCGCCGCCTTCCAAGACATCAATGCCGGCAGTGCCGAAGAGTTCATACATTTCTTCCAGAAGTGTCACATTATCCTCTATTGTAGGGAATTCTCGCAGGATCTCGTCGTAGGTAATGTAGCCGCGCTCCTTGCCGAGATTGATGAGCGCGTCCACCTTGCCTTGGCGCTTCCCATCCATCGCCCTACCCTTCGAAGCCGAAATGGGCGCAATCGTCCGTTTCCGCTTCAGGGGTTTTACGGCCCGCGATTTCCTGGTACGAGCAGTTGCCTTATGCTTTGCTCGTGCTGGTTTGCGGATATGGCGCTTGACCGGCCGCCGAGCGACCTTCTTTTTTCCTGACCGGACAGGTGCTTTCTTTATTTGTTTCTTTTTTGCCATTGCAATAGTTATCTACAGGTGCGCAGCGAACCGCCTCCCTTGTGAGGACGCTGTTTCCCAGAGTGTCTTACCATTCTAGGGCTCTATGTATTATCAAAAACGCCCTAAACAGACTGATTGAAGACACAAGCGGATAACTCTATACTTTTTCGTGCAATTGTGCAATTCGAGTTGTCAACAGTTTACACACACCCATGAGCCGCTCCACCTCGTCCTCATTCTTACCGCTTTCAGCTTTCTTCAGCTGTAGAGTTGCTTCCCTTAGTTCTTCGGCAAAAAGCTCCTTCAAGATGACCGAAAGAAGCGCCTCCGCCGCCTTCTGCGGGTTGGGGCTCTTCCCGTGCAGACGCTCTGCCGAAAAGCGCAGCGCTTCGCGCTCGTTCTCGGGGAGAGTACCGAGTGCGGTGAGCGCATCTTTGCCTATTGCCGCCTCGAGCTCACGCGCATATGCCGCGACGTCCAGCGACGGCTTCGGAAGCGACTGCTGCCAGAGCAGTATCGAGAATGCTTGCTTAGCGCGATCGAAGCTGCGCGAGTGCGTGGGATTACTCGCTACTTCTTTCTTGCTACTCTCCGCAGCTGTTGCGCGCGCCCCGCCCTCGGCGGGGCGCGGTAACTTCTCCAGCGCTTCGGCAACCGCGGCTTCTGACACATTGAGGCGCTCTGCGATCTCGCGCAGATACTGCTCGCGCGCGATCGGGCTTTGTACATCGGAGAGGAATGGCAAGACTACCTGTTCGACTGAACGGCGAAACCTATCGGGCGTTTTCATGTGCTCTTCCAAGACGTCGAGTAAAAATGTGATGATGTCCTTCGAATCACGTATTGCTTTTTTCCACTCCTCCGCGCCTTTTTGCAGTATGAGGTCCGCCGGATCGAGGTCCTTGGGCAATTGTGCGACTTTGACGTTGAGCCCGCCTTGGAGCGCTGCGCGCGCGGCGCGCCCTGCCGCCTTGATGCCCGCTTCATCGGCGTCGAGTGCAATGACGAGATTGTCTGTCATGCGTCGGATAAGAGCAGCGTGCTCAAGAGTAAATGCGGTACCCGAAACCGCGAGCGTATTTCCCCATCCAGCTTGGTGACTAGCCAATAAGTCCATTTGTCCCTCTACGAGCACTGCGCAATTGTTCTTGCGGATCGATTGTTTCGCGCGGTCGAAGCCATACAGGATGCGGGATTTATGGAAGAGTGGGGTCTCAGGCGAATTGAGGTATTTCGGCGCCTCGGGCGAAGCTTTCTCGCCAAAGATGCGCCCGGAGAAGCCAGCCACGCGACCGGCGCTATCTGCAATCGGGAACATAATGCGATTCCGAAATTTATCGTTGAGGCCGCCACGCTCGGTCTTTTTGGCGAGTCCTGCATCGATAATTTCTTTGTCTGAAAATCTCTTGTCCTTCAGGTGATCCGAAAGCTCGCTCCATGCATCTCCCGCGAGCCCGACGCGGAACGTCTGCGCTGTCGCCTCAGTGATGCCGCGCCCCTTGAGATATTTTGTGGCGGCGCTCGAGAGACGTGACGCGTAAAATATTGTTGCCACTTCCATCAATTCAAACAATCGCTCGCGCTCGTCGCGCTTTTCTGGCCGCTCATACACCAAAGGAACTCCGGCTTTCTCGGCCAGCACTTTGAGCGCGCCTTTGAAATCCAAGCCTTCGATGGCCTCAACGAATGAAAAGATATCGCCGCCAACGTTGCAACCGAAGCAGTGATACGTCCCTCGATCTGGAGACACGTGGAACGAAGGCGTGCGCTCGGCGTGGAACGGACACCGTGCGCGCAGGCTCGCGCCTGCGCGCTCAAGCTTTACGTATTGCGATACAACGTCGACTATTGAAAGCCGGTCTTTTATTTGCTGAACAGTGTCCGCCATGCACCTATTATGCTCCGAGAAATTAAGAAAAGCGAAAGCCCGGCGAACGCCGCCGGGCTACGATGTTGGGT
This sequence comes from Candidatus Kaiserbacteria bacterium RIFCSPHIGHO2_01_FULL_54_36, assembly GCA_001781105.1. Taxonomy (GTDB): domain Bacteria; phylum Patescibacteriota; class Minisyncoccia; order Phycocordibacterales; family UBA2100; genus UBA10103. The sequence continues at coordinate 53,988 of MFKV01000006.1, read as the reverse complement.
AACTACGACTTCAGCATCATCGCCAGGCCCATTCCGAGGACGGCGATGCCGACCCCGAGCGTAAAATTGGCAAGAGCGACTCCGATTATGACGCCGCCGAACACTGCAACGCCAAGACCTCCAATATAGATCGCGTGGTTTTTAGGCATATCATCCTCCAAAGTGGAACACCTCGGACTGAAGTCCGACTTGCACCATATGCGAACACAAACTAGCTGTCAAAGCTACCGCTCCGAGCGCTCCCGTTCGGTTTGCGGCACTTCGGCGGGTGCTGAGGCGGCGAAGCCTGCTTCCATTTCTTCTATCATCGCGTGTTTTTTAGAGCCGGGGAATCCGGTGCCGGCGGGGATGAGGCGGCCGATGATGACGTTCTCCTTGAGACCCACCAAGCGGTCTACGGCACCGCTTACAGCCGCTTCAGCGAGCTTGCGCGGGGTGTTTTGGAAGGAGATAGCTGAGAGGAAGGATGCGCGTGTGAGCGAGACCTCAGTAATGCCGAGCAGGAGCTGCTTGCCTTTCGCGAGCTCGCCGTCCACTTCTTTCTGCACCTTGTTGATGCGTTCGAATTCGAAGTCTGCAACGATCTCTCCTGCAGAGACTCCAGTATCGCCGGAAGTCGTAACGGAGACGCGGGAGAACATTTGCTTCACGATGACTTCGAGGTGCTTGCGACCCGTAGAGACACCCTGCAATTCGTAGATACGCGTGATCTCGTCGATTATGTATTGCTGCGAGCGCTCCTTGCCGGCAAGCGTGAAGAGTTCTTCGAGATCCGCCGAGCCGTCGGTGAGGAAATCCCCTTTTGCAACGTTTGCTCCCTTCTTCACAAGGATCGTACGGAGTGGGTGTATGCGGTATTCGGCATCTTTCTTCGCAGCCTTCGCTGTCTGCTTCGCGGTCGAGGCTTCAGGAAGAATGGTGATGACAGTCTCCTGCCCGTCTTTCTGGATGTCGGTAACAACGCCGTCAACACGGGAAATGGTGGCTGGCAATTTTGGTGCGCGCGTCTCGAAGACTTCTTCGACGCGGGGCAAGCCCATCGTAATGTCGCCGCCAGCTGTTGCCACACCTCCGGTGTGGAAGGTGCGCATCGTAAGCTGAGTTCCCGGCTCGCCGATGGCTTGCGCGGCGATAACGCCGATCGCTTCGCCCACATCCACGATCTCGCCGGTCGTAAGGTCCATGCCGTAGCACTTTTGGCACACGCCTCTTGCGACCCTGCAGGTCATCGGGCTGCGTACCACTACCTCTTGTGCATCGCTTTCTTCTATCGCTTTCGCATCATCGCGATTAAGAAGATGGTTGCGCTTAAATGCAACCACCTCTTCCGCAAGTACGCGGCCATTCACCCGGTCAGTAAATGAGCCGCCGATATTTTCCTTTCCCGGGCGTTTGATGAGAACGCCTTCTTTGGTGCCGCAGTCGTTCTCCAGGACGACCACGTCGTGCGCCACATCGAATAGACGGCGTGTGAGATACCCCGCGCGCGCGGTATTGAGCGCGGTATCGGCCAAGCCTTTGCGAGCGCCGTGCGTCGAAATGAAGTATTCAATTGGCGTAAGGCCCTCTTTCAGCGACGAGGTAATAGGGAATTCGATGATCTCGCCACGCGGGTTGGTAATGAGGCCTTTCATGCCCACCATTTGGTGCAGCTGGACCACCGAGCCGCGGGCGCCCGATTGGATCATGTCGTGCACGGAGCCCGTGTTGTCGAGCGCGTCTACCACATGCTTGCGGAGCTCGCCGGAGACTTTGCCCCAGATCTCGATCGTCATGCGGCGGCGTTCATCTTCGGTAAGAAGCCCGCTCAGGTAGTTCTCGAGCTCGCGCGCAGCTTGCTCGCGCCCTTCACGTACCATCGCTTCTTTTTGCGAAGGCACGATAACGTCTGAAATTGACCAGGTAATGCCTGCGTACGTGGCGTAGCGGAAGCCGAAGGCTTTGATCTTGTCGAGGATGACGGGAATGCCGTCGAGCTTGTAGTGCGTAACAAGGTTTTGTACCAGGGCGCCCATACGCTTGTTGGTTATCTCTTCGTTGAGGAACGGAAAGTCGCTCGGCAGGACCGAATTGAAAAGCAGGCGGCCAACGGTGGTCTCGAATACTTTGCCCTGGAACTGCTCGTATTTCTTGTTTTCCGTCGGCAAGACCTTGATCTTGGCGCGCAGATCTACCGCACCAAAATCGTGCGCGGTGATGGCCGCGTTGGTGGAAGGGAATGCGCTGCCCTCGCCTTTCGCCTTCTCAACCGACTTTGTCATCCAGTAGCAGCCCAAGACGATATCGAGAAGCTTACTTGCTACGACGACGTCGCCCGAGCCTGGCTTCAAAACGTTCTTGTTGGCGGACATTATCATCTGCGCCTCTTTCTGCGCGGCCTCCGAGAGCGGCACGTGCACAGCCATCGCGTCGCCGTCGAAGTCAGCGTTGTACGCGGGGCACACGAGCGGATGCACCTGGATCGCATTGCCTTCGATCAAGACCGGGCGGAACGCCTGGATCGATTGGCGGTGAAGTGTTGGCGCGCGGTTGAGAAGTACGTACTTATCTTTGATAGCCTCTTCGAGAATCGGCCATACCTCCGGCGCCTCGTCTTCTATGAGGCGGCCGGCGCCGCGGATGTTGTATGCAAGCTCGCGCGCGAGAAGGCCCGCGATAACGAACGGGCGGAACAGTTCGAGCACCATATGCTTGGGTAAACCGCACTCATCGAGCGCGAGATCCGGGCCGACGACGATGACCGAGCGGCCCGAGTAATCGACGCGCTTGCCCAGGAGATTTTGGCGCAGATACCCGTGCTTGCCCTTCAAGTAGTCAGCAAGAGATTTGAGCGCGCGACGGCGGCCACCGAGGATACCTAACACCCCCGCGCCGCGGCGCATCGAGTTGTCGAGGAGGGCATCCACTGCTTCCTGCAAGATGCGCTTCTCGTTGCGCAAAATGACTTCGGGCGCGTGAATGGCCAAAAGGCGCTTCAGGCGGTTGTTTCTGTTGATAACACGGCGGTAGAGGTCGTTGAGGTCGCTTGATGCGTGGCGGCCGCCTTCGAGCGCGACCATGGGGCGGAGAGCTGGCGGAACGATCGGTAAGCGTGTCATAAACATCCACTCGGGGCGCACGCCCGCGCGCTGCAAGCTCTCGGCGAGCCCCAAGCGCTTGCGCAGCTTATCGCGATCGGCAGCACCTGATTTCTCGTATTGCTCTTTCACCTTCTTAATGAACGCATCGATGTCTATGTGCTTCAAAATGTTATACAAGGCCTCGGCGCCTATCGCTGCTCGGAACATTGCGCCATATTTCACGGCGAAAAGGTGGTATGCGGCTTCATCAAGGACGACGCCCTGTTCAACGGATTCGATCTCTTTCTTCGCCTTCGTGGCACGCTCCTTGAGATCGGTTTTGACCTCCGCGGTCGCGGCGGATTTGTTCTTTGTCGAAAATTCCTGTTCGAGGTCCTTCAGGAGCCGGTCGCGCTCTTTTTCATCCACGTGCGTCACGATGTAGCCGGCAAAGTAAACTACTTTTTCCACCTCTGCAGCAGAAAGGCCCAGCATGAGTGCGATGCGCGACGGGATGCCGCGCAAAAACCAGATGTGCGAAACGGGAGTCGCAAGATCGATGTGGCCCATGCGCTCCCGGCGCACGATCGCGCGCGTGATCTCGACGCCACACTTCTCGCAGACGATGCCGCGGAAGCGAATGCCTCGATATTTGCCACAGTAGCATTCGTAATCTTTCTCGGGCCCGAAGACGCGTTCGTCGAAGAGGCCGTTTTTCTCCGGACGCTGTGTCCGGTAGTTGATGGTCTCTGGCTTTGTGATCTCGCCAAAGCTCCACTCGGCCATGCGCTCGGGGGAAGCAAGCCGCATCGCCACTGCTTCAAAATCTTGAGGTATGATGTCTTTTTTTCGTTGCATAGTAAATAGTTAGTAGTTAGTAGTTAGTAGTGGCGCGTGTTTGTATTTTGTATTCATACTATTTTCTACTTACTACTAACTACTGACTCTTTCCTTGAATTCAATATCGATCCCCAGACCGCGCAAATGCCGGACCAAGACGTTGAACGTGGCAGGCGTGTTGCTCTCTTCGATGCGCTTGCCGGAGACGATAGCATCAAAGGCTGCAGAGCGGCCCAAGATGTCATCGGATTTGATGGTGAGGATTTCCCGGAGTGAATATGCGGCGCCGTAGCCCAAGAATGCCCAGACTTCCATTTCCCCCACGCGCTGGCCGCCGTTCTGCGCTTTGCCGCCCAAAGGCTGCTGCGTCGTGAGCGAGTACGGGCCGATAGAGCGCATGTGGATCTTGTCCTCCACCATGTGATGGAGTTTCAATATATACATGACGCCGACCGAAACGGGCTGCGCGAAAGCTTCGCCTGTACGGCCATCGTATAGGACTCGCTTGCCGCTTTCAGCTACCCCAGCTTTCTTAAGTTCGCTCCGGATCTCCTCTTCGGTCGCCCCAGCGAACGATGGCACGACCGCCTGGTAGCCGAGCATTTCAGCCGCAAGCCCCAAGTGCAGCTCGAGGATCTGGCCCAAGTTCATGCGCGAAGGCACGCCGAGCGGTGTGAGAATGATGTCAACCGGATTGCCGTCCTCGTCGAATGGCATGTCCTCTTCCGGCAAAATGCGCGAGATGACGCCTTTGTTGCCATGGCGGCCGGCGAGCTTGTCGCCTACCGAGATCGTGCGCAGCTGCGCCACTTCGATATGCACACGCTTGATAACGCCCGATTCGAGCTGATCGCCCGTTTCGCGCGAGAATACTTTGACGCCAATGACGCGACCACGCTTGCCGCCCTCCATACGAAGCGATGTATCTTTCACGTCTTTCGCCTTCTCGCCGAAGATGGCGTGCAAAAGGCGCTCTTCGGGAGTGAGCTGTGTTTCGCCTTTCGGCGTCACTTTGCCGACTAAGATGTCGCCGGAGCGCACTTCCGCGCCGATGCGTATGACACCGTCTTCATCCAGATTGCGGAGTTTGAATTCGGAAACGTTGGGAATGTCGTGGGTCGTCACTTCAGCGCCGAGCTTGGTATCGCGCACAACGCAAATAAATTCCTCCATGTGTATTGAGGTGAATCGTGCTTCTTTTGCGAGTTTTTCTGAAATGACGATGGCGTCTTCGAAGTTGGCGCCAAACCACGGCAAGAAGGCCACCCGCACGTTCTGGCCTATAGCAAGCTGGCCTCCGACCGAGGTCGAGGTATCAGCGAGAATACCCCCCTTCTTCACGGAATCCCCCACGGAAATAAGGGGGCGCTGATGAAAGGTGGTAAAGCCGTTGGTGCGGGAGAAGTTGACGAGTGGATACTCTTTCGTCTTTCCGTCCGCGTTCTTGACCTTGATGGTCTGCGCGTCTGCATAGGTAACCTCTCCCGCTTCTTCGGCAACGATAAGTCGTCCCGAGTCGCGTGCTGCTGCAGCCTCGACGCCTGTTGCAACGTAGGGCGCCTCTGGGACGACGAGCGGGACAGCCTGCTTTTGCATGTTCGAACCCATGAGCGCGCGGTTGGCGTCGTCGTTCTCGACGAACGGAATGAGCGACGTCGCAACAGAAAACGGCTGGTTGGTCGCAACTTCCATGAAATCTACCTGTTCGCGCTTCACAAGCGTGGGATTGCCCTCCTTGCGCACCTCAACCATCTTCACCGTAATGTGTCCGCTCGCGTCGCGCGGGATCCCCGCGTGCGCGATCGCATACTGTTCTTCCTCCAAGGCATTCAAATACTTGATCTCTTTGGTCACGATGCCCTTCTCGACTTTTGCATACGGAGTTTCGATGATGCCGAATTCATTGGGGCGCGCGTAGAGCGACATGTGAAGCACGAGCCCGATGTTCTTGCCCTCAGGAGTATGGATGGGGCATACGCGGCCGTAGTGAGAAGAGTGCACATCACGCACTTCCAATCCTGCGCGCTCGCTTGTGAGCCCGCCGCGGCCAAGAGTCGAGAGCGTGCGCAAGTGCTCGATCTCGTCGAGCGTATTGTACTGCTGCATGAGCTGCGAGAGCTGATCCGTAGTGAAAAATTCTCGGATCGCTGCCTGGAAGGGTCTGGGATTCACAAACGTGACCGGCGAAGTGGTTTCTGCGTCCACCATCGCCATACGGTCCTGGATGTTGCGCTTCATGCGTGAAAGCCCGACGCGCATTCGGCTCTCAAGGAGCTCGCCCGCGAAGCGCACGCGGCGAAAACCGAGGTGGTCGATGTCGTCTGGAAGCGCCGCTGGATTGGCGTTCAACTCCGCAATGTGGGTAATGATGCGCACGACATCGGAGAGCGTGAGTGTGGCATTGGCCAGGTCTTTTTCGGCAATACTGAGCCCGAAGCGGCGGTTGAAGTGGAAGCGTCCGACGCGCGAAAAGTCGTAGCGCTCAGCGGAAAGAATGGAGTTTACGTGGTCGCGAGCTGACTCTGGGGTCGCGATGTCGCCGTCGCGCAGCCTTCGGTATATCTCGACAAATGCCTCCTCAGGTGTGTGCGCATGGTCGTGCTCAAGCGTCTTCGCGACTGCGTCGTGCGCGAGGGGAGATTTTTCTCCGCCGGAGGCGGATCCGCCTTTGGCGGAGAATGCGCCCAAGATCTCCTTCTCGGTCGTAAGCCCCAAGACGCGCAAAAGCGAAGTCACGGGGAACTTGCGCTTGCGATCGATCTTTACGTAGATGCCGCCATCAGCGTCGGACTCTATCTCGATCCACACGCCGCGCGCGGGAATGATCTTTGCCGCGAAATAATTTTTTCCTTTGTAGGGGATCGATTCGAAAAACACGCCGTACGAGCGCGCAAGCTGCGGCACGACGATACGCTCCACACCGTTGATGATGAAGGTGCCGTGTGCGGTCATCCACGGGAAATCGGCAAGGAAAATTTCCTGCTCTTTCTCCTCGTTTGTCGTCTTATTCTTTAAGCGTACCACCATCGAAAGTGGCGTCTCATACGTGCGCATCGTGCGCTTTGCATAGTGCTCGTCCCAGCGAAGCTCTCCAAAGGTGAACTTCACGAGCTTGAGCTCGAATTTCTTCCCTGAGTGGTCAGAGATGGGCGAGAATTCCTTGAACACGCGCTCGGCGCCACCCTCCACGAAATCACGGAAGGAAGCAATTTGCGACTCGACGAGCGAGGGGAACTTAACGAGCGGTTCCCGGAACTTGCCGAAGTATTTCTGCGGTCGCACGTGCTTCGTTTTTGCCATTTTACAACAAGCTATCCATAGGTGTCTGCGGCACCTAGGTGTGAGAACCGTTATTAAATTTTCTTATGAAAACGCATCTTTCGACGCCTCCTCCCCTTTGCTTGAAAAGCGCAACAGTGACTCAATCAGCTAACAGCAAATGTGTCGGGAGTATATATGCTGGATGCCGCATGGTCAACCTTGACAATAATGAAATTACGTGCCGTCGCGCGATTCCAAACGTAACAACTTGGGAGGTTAAACCTCCGGAGATTCAGTGCCTCGCCTCCTCCTCTTTTCGTATTCAGCAGTTACCGCTCTCTGCCGCAACTCTTGCTCCAAGCGCCATGTATCGTGTTTGTAGAAATCCAGAGATTGACCTTCATATGGTTTCTCCCCTTCAAATTTTGTATCTCTATTGGCCTGGCCATATTTGTCTGCAATTTGCACGGATCTCGGAGGCACGTGTCGCAGACTCTGTATTTTGGCAAATTCCTCATCTCTCATTGCCGCAAGGGTAGATTGAAACACGGCAATTCTTTCTTTCACAGCAGCCCTCTCGTTCGCTATTTCCAGTATCATCTCTGGCGTTATACCGTCTTCGGCAAATCCCGCAAACATTTCTGCGATTTCACCGCCAATCGGTTTGTACGATTCGATAAATGTTCCCGGATTTTCAAGATACGCTTGGTACATTGCTCCCATCTCATGCATGTCCGCCTCAAGTCTTTCTCGTGCGTCGAGCGTTTTTTGGTTCTCAGTCTCGTCTCCAGATCTTGCGTACGGAGGCGGAGAAAATTGATTTAGATTTTTCATATTTTTCTAGGAATATATTTAGAAGAAACTAGTAAGCCATGACCATGGTCTAATAATGACACCTTGCGTAAAGGGGTGATTGTATAAGAGAGATCCTATGTTCCTTCGAAAGACATCAGGTAAATCGCTCCAAGTGATGTCGCGGATTTTTCCATCGGCGTCTGTATAAACATGAATCTCCCTAGCGTCAGGCGATAGATTCTCGAAATAGAAAGGTCTCTGTTCAGATGAAGCGAATGTCGAATTAGAATTGTCGTATGCAGGAGGGGGGTCGGGAATATTGTCGGAAGTCTTTGGCGTAGGCTCAGACGACTGATACATGCCCGTCGTATCGTCATAATTTGCTTGTTCGCCAGCATCAAATGTGCGACCCTCCGCAATCGGCGGGCGACTGTTTAGATCGTCCGACACATTGCCGAGTTCGATGTTTTCCACCGCTTGCGGATCAACCGACGCGGGTTCAATACCGGCGAATCTTTGAATGGTGTCCCAAGCATTGCCAGCCCAAGATTTATTCTCAGCTGGTGGCGGTGTCGCAGCGCTGTTTGGCGCGATTGGGGTTTGCTGTGGCAGCTGTTCAACTTGCTCTGCTTTTGGCATTCCCTGCATTTGCGGGGGTTGGCCACTTTCTTGTCCCGGAAGTGTTGGCATTGCGCCTTTTCCTTTGTCTTTTCCTGGATCATTCTTGTCGGTCGCTTCGTCGGCATTGGCCTTACAGATCTCCGGACACGCACAGGTACCCATTATTGTCTTCCCGCTCGCGCCTCCTTTCTCTGAACAGACTTTATTCAAGACACAGTTTTTTGGCACTTTATCTTTTGATTTCCCCTGCGAGACCGGGCACTTGTACGTATTTTTTGCATCTTCCTTTGGACACCCTGCGTTCTTCGCGCCTGTGCAGGAAGACGGCTGCAGTGCCGCCGCAAGCTGTGCATTTTTTGCAGTGGCAAAAATCGTCGAGCCAAGTACGAGTGACCCGAACGCGACAAGAACAATTGCCAACGCCAAAGTTGCCGACGGCCATTTTCGGGATTTGCGATTTGCGCGTCGTGAGTGTATTGGTCTTTGCATAACTGCTCCCTGACTGACTATCGTGGCGAGCAAAAACACAAAGCCCACCACGGGTCCCGGCTTGCGCCGAGCATACGGGTTTCCCCGTACGGCCAATGAAGCAATCCCATGATGGGTTTTCCATGCTTCATTGGACTTTTCGCCATGCCGCCGATTGCTCGGCGGTTTAGGCTACTTTTCGCTCTTCAATTGTAAGAACTCGGCAGCAACAAAGAGTGCTACAAGACCTATTGTACGTCGGTCCTCGTAAAATCGCCACAAGGAGCTTGTGCACAATCTCCGGAGGTTAAACCTCCGGAGATTCGTGGTAGTCTTTACTGCATGGCAACGAGAGCACCATGCGTGACGGAGGAGTGGTACCACTGCTACAACAGAGGGGTCGACAAGCGTAGGGTTTTCGAGTCGAAAGCCGACTACGAGCGTTTTATGTCGCTTTTATACGTTTCAAACGGAGACAACACCGAGGCTATCTCCGACCGATACCGCAGGGATCTGCGATCGATCCTCGCGAGTGATCCGCAAGAACGAGGCAAACCACTTGTCGAGATTGCGGCGTTCTCGCTCATGCCGACACACGTGCACTTTGTGCTGCAACAACTTCAAGACGGCGGGATAGCGAAGTTCATGCAAAAAGTATTTACTGCCTACACAATGCACTTCAATGCACGACGGGATCGGACGGGAGCGTTATTTGCAGGTACGTATAAGGCAAAGCATATCGACGACGATCGGTATCTGAAGCAAGTAATACCATACGTTATCTTGAACCCCGCTGAGTTGTTTGAGCCAAAATGGAAACAGGGAAAGTGCGACATCAAAAAGATGCGCACACAAATTCTCGAATATCCGTATTCAAGTGCGAGGGAATTCTTCAGCAGAGATCCTTTAGCCCGAAAGATCACCGGACCAGTAATCGAAGAATACTACGATTCGCTCCCGGATCTTTCCCAGATGCTTCAAGACGCTCGCGATTACTACCGAGAGTATTCCCCGGAGGTTTAACCTCCGGAGATTCGGGACTTTTTCCACTTCTCGATTTCAGCATGGTGGCCGGAGAGGAGTACTTTGGGGACCTTGTATTTCCTACCCTTCCAAATGAGGGCCTCCGGACGCGTGTAAACTTCGGGGCTCGATACGCGTGAGGCTTCGAGTGATTCGGCTTTGCCTAAAACTCCCGGAACGAAGCGGGTAACGGCATCAATCACCGTAGCTGCTGGAAGCTCGCCGCCGGTCAGCACGTACGGACCGACGGAGACTTTCTTTGCTTTCAATATTTTCTGCACACGCGCATCCACACCTTCGTAGTGTCCGCAGATCAATAGAATGTCTTTCTTCTTCGAGAGCTTTCTCGCCATCGCTTCGTCAAACAGCACCCCGTCGGTAGCAAAAAATATCTTTTCAGCTCCCCTTTTCTTTCCGACCGCCTTTTCAGCCGCGCGCAACATTCCATCCGGCTCGAGCACCATGCCGGGTCCGCCGCCATATGGCCGCCTATCCACGCGACCATATTTGTCCCGAGTGAACTTCTTAGGGTCGTAATATGAAATCTTTATTTTCCTCGCCGCGAGCGCGCGGCCAATGATCGAGCTCTTGAGATACGGCTCGATGGATTCAGGAAACAACGTAACGATATGAAAGTGAAGCATATCTTTTCTTTTTCTTCTCCAGCGAGGCGGGGGATGCTTTCGGAGGGACTCTGCAGCGCGTCGGCGCGAAGCCCGAGCGATTTTTCAGCAGGAAAATCGCGTGCCCGGAGAAAGCATCCCCCGCCGAGCGCCCCTACTCCCCTTTCAGATCCTTGATGACATCATCCACGGTTGTGTCGCGTTGGTAGGGCTCAGAAGGTCGCTCGCTCGCTCCGCCGCCTCCCATCCCGCCCTGGCCGGACAGGCGCTCGCTTCCCTCTGGCTCCTCGATCTTGAGATTTACGCGTGCCTCATTTTTCATGCCGACTACGCGCAGTACCGTGCGTATCGCTTTTGCAGTCTGGCCCGAGCGGCCGATGACTTTGCCCATGTCGTCTTTGTGCACCGAGAGCGTGAGTAGCACGCCCATCTCATCCACTGTGCGCGCAATTTTGACGTCGCCGGGATGATCCGCCAAAGCTTTAACTACGTATTCAAGAAACTGTTGATCTTGTTCCATATCTGTGATGTGTTAACTAATACCATCAAAAGTATACCCCGTGAGATAAAGCTTTGCTATCTCATGGGGTATACCACTACTCCGCTTTTGCTTCCGCAGCGACCGCTTCCGGCTCTGCCTTCGTTTCCTCCTTCGGTGCCTCCTCTGCTGGGGCGGGGGCTGCTGCTTCAGCTTCCTTTTGTGCTTTCTCCGCTTCTACCGAAGCCTCGTGCGCAGCTTTAGCTTCCTCCTTTGCTTTTTGTTCCGCAGCTTTTGCCGCCTCAGCTTCTTGTTCTGCCGCAGCCGCTTCGGCGGGAGCCTTGTAGGCGGGAAGGACGTTGATTTTCTTTGCGTTAATGACGCCGAGGGAAACAAGCATATTGTGGACGGTCGCCGAGGGCTTCGCGCCTACCGACATCCAGTGCTTGATTCGCTCCACATTGAGGTTGCGCGCCTTGCTCTTCGGGTCGTAGGTGCCGACCTTATCGACGAACCTACCTGCTGTAGGGCTCGCGGTATGCTCGACGACAACAATGCGGTAAGAAGGCGTATTGATCCGCCCGGTGCGTTGCATTCTGATTTTCAACATATGTCCGGAGACTCTACTAGAAAAAGCCCCAAAAATCAATGCCGGCCCCGCCATGGCGGGGCCGGCCTCATCCCCGCGAATGTCGTTTGCCCTTTTCTGCATATTTGATTGAATGCGGGTAGTGAAGGAGGTGAGTAAAGTGGACAGCACGAGCCAGTGTACAAGATTGCTTGTCACGGTCACAGGCGACTTTGACAAGAACGGCGTTCGGAGAATACGGTATGCGCTCGGCAAGTTTGGGAGCGTCGAGCAAATATTGTCGTTCCCGAGGGCTGGCAACTTGCGTGCGGCGGCAAAATTTGCGGTTACGACCGCGCATGATGCCGTCGAGATTGAGACTGCATTAAGGGCAATCCGAGAAGTCCGCACCGTAACCATGGGGGCAAACCATGCCTGAAATCTTGCCAAGGAGGGCCAGCGTCGCGTTTCCTCTCCGGAAACCACTGGCCTTCTTCACTTGGCAACCTGCTCCGCCTCCTCTAATTTGACTGACAGTAATTTCGACACTCCATCCTGCCCCATGGTGACGCCGTAGAGCTCGCCAGCGGCACTCATAGTCGCGCGGTTGTGTGTGATGACGATGAGCTGCGATTTTGCCCCGAGCTCCCTGATCATGTCGGCATAGCGCTTTGAATTGGCCTCGTCGAGCGCCGCATCTGTCTCGTCCAAAATAAGGAACGGTGGGGGATTCACTGCAACAAAAGAAAAGATGAGGGCGATGGAGGTAAGCGCGCGCTCACCACCGGAGAGGACATCGAGCCCGCGGATTTTCTTGCGGGGGAGTGAGACATCGATCGAAAGGCCGGCATAGAGATCCTCTTCCTCCCGTTCTTCCCATTCATCCCCCTCATCCTCTTCTCCGATCTTTGAGCGCGCGGCTCGTTTGGGCTGTTCAACCTCCAACTTCACATAACCGCCCCCAAAAAGTTTGCTGAAAAAACTTCTAAGGGCTTCGTTGATGTGTTTTAGCCCTTCAGTAAAACGCGCATCAATCGTCTTCTCGAGCTCCGCGATTATGTCCTCGAGCTTCTCGACAGAACTCTCAAGGTCGGCAAGCTCTTTGCCAAGAAATTGCTCGCGCTCCTTCGTCTGATTAAATTCTTTGATGACCGCGTCTCCCCCGCCGATACCGGACTCTTCTATCTTGATCTTCAAGCGCTCGATCTCGCGCCGCCGCTTCTCTTGCTTTGTCCTATCATCTTCATGGAGCGCGCCTTCGGGCACGTGCGACTTCTCCCACCCGTGGACGGCCTCGCCAATGAGCGCGATGCCCTCGCGCACCTCTTCTTCAAATCGCTGCCGTAGACTCTGGATGGCGCTCCGTGCGGCCCGCACCGACGAGAGCTTGCCTTGTGCTTCGCGCACATGCGATTCGAGCGCCAGAAGATCGCGCTCGGCCGCAAACCCGGCCTCGCGCGTTTTTGCTATCTCTTTGCGAAGCGCTTCAAGCTCGCCTGCGAGCGCCTTTTCTTCCTCCTGTACACGGTCGAGTGATTTTGTCAGGCGCTCCACTTGCTGGCGCACTTCTTCGTTGGTCTCCGGCGCGAAGCCCGAAAGCCCCTCAACGAACGCCTTGATGCGCCCGCGGATGTGAGCGAGCTTGCTCTTGATCGTATGTACGTCGCTCTCTCGCTCAGCTTCGCCGATCACCTCCGAGAGCTCGCGCGTGAATTGGCGCACGTGCGGCACTGGCACGATCTGCTCCACCGTCACGGTATTGGCTGCCAAGGCACCTTCCGCGCGACCCAGTTCCCTACCTAATTTCTCGCTTTCGCGCCGCGCTTCCGAGAGTTTTCCTTCGCGCTCCGACAACGTACCTTGCAACTCGCGCAACGTGCTTTGCCCTGCCGAAGCCGTCGTCGAACGGCTGCGGGAAACAGATTCGGTCAGTTCCTTCAACTCATTTACCTGTACCTGTTCTTCCTGGCGAAGGCGGGCGTCCTCTTGGGTGATCCACGCATGTTCGCGCGCAAGGTATTCGTTGAGCTTCACGGCGAGCTCCTCCTTCATCTCGCGCGCTTTCTCTATTCTTTCTACCTGCGTGCGCAAGAAATTGAGGTGTGGCGCGATCTCCCGGCGAAGCGATTTTGTCTTCTCGATATTATTCCGAGCGTCCTCTAGCTTGCGCTCGCTCTCGGCTTTTTTGTGCTGATAGAGCTTGAGTCCCAGCGCGTCTTCTACCATTTCTCGACGCTCGCGTGGGCGAGCATTCAATATCCTATCCGCCTCGCCTTGGGAGATGATCTGGTAGCCCGAGCCGCCGATATTGGCTCCTGCGAGGAGGCGGATGACATCCTTGAGCCGCACGACAGTGCCGTTCAACAAGTACTCGTTCTGCCCGTCGCGATACACGACACGCTCCACCACAACTTCTTTAAAATCGAGATCGAGAAGGCGTTTACTGTTGTCAAAAACCACTTTCACTCCCGCGCGATTCATCCGCGGCAGTGCAGGCGAGCCGCCCCAGATAAGGTCTTCGCCGCGCTTACTACGCAGCGACTTCATTGATTGCTCGCCCAGAACGAAACGGAATCCTTCCGCGACATTGGATTTGCCTGAGCCGTTGGGGCCAACGATCGCGGCTATGGGCGACGTGAAGACGAGCTCGGTTTTCTTACCGAACGACTTGAAACCGGAGAGCTCGATGGACTTCAGGCTGAGGAACATTGGGCTTCATTGTATCAAAATAAAATCGATCGGCGGGCCCCCCGGGGGGAGCCCGCCGCCGCATCATGATTCGCTCGATCAGCTGAACGCAGCCGCAGCCGCAGGACCGATCAGCGCGATGGCAAGCATCACCCAGAAGATGCCGTCCATAACGCCGCTCCGTGCGAACTGCGGTACACCAGTGTAGTCGGTGTCGTGATGCCGAGCCATTGTTTTGCTCCCTAGTCAAAAGGTCCTTATCGGACCTTTAGGACCGACCAGAACCGATCAGTCCTACTATCACAATGCCACCATTGCCAGCCCGGCGCAAGGGGCAAGGTGTAGATAAAGATTACGTGAATTTCCAAACCAAAGTGAGTACGGACATATGTCTTTTTCCACATTCTTCAACTCTCAGCAAGGGACGGGGTGGGCCTTGAGGAAGGCCCTTCGCAGCTGCGACGTGTTGACTTTCTTTCCAACTTCAAGCGAGGCGGGGGATGCGTTCGGAGGGACTCTGCAGCGCGTCGGCGCGAAGCCCGAGCGATTTTTCAGTAGGAAAATCGCGTGCCCGGAGGACGCATCCCCCGCCGAGCGCCCTCACCACCCCTTCGCTGCAAGCGCTTTCTGCGCAGCATCTTGTTCTGCCTCTTGTTTTGAGCGGCCTTCGCCTGTCGCTATGCGCTCACTCCCGATGTGGGCCGCAACGACGAATAGTTTGTCGTGGTCAGGCCCAGTCTGGCTCACCATTTCATAGGTAGGGGTAATGCCCTTTTGCTCCTGCGCAATTTCTTGCAAACGGCTCTTGGCGTCCTGCCACAGGCGCTTCGAGACCACCTCGTCAGTCTTATGAAAAAGCTGTACCCCTATAAAATCCTTTGAGGCCGCGTAGCCTGAATCGAGGTATATGGCGCCGATGAGGGCCTCGAATGCGTTGGCCAAAATGATCTGCCGCGCGCGCCCGGTATCGCGCGCTTCCCCGCGCGAGAGCAATAAGTATTCGTTCATCCCCAGCTTCGTCGCAGCGTCCGATATGCTCTGCGTATTTACGAGCGCTGCGCGATAGGCGGTAAGATCGCCCTCGGGTTTGTCGGGGTACTTGGCAAACAAGAATTCCGTGACGACGAGCTCCAAGACCGCGTCTCCCAAGAATTCTAAGCGTTCATTGTGCTCCGCGCCTGAAGTGCGATTTTCGTTGAGATACGAGCGATGCGTAAACGCTTGCTGAAGCAAACCTTTATCTTTGAAATCGTATCCGATCTTTTGCTCGAATGTCCCGAATTCCATACCCGGCTAGTACAATTTCGAATAATTACTTTCCATAATAATCTTTCAATCGTTTTACAAGAAAGCGACGACCTTCTGAATGCTTCAGGTAGTCTTCTCGACGCATAGCGTCTATTTTGGACCGACAGGCTTCATAATACGCTAAAACGAAAGGTCGTCGCGGGGCTGTGGCAAAACTTTTGCCTTGCTGGTGTTGATCCATACGCTTCCGCAGATCAGTCGTGAATCCGATGTATTGTTTGGCGTCCTTCATACTTTCCAGCACATAGACGTAGTAAAAGCGATTCGAAATTGTCCTGCCGGGCATACCTCCTAGCGTTTTTCGCCGCGAGCGAGCGCATTGATCGCCGGCACAATTATTTTCAGAGTATCATCATAGAAATTGAGGTCCCCTACTGCCGAAAGCGGGAACCACTGCGCATCATCGAGGCCTCCCGATGAACCGAGTTTGAGCTCGGTGAAAGGGGATTCGGCGAGGAAGTAGCTCACGCGCTTGCGTTTCTTACCACCCTCCACCTTGGAATCGTTGGCGATGTATTCGTTGACACCGAGCTCTTGGACGATCTTGATATCGAGCCCCATCTCTTCTTGTATCTCCCGTATTGCGCCCGCTTTGACATCTTCCCCTTCTTCGATCTTGCCCTTCGAGATGGTCCAGTGCCCAAAAATATCGTGGACGAATGCGAGATACGTCTCGCCTTCCGAGCGCGCATACACGACGGCGCCAGCCAGATGTTCTGTGGGCATTTTTGCTAGCCGCTCTCCTCCTTGCTTGCGCGCACCACCCTCATTCTTTCCCGGCTCGCCGAGCTCTACATAGACAGCGCCTAAGACGCCGTTCACGAACCTGCCCGACGAGGCGCTTCCGAATGATTTTGCGAGCTCGATGGCTTCGTTGATGGCGACTTTTGCCGGTACCTGCGCGCGATCGGCAAAGAGGAGCTCTGTGAGCCCGAGCCGCAGGATGTTGCGGTCGATCGCTGCAATACGATCTATCGGCCACTCGGGCGCTGCGCGCACGATTACTTCATCTATTTCTTTTTGCTTGGCGATCGCCGTTTGGAGGAGTTCCCTCATGAATGGCATGTCACTGTCTCGCGTGCCGAATTCCTTGCCGTAATCGACAAGGCGGCCGAACGCCTGCTCGTTGCTCAATTTCCCTTCCGTAGAGTCCCGCTCAAAAAGGACTTGTAATACGACTGATCGTGCGAGGTGCCTATTTGCCATAGAAGAACAACTTCACCACAATGAACATTTCCTGAGTATACACGGCAATCATAAAGAGCAAATGAAAAAATAGCCAGAAATGTGGAATGCTTACGCTTTCGCTTCCTCCTTTTCTTTTGTCTCAGTGCTCTGGCCGCTTGCGCGCAATTCTTTTTGCTTCCTCTGCGTGCGGCGTTGATCGCGCTTCGCGCGAGCGACGACGTCTATCACGACCCTGCCGTTGTATTTACCGCATTGTGGGCATGCGCGGTGCGAGACGCGAAGCGTGCCGCATTCACACGTGGCAAGCTGTGCGCCGATCAGCGCATGATGAGAGCGCCGCTTGGCGGTTTGGGAGTGATTTCGACGCATTCGGACTACCATAGACGGCACACTATACGTGATTTGTGAGTGTTGGGCAAGGATTGATGCTACTTCTTTTTTGCAACGCGTTTGACAAGGTTCTAGGTGCTAGGGACTAGGTTCTAGGAGAATGCGAGAACAAAAGCTCGCACGGTGGACCTCCGAGAGGCCGAATTGGGCGATCGTTTCGCGATGTTGGGTCGTACCGTACCCTTTATGCGAATCGAACGCATAGGCTGGAAACCTGCTGGCAAGGCGGACCATCAATCGGTCACGCATCACTTTCGCGGCGATAGATGCAAGTGAAATGACGGGCTCTGATTCATCTCCGCGGATAATTGTTTTCTGCAAGTTGAACCTTCCCGGTGCGCGCAGCCCTCCATCTAGGCGGATCTCGCACACATCTGTTGCCTCGAGTTTCTCTAATGCCCTACAAAGTGCTCTATATATAGAGGGCACGATGCCATGCCGATCGATAGTGGCGGCTGAAGAAAAAGCGACCGCAAAATTCAGAGCGCCTTCGCGCCGCAGAGCGCGAAGGCGCTCGTACCACTCCTCGCGCTGCAGCATCGTCAGCTGCTTCGAATCACGTATCCCCGTCAATATATTGAAACTAAAATCCTGCGGCACCATCACCGCTCCCACTGCCACGGGCCCCGCCAACGGCCCCCGCCCCGCTTCGTCAATGCCGATGAGATAGCGCATGCATTCATCATAATAACAAACGAACCGCCGGTGGAAGGGCGGTTCGTAACGCGCAAGGTATTCCTGCGAGGAGCAGCCTTACTCTGGATTTCAGGGCGTCAGTTCACGAACCGGCGCCTTTGTATCGTCCAAGACCATGACGACTCTCAATCGTGACGGTCGAGGAACCGGTTCGCGTTTTCCCCGCCGGACCGAACGAAAGTCCGCCAATCTGGCCCCGGTTTTCCCTCGAAATGCTGGAGTGTGCTGGACGAGGTCGCCCATCATACTGGCTCCCATAGACACGCTTTGGGGGATCATCTCGATCCATGGCTTGCCTTCCTTACATGTGAATTTGTCGGGAATGCCGGACCCAACGTTGCCGCCGCACTCTTGTACTGTTATTCAACCGCCACCACTCTACGGTGCCAGTCAAATGAAGTCAAAGCGAAGTGGGGAAAACTCACGGTGGTATACTCAAAATATGTTGCGTGCGGATTTTGTTCATCTTCACACACACTCGCACTATTCATTGCTTGAAGCGCTACCCAAAATCCCCGACCTCGTGGAAGCGGCAAAGGTAGATGGGCAGCAAGCGCTCGCGCTGACCGACAACGGCAACCTGTACGGAGCCATAGAGTTCTACAAGGAGTGCAAAGAAAATGGCATCAAGCCCATCCTCGGCGTTGATTTTTTCGTAGCGCCTCGTGCGAGGGCGCAAAAGGAGCACCGGGTAGACGACCACCCTTCCAGACTTGTGTTGCTCGCCAAAAATATGTCGGGCTATCAGAATCTTTTGCAGCTCGTCTCCAAATCGCATCTCGAGGGCTTCTACTACCGTCCGCGCATTGACCGTGAATTAATAGAATTACACCACGAGGGCTTGATCGCAATACTGCCGGCATCAGGCGGAGAGCATGCGCAGACGCTTCGCAATGGAAACAAAGAGCGCGCTCGGGAAATATTAGCGTGGTACAAGAAAATCTTTGGGGATGATTGCTTCGCTGAGATCACGCGCCACCCGGAGATCGCCAGGCATGATGAACAGACGAAAGCAATACTCGAGCTGGCTCGCGGTGAACTTATCGAACCCGTAGCTGCGTGCGAGACGTACTATCTGCAGCAAGAGGATGCGCTCGCGCGCGAGCTCGTCAACAAAATTCGCACAGCGGGCGTTTTTAACAGAGATTTCGAACAAGCTGCGCATGATTACTCATTCGCCTCGCGCGCTCGCGCGCTCGAGCTCTTCGCCGACCTGCCGGAAGCGGTAGAGAATACCGTACGTATTGCCGAGCTGTGTGAACTCGAGCTGAAACTCGGCAAAGCCATATTTCCCACATTTCCCATTCCCAAAAGTTCGAGCGATGACAGGGAGCTGCGAGTGCTTGCCGAGCATGGGATCGGTGAGCGCCAAATGGGCGATACGCCGGAGCTACATACGCGCATCAACTATGAACTCAAGATAATTGCCGACAAGGGCTACGCTTCGTATTTCCTTATTGTCGCCGATCTTCTGCGCCACGCTAGGGACAGTGGCATCTTCACCAACACGCGCGGCTCCGCTGCCGGCTCCCTTGTCTCATACCTCTGCGGTATCACGACGGTTGATCCTATCGAATTCAACATGCCGTTCGAGCGTTTTCTCAACCCTGAACGGCCTTCCGCGCCGGATATCGACATGGATATCGCCGACAACCGCCGCGACGAGCTCATCGAATACGTACGGCGCAAATACGGAGAGGATAAAGTGGCACAAGTCGGCACGTTCGGCACGATGATGGCTCGCGCTGCGGTGCGCGATGTCGCGCGCGCCATGGGACATCCGTACGCGATCGGCGATCGGCTTGCGAAGCTTATCCCCTTCGGGAAACAAGGCTTCCCCGTCACCATCCAGAGATCGCTCGAAGACGTGCCGGAGCTTGCGCAAGTGTACAAAACAGACGGCGACTCGCGCGAGATCTTGGATCTCGCGCGAAAGATCGAAGGCAATGCACGGCACGTCGGCGTGCATGCCGCGGGAGTGGTTATCGCACCCACTCCGATCGTAGATTATTCCCCCATCCAGATCGATCCCAAGGGAAACCACATCATCACACAATACGATATGTACTCGATCGCCGATGAGTACGGCGGCATCGGCCTTCTCAAGTTCGATATTCTCGGGCTTACCAACCTGTCGGTCTTGGCAGATTCTGTGGCAAGAGTGAGCGTGCGGCTCGGCGTTGATATAGACCTCGATAAGATCCCGCTCGACGACACGAAAGTGTACGAGCTTCTCACGCGCGGCGAGACACTCGGTGTCTTCCAGATGGCGGGCGGCGGAATGACCTCGTATCTCAAAGACCTCAAGCCCACTGTCATCCATGACATTAATGCGATGGTCGCGCTGTACCGCCCCGGTCCTATGGCGTTTATTCCCGAGTATATTGAGCGCAAAAAAGATCCTGCGCGTGTGAAGTATCTCGATCCGCGCATGGAAGAGATATTGAAGCCAACCTATGGCGTCCTCATCTATCAAGACGACGTCATGATGATCGCGGTACAACTGGCTGGCTACTCATGGGGTGAGGCCGACAAGTTCCGCAAAGCGATGGGGAAGAAGATACCGAAAGAAATGGCCGCTCAAAAAGAAAAATTCATCGCAGGCTGTGGTGCGGGGGGCATGAAGAAAGAGGCTGTGCAGAAATTGTGGGAGCAGATCGAGACGTTCGCGGCATACGGATTCAACAAAGCACACGCCGCAAGCTACGGCAATCTCGCCTACAAAACAGCCTACATGAAAGCCAACTTCCCCGTCGATTACATGGCGGCTCTCCTTACCGCCGATGCGGGCGATGTAGAGAAGATCGCCGAGGTCGTGGCGGAGTGTAAGCGCATGGGCATCAAAGTCTGGCCCCCTTCGGTGCAAGAGAGCAAAGGCAACTTTACCGTGATAGACGATACAAACATCCGCTTTGGTTTGTATTCCATAAAAAACTTCGGCACCGGAGTTGCTGATTCAATTATTACCGCACGCCTGCCTGCGCAGGCAGGCGAGTCAGGAGGACCCTTTGCCGACATCGGCAATTTTCTATCCAGGATCGCGGACAGGAATCTCAACAAAAAATCGCTCGAAGCGCTCATCCAAAGTGGTGCGCTCGACGACCTAGGAGAACGCGGGCAGCTGCTTACCAACATTGATGCACTGCTTAGCTACCAGAGAGAACACATGAAAGCGCCGACCGACCAAGGCTCGCTCTTCGGCGCCGGTAATTCCAAGCCCGCGCCTTTGAAACTTCCCACCTCTGCGCCCGCAACTATGGAAGAGCGCCTTGGGTGGGAAAAGGAGCTGCTTGGCCTCTACGTCTCCGGCCACCCGCTCGACAAGCACAAGCGTAAATTTGGTGACCCCAAGAAGACCATCAAACATGCCAAGGAACACTTGCGCGGCGTAGAGACGGTGATCGCGGGCCACATCGAAGAAACGCGCATCAATATGACGAAAGCCGGCGAGCGCATGGGATTCATGAAGATCGCAGATTATTCGGATGCGATAGAAATGGTAGTCTTCCCGCGCGTCTTGAAGGAGCTCGAATCACTCCTTTCGCTCGGCGCGTGCGTTGCCGTCAAGGGAAAAATTTCGGAGCGCAACGGCGAGTCGAGCTTCGTGGTAGAGCGGGCCAAAGCGCTTTAAAACTGCGACATGATATACTGAAGCCTGACTATGGAGAATTCTAAACCGCGTGAGGCAATCATGAGAGCGAAAAAGGATGCCGAGAAGAAGAAACAAGAAAAAGAGTCGGCGCAACAACAAGCCGGTCAAGAACGAGGAAAGCTAGTCTGGGATGGTAACGAGGTAAAAGAAGATGACTACACGAGTCAGCTCAAAGAGACCTTCCCCGACCAGCATCAGAGCGAGATTGATAAGGATAAACTGAACTAAGATTGCTCGCCTATCAGTGGCCCTTCGGGGTCGCTGTTTTTTGCGCGTTTGGCGATTATTGCTATGATGCAGCTTCATGGCCGAAATTGAACAAATTGGGCACACCCTCGCACACCTCACCGTAGCCGCGGTGCGCGAGTTATGGCCTGGATCCCAAAATGCGATCGGCCCCTCGATCGACAACGGCTTTTATCAAGATTTTGAAATTGCGGGAACAATAAGCGATGCCGATCTGCCAAAGATAGAAGCGAAAATGCGGGAACTCTTGCCAAAATGGACTGGTTTCGAGAAGAAAGAAGTGAGCAAGGAAGAAGCTCTGAAAGAATTCGCGTGGAACACATACAAAAGCGAACTTATCGAAGAGTTCGCAGGCCAGGGTAAAAAGATTACTTTTCACAATGCGCCAGGACTAGTGGACCTCTGCCGCGGCGGCCACGTGGAAAACCCGGCTAAAGAAATCGCTCCGGATTCTTTCAAGTTGGATCGCATCGCTGGGGCCTACTGGCGCGGAGACGAAAAGAACAAAATGCTCACGCGCATCTACGGTCTCGCCTTCCCTTCCAAGCAGGAACTCGACGCGTATCTGAAGCAGCGCGAGGAAGCGAAAAAGCGGGATCACCGGAAGATCGCTCGAGAGCAAGGGCTACTGGTATTTTCCGACTTGGTCGGCTCCGGCATGCCGCTCTACACCCCAAAAGGCAACATTGTCCGCAATGCCATCGTCAATTACTCCCGGGAACTCAACGACAAACTTGGGTTCGGTGAGGTGCATACTCCCAACATCAACAAGGCTGAACTCTTCAAGATCTCTGGTCACTACGATGCGTTCAAAGACGACATGCTCAAGGTCTCTTCGCAGTATGTCGCTGACGAGATGTACATGAAGCCGATGAACTGTCCCCAACACACGCAGATCTATGCCTCGCAGATGCGCAGCTATCGCGACCTCCCCATTCGTTATGCGGATTTTGCAAATCTGTATCGCGATGAGCGGCCGGGCGAACTTTCGGGCCTTACTCGATTGCGGGCATTCGCACAAGATGACGGTCACATCTTCTGTCGCGAGGACCAGATCGAATCTGAAGTGTCCGCTGTTTTGAGCGCCATCCAAGAAGCGCTCGCAACGTACAGGATCGATTATTGGATGCGCTTCTCGCTCCGAGACCCAGAGAACGGTGAAAAATACCTTGGTGATCCCGCAGTGTGGGAACACGCGCAAACGATTATGCGAGAACTGCTGCAGAAGAAAGGAGTTGAGTTCAAAGAGGCAGTGGGTGAGGCAGCTTTCTATGGGCCCAAGATAGACATTATGGCGGTCGATGCGATCGGGAGGCAGTGGCAGATCTCGACGATCCAGCTCGATTTCGTTCAGCCTTCCCGATTTAAACTTGAATACACAGGAGAGGATGGGAGGGCCAAAACCCCGGTCATGATCCACCGCGCGTTGATCGGCTCGCCTGACCGATTTCTCGGGATCCTCATCGAACACTATGCTGGAGCATTCCCACTATGGATGGCGCCGGTACAAGCGCGCGTGCTTCCAGTCTCCGACAAATTCTCAGAATACGCGAAAGAGCTTCAGGACCAACTTCTCGCCACTGGTATTCGCGCAGATCTGCACGACTCGGACTCCCTCGGCAAGCGTATCCGCAGCAGCAAGGTGGAAAAGATCCCGTATGTGCTCGTCGTTGGCGACGAGGAAATGAGGGCGAAGACCGCAACGCTCGAAGGCCGCGCAGGAAAGATCGGCGCCTTCCCTATTGCCGAAATCATTGCGAGGTTGAAAGAAGAGATACAAACTCGGGCCGCTTAAACAAAAACTCTCCTTTTCAGGAGAGTTTTTGTTTTCACCTTGGAGCGCTTGAGGCGGCGGCGAAATTAGTTGCGAGTGATCACGATGCGCGGAGCGCTGCCCTCGGTACCGTGCATGAGCTTCATGCTGTCGATGGAGCGGAAGCTGGCCGGTGCGATTGGGAGATTCTCAAGCATTTCCATCTGGACCGGGCTCGGAGTAGGTTCTACGGGAGTTTCGATAGGTTCTACGTCTCCTGCAGGCACTTCTATTTCAGAGCGATTGACCGAGCGCTGGCCGATCATTGCAGAGGCGAGCGTGAATGCACCGCCTTTGTAGTAAACCAAGAGGTAGGCACCAGCGGCTGCGAAGCTGAGCATCGAGAGCCAGTAGAGCGCGTTGCCGAGCGGCCCCAGGGTAAAGCCTGTGTATGGGATCTGCGAGAGTGAGACGTACGGATACGCATTGTTGACGCTGACGTAGACGTTGCAGGTACGAGTACCGCCGTAGCCAGAGACCGTAAGTGTATAGGTCTTCGAGTTGTTCGGGCGAACTGCGAGTGAGCCGTTGATCGAGACATTGCCGATTCCGTCAGAGAGCCATGCGCTCGTAGCACCTGTCGAGCTCCACGTGAGGTACGCTGCCTGACCATTCGAGATCGTGCTTGGCGAGACAGAGATGACACAGTAGAGGTTCGGGGCAGGAGGAGTCGGATAGACAGGCTGTTGCGGGTAGACGTACTGTACCGGATACGTAATCGGTGCCTGCGTCACAGGTATAACCGTCGTCACGGTCACCGGATTCGTGTTGGTGTTCTGGTTGACGTTGTTATTGTTGTTGACGTTGTTGATGTTGATCGGCTGCGCGCTTCCCTGTTGCTGTTGCTGCTGTTGCTGCTGCTGTTGCTGCGGATAGAAGACCGGGAATTGCTGCGGACGAGGTTGTGACTGAGGCTGCGGAGCCGGATAGCTCTGAGGACGGCTCGGCGGGTAGTAGGTAGAAGGAGCCGAGAAGCTGAATGGCTTTGAAGAAGAGGAACAAGAGTAACAGGAAGGCGAAGAGTAGCTCTGCGAGAAATCGTTCTCATATTCGTGATACGAGTATCCGACGCCGTGCTCTTCGATGACATCAGTACCGTAGACATCCGTGCCGAAAACCTCTTCTTGAGTTCCGTAGTAGCCGAGGTTGTCGGACGTGCCGTAGTAGCCGAGATCGTTATCGGAAGTACCGTAGTACCCGAGATTATCCGAGGTGCCGTAGTAACCAAGATCACCAGAATCAGTGCCAAAATAGCCGAGGTTGTCGGACGTGCCGTAGTAACCGAGATCACCTGAGTCGGTTCCCCAATACCCAAGGTTATCGGACGTACCGTAGTAGCCGAGGTCACTGGAGTCCGTGCCATAGTAGTTTTCAGACGTGCCATAGTAGCCAAGATCATCGTCCGCACGCACGATTGTGGCAAATGTGCCGAAAGAAACCGCCATCGCAAGCGCGACAACAGCGAGAGTTGCAAACGTATTCTTTATCGATGCATTTGTCATAATCGTGTATTAATTAATGTCTCAAAAACTAATAATATTGTTAATTAGCTGAACGGCGCGATTATACTTGATATTTCTCGCCTGTCAAGTACTTCACGATTTTTACATAGCTCTCTTGCGAGAGCTCGGCGCGATCCAAGGAATTGGCTCGTATCGAGAAATTGCAAACGAAAGATAGATCTCGGGAGCAGGCATTAGGATGTTGAGTCCTTTTGCCTGCTCCCAAGGTCCGCGCGGATTCGGGCGTCACGTCGCGGGTGACGTGGGCTCCTCCTCCAGGCAGACGAAGTGGTAGAGATAGTCGACGTTCGGCGCCTTGTACTTCTTGATGAGTGCCGGATCCGTCACGATGTCAGCACGCACCAGGCCAGTCGGGCACCGCTGCCAGAAGTTGGGGAACAACCTGTTGGCAGTGAAGTGCTGGTTCTTCGGCACGCCCCACACCTTGACCTGCTTGCGGTCGACCGTGAGGACGCGGGGCGCCGCCGTCGCTGCCGGAGTGGCCGCGGGTGCCGGAGCAGGCGTGGTCTGGGCGAACGCGGCCGCGGTGGCGACGAGGATGATTGCGGTGGTGGCAGTGAGGAACTTCGTCATGACAGTTCTCCGGAGTTGGCCTCGCAGGGTTTCTGCAGAACGCGAGGGCTTTCTGAGCACGAAATTAGTTCGTGCGCATAACAACCTCCGCGTTACATCGATATCTCTACTCTGACAAAGATCATATCCCTTCACAGGGACTCTCGAGCACCAGCCTAAGATGGGTCTCGAGAATTCCAACGAAGCAATCGTTAGTGTGCAATTGTAGCACTTATTATCCAAATGTCAAGAGCTGGTAGGATGGCTAAAAAGATGGGTCCTGCAGCGCGCCAAGAAGGGGCGCGCTGCAGGGTAACAAGGTAGGCCGAAGCCGAAGTCAGCACAAGCGGCTTCCGTCCGGAAACACCTCGCAGACGCCACGGTTGTCGTTGTGCCCCTTGTCTCTCGGGACACTTGCCTGCGTGTTGTCGATGGGTGGCAACGTCACCGTCGGACCTGCGGCGCTTTGTTGGGATGAGTCGCCGGAGCCGTACAGCTGGTAGATCAACACACCCAGGCCGATCAGCAGCACCATGGCAATTGCCGCGACCGCCCCGCCCCAGTTGTCCGTTGTTGCGGGAGGGATGACCGGGACATGCGCGGGCGCGTCTGGTGCCCGATGCTCGCCCCTGCGCAGCGCCCGCCATTTCTGGCGCTGCAGGTAGAAGAAGTCGAGCTGGGCGAAGGCAGTCAACGCATAGAGCAGTGCCATCGCACCGTTGATGTCCGACAGGGAGTTCAGTTGCCCGCCGGACCACCTGTTGAGTGTGACGAAGATCGTTGTGCCCGTGAGCGAGAGCCACGGGATGAACGAGCCGACCGCACTCAGCCAGTAGAGGAACTTGCTCGTCTGGGGTGGGGTCGCATCCAGTGCATTGAGAACCGCGTACGCGACGCCCACGAAAACGCCATTCGCCACGAGGATTGTGACGTACTGGCTCATTTCCTGGCTCAGGTACGGGATCGCAATGAACGTAGCGGGCATGGCGATCGCGGTGGCTATGCCAGCCACGAACGCCAGAAGGGTGAGGATGAGCTGCATGTTGACTCCATGTGGTTCAGTTTCGGGTTCAGTCGCGCCGCGGAGGAGTGAGACGAAAGCACAAGCGGGAGCCAAGCATAATCAGCTTGGCGAGTACCGCTACCTCCACGACTAGTAGGGTGAATCCAGGGCTGTGGGTTGCGAGAAAAGCCTCCAGGTGAGCACCGACGTGCGGTAGCTTACCTAGAAGCCAAGCAATCCACGTGCCAATGTATTCCTGATTCAGTTTGACTGCGACCGCATATTTTTTTGGATCGACGACAAACAGACCAGCAGCACCCGCAAAGCCGATAAGAAGAGCCGTCGCTTTGAAGAGGCCCCTCCCAATTAGGCGTGTGAAGAACCCCATTAGGGCCTCCTTCCTTGTTTTGAGTGAACGATCAAGCTGCCGGCGGGATGCCGGCGAGCGAGCGGGGATTATATCATTTTATCTGCAAATGTCAAATATTGGCTTATTGCTTCACTCTTTCCATAGACAAAAGAAAACGGCGCGCAGGTCCCGAAGGATTGTCTGCGCGCCGTTCAAGCTGGGCCGCTGCTGATATGAGATCAGCAGGAACGCGGCGGACCGATGTAGATCTTCACGCCACCCTGCATCACCCAGTCGCGGCAGGTGCGCCGGGTCCACGTGTAGACCTCGAGCACGGCCCCGCGGCTGCTATGGCCGTAGGAGTGGCCATGCCCGCGCTGACCGCGGTGATGACGCTGCTGGCCGCCTCGCCACTGAGGCAATCCCAGCCGACGAGCCAGTTGATCTCGCTGCTGAGGAGTCCAGCACCCTTCTCCGTAGTAGCCGCCGCAACCTGAAGGCTGAGCGGATGCAGGAGCCGGGGCGAGAGCGATCGAGGCAGAAGCGAGAAGAACAGCAAACAAAGTCGAGCGCATTGGAACCTCCCTAGCGCTTGCCGCAGACTCTCGGGACGAGAGCCTGAACGGACATAGTAGGATAATACATCAAATATGCCCTTTCGTCAAGGGCTAGAAAAGCCTTAAAAACGGGCTTATTTCGCTAAAGTGTAGCCGCGGCCGACCGGTACAGCGTACCCTACCTCGACAGCGTGGGCGATATCTACCGGGCGGGCGATCGTGACGGCGTGAGCGATCGTGACCGAGTGCGCAATATCGACAGCACGACCTACAGCTACCCCCTCCCCTATGCTTACAAGTGCGAAAAGTTTCCCGGGGCCGTAGAGATCTACTGCGTGCGCGATCTCAACGACATGACCGATATCAACGACACGTCCAATGTCCACTGGATGAGCAACGTCAACTGGCCGACCTATATCTACAGGGCGACCGACGTTTACCGGATAGCCGATATTGACCGGGTATCCGACATTCACGGGATAGCCCACGTTGACTGGATAGCCGACGTTTACGGGACGGCCAACAGAAACTGGATGCCCGACGCTCACGGGAGAACCAACTGAGACGCCATAGCCTACTGCCGCTGGATATCCTGCCGATGCGGGGAAACCCACTGTCTGACTGTATCCAGCCGGTGTGGCATACCCTGCCGTTGCGGGCATGCCGTACGAAAAGGGATACGCATACGAGGCAGGTTGTCCGATCGAGACAGGTGTGCCGATCTCATAATAGGTCGCCGCTTCGACAACGGGAGCCGAGGCGATTCCCATAACGATAAGGATTGAGATAAGTGTTTTAGCGCGTGACATATTTTCTTATTGACCGACAATGCCGACGAAGTCTGCCTCGACGATGAAGCGGGCAGTTTTGCCGGTCGCGATGTCGCAGGTAACGAGCGTGAGCTTCGTGCCTTGCGTGGGCGAGAGGTCAATGATCGTGTCGGCAGTATCCACTTGTCGCACGGCGCTCACGGTGTAGACATACTGCTTGCCTCCTGCCTCGAGCGTGATCGGATCGCCGACCTGGAGCTCGTGAATGCGATTGAACGCCTTCCACATTTGGTTGCGCAATACTGGGTACACGGAAGAGTGTGCGTAGATGATCATGTTGCCCTTCTCCCCGAGCTTTGCTGAGTCCACGTAGCGCGCGGGGCCTTTTTGGATGATGAGGTCGAGCGCCTTGGTGTCGCGGGTGTTGGGATTTTGTACGGGAAGATCGAGCGAGATCGCTGGGATCTTGAGCCGCTCGGGGAGCACCACTTCTCCTGTAGGAATTTCAACCGTTCCGGTAGAGTCTTCGCCAAGCTGCGGCAAATTTGAAAGCATCACTGAATCAACGGTCACAGGATCGGCAGAAGCGGTCGGGAGTGTGCCATCAATGTAGTACGGCACGAAGCCCACAGAGTCGGCGACGCTGAGCGTACAGAAAAAGACGACGATGACACTCGCCAAGTACACCCCTTTTGGAGGAGTCTGCGGAGACGTATGGTCAAAACTCATAGAGGGCGAGATAATACACCATAAATGGCCCAATGTCAACCCCCCTGCTTTACCCTATTGCGTCCTTGAGGAGAGGCCTATTCTTTGCAGTCCCAACTCCCACAGTTGCGCCTGGTATCGGATCGCGACGACCATAAGAACCCAGAACCCACCTTGGTAGTACAGGAGTAGGTAGGTCAGCGCAAAGGCGAAGAGGAGCATGGCGAGCCAGTAGATCGCATTCCCTACCGGTCCGAAGTCGAACCCGGTGTATGGGATCTGTACTAGAGAGATCTGGGAAGTAGGCGGCGGGATATATTGCGGAGGCGGGATGTACTGAGGTGGTGGTGGAATATATTGTGGCGGTGGCGGGAAGTACGGAGGAGGCGGGATGTACGCCGGGTTCACCGAGATCGAGACCTGGCAATTGTTGGAGCGACCCTGTGAATCGTATACGGTGAGCGTGTATACGCGTGAGTGTTGCGGGTAGATCGTGTACGAGCCGAATACGCCGACTTGGCCCACGGAATCGAGGGATGCCGAGGTAGCGCCCGTCGAAGTCCAGGAGAGATAGACTGCCTGGCCATTGTATATCGAGGTGATGCTTGCGGTGAGCGTGCAGTATAGATTTTGTTGAGGTGGGTAACAACTTGGATACGTGCCTATGTAGCCTGAAGGGCACTGCGGCGGGTAACAATTTGGATAGGTACCCGTGTAGCCGCTCGGACACTGATTTGGGATGCAGTACGGATACGTCCCCGTTTGGCCAGGTGGGCACTGTGGAATGCTGCAATTGGGGTAGGTCCCGATCTGGCCCGGAGGACACTGGTTGGGAATACAGTTGGGATAGACTCCCGTCTGTCCCGGTGGGCACTGTGGAATGCTGCAATTGGGATAGGTACCGATCTGACCGGGTGGACATTGCTGCTCGTGACAATTTGGGTACGTGCCGACCTGGCCGGGTGGACATTGCGGGATCGTTTGCCTGTTCTTGAAAATAACCGCCGCACAATTGGTGCCAGAAGTAACCTGGACGATCCCGTTTGTTGGCGTCACCGAAAAAAGCGTCCAGCCAAGGGGGACCTGCTCTGTAATTTGATGGCTGCCGGGCAACACGTTGTTGAACGTTGCGCGACCTGAGCCGTCGTTTTGTATCGTGCGAACCCCGTCGAGACTGAACGTAAATTGCGCGACCGGTGTAATAGGATTGCCCTGTGTATCGTAGGTTTCTTTGATCACCGTGATGCAGCTCTGTGGTGGGACAGTTTGCCTGTTTTTGAAGACTACCGTTGCGCAATTCACCCCAGAGCTCACAAACACGGAGCCGTTTTGTGGGGTGACCGAGAAAAGAGTCCAGCCAGACGGCACGATCTCCGAGACCGAATGGAAGCCCGCAGACACATTCGTGAATGTCACTCTCCCCGAAGCGTCGTTTTGGGCAGTGCGCGAATTGTCGAGCCGAAACGTAAACTGCGCGACTGGTGTAATAGGATTGCCTTGCGCATCGAACGTTTCTTTGATGATAATGATGCAGCCAGGGGGCGTCACAGGGATGCAGTTTCTGACACAACCTCCGCCATCACCACCACCATCGCCTCCTCCGTCACCGCCTCCGTCGCCTCCGCCATCACCGCCTCCGTCGCCTCCGCCATCTCCGCCACCATCTCCACCGCCATCACCTCCTCCATCTCCACCGCCATCTCCGCCACCATCTCCGCCACCATCTCCACCGCCATCGCCACCACCATCGCCTCCTCCGTCACCATCGGCATATAAGACATGGGTTCCCAAAACACTGTGAGAAGTCGACGATACCGTCAATGGTGCTATTTCAAGAAATGCGATTACGGATGCAACAACACCTATAAAAAAGAAAATCGCCCAGTATTTTCTGAACGCCATTTGCACTGTATTCATAGCGGGAATTAATCAATTAGAACGTCAATGGTAAAATCTTCGAAAACTGTTCTAAGAGACGTTTCCCGAATCTCTTGCCGCAACGCTAGCGCTTGTGACCTGAATAGTCAATGAAGATGAAATCAACCCTGCTGTACATAGGAAACCAGCCATTTTATACGCCGGGGTATACATCGGGCCACATTCGCTGCCACCGCGCAAGTCGCCACTCATACGAAAAGATAGGGATCCGCTTCAAAAACCGCAGAAGGCTGTGATCTTCCATCCACTTCGCATACGCAACGTACGTGGGGTCGCGTGAGAGAAGTTTCTCCTCCGTATACCCGCGCACGGTGTACAACATATTCACACACACAAGTAGTAGCGATAGCCGTAAGCCCTCAACCGGATCGAGTGCAATGAACGGGACCGAAACGAGCCACCAGCGGAGATTCTTGATCAGATATGCCGGGTGTTTACAAAAACGGAACGGCCCGTTGGTAATGATCCCGCGATTTGTAAGGTTGGAGAAGCGAAGGCCGAAACACGCGTCACTCCACAGGTGGAGAAAAAGTAACACAAGGATCGCTGAGCCCCATGCGACGACCAGCTTGGGATTTGCGCCGAGCCACACCAACCAGTCAATGTTGTCGGCACTGTAATTAAAGTATCGGACATAAAAGAGTCCGAGAAACGGCGTGTAGGATATAAGCGCGACCGTCCAGCCGAAAAGGGTGTCCTCTACCCTGCGGATATGCGAATCAAAAAGCCTGCAGGTAAACACATACCCTGCGGAGACGAACACGAGTTCGAGCAGGATGAGTGAATCAAAAAGAAGCGTGAAGACCGGTACGAAATCAAGTGAGGCGAGGTCCCAATTGGCCACGCGCAGTGCGCCGATATTATTCACGATATCGCCAAACATGATCGGCAAGAAGAATGCTTTCACGAGCCATCCCAGTGCGTGCTGCCGGAGGCATGACCAATCGACCTCACTCCAGCGCGCCGTTGCGAAGAGCGCTGTGTTCCACATACCGCCCTCTTCTTTCGGAAGCCGCCACTCGACATACACGAAATACGGGATGGCGAGCAGAATAAACCATGGTAGGACGATCCCCACGGACTCGAAGAATGAGCGGTAGTACGTGCGGTGGTATTCGGGAAAGAGCCAGTAGAGAAATCCGATGACAGCGAGCGTCACGATGAAGCCCAAGAGCTTGAACGCAGCGCGGCTGAGGATCACATTACTAGATGCCTGCGATGGTGGAAGCCCTCGCCACGGAGCGCGCGCTATTTCGATCGCGCCAATCACGAGTGCGAGACCTGCAACCAGTAGTATGGAAAACACGTGGTCGCTCATGGCGACAACGCGCAGTGTAAAGAAAAGGGTGAGAATTATTCCAAGCCCAAAAAAAGCGTCGAACCAGCCGACGACGGATTTGGGTAGTTGAGTTTTTAATTGATCGTTCATGGTGTGAATTGAAAAAAGGCCGGTCGGTCGCGCATGCTCGCATGCGCGACCGCCGGGTAAGGGCAAACGCTGGCCAGACGTTCGCGGGCTGCGTCAGCTGCCGGTGAAGGCCGTCACGTTGCAGGCCGAGACATTGGTGTTCTCACAGGAACGAAGGGCGCGGTTCAGCGCCGCAACGGCACCGTTCACCTTGAACGTAAACGTGCCGGCGCCGCACGAGACGGTCGCGGTCCACTCACGGCCCTCGATCGTGGCCTTGGCATTGGTGCCGTGACGCATGGCCTGGAATACGCAGCGACGCGCTTGGAAGGCACCTGCCTCCTTCAGCGCTTCGTTTGCGGCTTCCACTGGAGTCGCTCCGACTCCGATACCGACGCCGACCTTGCCGCCGTTGAGGCAGTAGACGCCGATGACCCAGTCGGTCGTGGACTTCACCGCGCAGGTCGCTCCGCGGATTCTGTATTTCGCGAATCGTTCCTCACAGAACCGAATCGCGTCATTCTCGGCACCAGCCTGTGAAGTCTTCAGGTACTGGAAGCCGAACGCGTCCTTGAGCGGACTCGTGCTGATTGCGACTGCGGCCCATGTGGAATTTTGGGCTTGCGCCGGTGTCACCGCCAAAGCCGCGAGCGCGGCTACAACGGCAACGATAGAAAGAACCTTCATTTCACTCCTTCTCTGCATGCTCTGCATGCGTTGATGAGGGCAAGTGGGTAGAGCTCTCGACCCACTTCCTCGCGGCGACTGTACAATCCTTCGCCTGTAGGGTCAATGAACCGCGTTTTGGCCGCCAGTTGACATACCAGCCTAAACAGCTATGAATAGCCGGTGCCATCCATTGCCTACGTCCATAAATTCATATCAATCGCAAGCTTCTCAGTACTCGTTGAGACGACGATCCTCTTTTTCCTGGTGCGATACGTGTTTAAAGACAAAGAGATTTCCTCCTTGCGTTTGCTTTTCGCAGGAATGTTTGCGACGTATGCTACCAATCCGTACGTCATGTTCATTTTCCCCCGCATAACCAAATGGCCATACAACACATCGCTCATGGTGAGCGAAACGTTTGTCTTCTTTATCGAAGCACTGTTTTACCGCATGGTACTCAAGACGAGCTGGAAGGTATCGTTTCTCCTTTCGCTCATCTGCAACTTTTCTTCCTGGTATCTCACGTTTTTGCTACGGACACATGGCGTCTCTTTTGACTGGTGATTCAATTTCCGCCCGAAAATCCGGCTCCGCGAAGCCCTTGACAGAGCGCTTCTGCATGTAGTAATATAGCGCCCATGTCCGACGAGATACAAACAGTCAAAACGACCGAGACCGTACAGACTATCAATCGCCCGGTGCCTCCTCCAGTGCCTCGCGAGCCGAAAACCAGCATGCTTTCCAACATTCTGGCGATCGTCGGGTTCATCATTCTTATCGTCATTATTCTCTGGGGCCTTTTCCACATCGCAAACCTCGGAAGTCCATGGCTTTCTTCCCTTTTCAACACCACGCCTTCAACTACGATCAAGGTTACAGCACCTGCGCGTGTCATCTCGGGTGATATGTTCACCGTAAGCTGGAACTACTCGACTACCGAAAAAGGCAGCTACGCCTTCTTGTACCAGTGCAAAGGCAATATTCACATACTCGCAGAAGGTCCGAATGGTGTAATGGCGGCACTACCATGCGGCGCAGCTTCGACTGTCTCTTCGGGAAGCAATGCGCTGAAGCTCCAGAGTATCCTTATCGGAACGACCTCGACGAGTATCCCCGTCTCGGTGATATTCATGCCGAGTTCAACGAGCACCAAGCAAGCACAAGGCTCTGCCACCATCATCGTCGATCCTCGCACAGGGACCACCACCCCAACGACGCCGAGTACCCCAACGCCTACGCCCACTCCGACGCCTACTCCGACCCCAACACCGAACCCAACACCTATGCCGCGCACTCCGGCTGACATCTCGGTGCACATTACGTCGGTCACTGTGGACGCTTCAGGACTCGCGACCGCCGTCTTCGACATCGGTAACATCGGCGGAAGCTCGACTGGGGCGTATACATTCACCGCCCAGCTCCCGACTCAGAGCGGGTATACCTATAGCTCTCCTATTCAGGCATCGCTTGCTCCAGGAGGTCACATGATCAACACGCTGCGCTTCACCATGGCAACCGCCGGCACCTTCCGCGTCTCGATCAACGCCGCAGATGGAAATCAAGGCAACAACTATGCTTCGCGGTACGTCTCGATGCCATATAACTACAACAACAATTACAACAATAACTACAACTACGCGCCGAACTACAACTACATGCAGCCGCAACCATATTCGCAACCGTACCCGCAGCCATATCAATACCCGCAGTATCCGTACGGGAACTACTAACGCAAACTCAAAGCGCCGGCCCCAAGAGGGGCCGGCGCTTTTTGTCTGCAGCTTAAATATCGAGTGTCGCTTCTTTTGCGTGGCTCTGAATGAATGACTTGCGTGCGGGCACATCGGTGCCCATGAGCATGTC
Source organism: Candidatus Kaiserbacteria bacterium RIFCSPHIGHO2_01_FULL_54_36 (assembly GCA_001781105.1). Taxonomy (GTDB): domain Bacteria; phylum Patescibacteriota; class Minisyncoccia; order Phycocordibacterales; family UBA2100; genus UBA10103. Next base: position 18,931 of record MFKV01000006.1, on the reverse strand, counting down.
GAACACCGTATCGGCTTCTTGCGCATCCTCGATCGTCACCTGCTTCAATATCCGGCGAGCAGGGTCCATCGTGGTTTCCCAGAGTTCGTCTGAATTCATTTCTCCCAAACCCTTATATCGCTGGACTGATACCTTGGGCGCACGTTTTTTCTTATCGTCAGATTCCTCAACTTCCTGTTCACTGCCTGCCCCGTAGTCAGCTTGCTGTACTTCGGGGTCGACTGTTTCAAGCGGCATGTCCTTGCCCACAAGCTTGATGCGTTCTTCATCGGTATAGGCGTACGCGATCTCCTTGCCTTTGCGTACTTTAAAAAGCGGCGGCTGCGCGATGTAGAGGTACCCGCCGTCGATCACGGGGCGGAAGTGGCGGTACATGAGCGTCAGCAAGAGCGTCCGGATGTGGGCGCCATCCACATCGGCATCAGTCGCGATGATGATCTTGTGGTAGCGCAACTTCGCGATATCGAAAATGTCGCCGATCGCCGTGCCGAGCGCAACGACAAGGTTTTTTATCTGCTCGCTCGCCAGCATTTTGTCGAGTCGTGCTCGCTCGATGTTGAGGATCTTGCCGCGAAGCGGGAGCACGGCCTGCACGCGGCGATCGCGCCCCATTTTTGCCGTGCCGCCAGCTGAATCTCCTTCGACGATGAAAAGCTCGGCTTCCTCGGCAAGCTTGGTCTGACAATCGGCAAGCTTGCCCGGAAGGGTCATGCCATCAAGCGCGCCTTTGCGCAGGATCGAGTCTTTCGCTGCCTTCGCCGCTTTACGCGCCTTCATCGCAAGCGTTACCTTGCCAATGATCGCGCGAGCATCGTCAGGATGCTCCTCGAGGAATGCGTTGAAAGCTTCCGCGAACACCGTCTCGGTGGCGCCACGCGCTTCTACTGAGCCGAGCTTCGACTTGGTCTGACCTTCGAATTGCACTTCGCGCATCTTGACGGAAATGACTGCGGTCATGCCTTCCAGTACATCATCGCCGGTAAAGGTATCGCTCTCCTTTCCGCCGCCATTCTTGATCTGGGCATTTAGGGTGCGCGTAAGCGCAGCCTTGAATCCCGTGACGTGCATGCCGCCCTCGATGTTGTAGATATTGTTTGCAAACGCCGAGAGACGCGATGTGATGTCGTCGACATACTGGAGTGCGATCTCTACTGCAACGCCGTCTTGCTCCTTTTCGACATAAAAGATATTTTTGTGGATTATTTCAAGGTAGCGATTCTGGAATCCGACGAGCGAGCGCAGCCCGCCCTCGAAATAGAATGTGGTGGATGGCGCGTCGATTCTTAGATCACGCAGATAAAATATGCTCTCGTCATCCACTTGTTCTACCGTACGAAGATCGAGGATAGAGATACGAAGCCCCTTTACGAGGTAGGCCTGCTGGCGCATGTGCGAGACGATCGTGTCCCAATGGAGCTGCCGGTCGGGAAAGATCTTTGCGTCGGCTTCGAACGTAACGATGGTGCCGTGCAATTTGGAGGATTCTATTTTTTTCGTTTTCCCGATAGGTTTGCCGCCGTCTTTGTACTCTTGCATGTACTTCCCGCCGTCGCGATACACTTCCGCACGCACGCGGGAAGAGAGCGCATTGACAACCGAGACGCCTACGCCGTGCAAGCCACCGGATACCTTGTATCCCTCGCCGCCGAATTTTCCGCCTGCGTGCAGCTTGGTCATGACCGTTTCGAGGGTCGAGACTTTGGTCTTGGGATGGATCTCTACCGGAATGCCGCGGCCGTTGTCGGCGACACGCACACGACTGCCCGGGAGAAGTGCGATCTCAATGTCGTTGGCAAATCCTCCCATTGCCTCATCGCGCGAGTTGTCGAAGACTTCCCAAACCAAATGGTGCAAGCCAGAAGTGCCGGTCGTGCCGATATACATGCCGGGCCGGCGGCGCACTGCCTCCAATCCCTCAAGGACAGTAATGTCAGAGGCTCCATAGGAGCCTGTTTTGGCGGCCATATCATTGGCCTTTTTTGCCTTCTTTTCAGCCATATTTAGTGGGTTCAGTATAGCAAAAAACGACCCCATTGGCTAGCTCAAAAAGCGGGGATATGTGTGTTGTTTTACCTCACTTCCCAGCCCTGATTTTTGGCTTCCGAGTAGACATTTTCCATCGCTGCATTCGCCTCGATATCCGTAAGCGTCTTTTCGAGTGATTGGAAAACGAGACGAAATGCAAGTGAAAGTTTTACTTGCCCTGAGCCTGTCGAAGGGTCGCCTTTTTCGAATGTATCGAAAAGTTCTGCGCGGACGAGGAGTGCCCCGGCAGCGGCACGGATGATCTGGAGCACGGCATCAGGATCTGACCCTTTCGGTACCCACAGCGCAATATCACGCACGATAAATGGATACTTTGAGAATGATTGGTAGCGCGCCGCGATCGAGAGAGCCAACGTGTTGTAGGTATCCCCAGCTTCAGGCTTCACGATCTGCTCTTCGGGCTTTTCTTTTTCACCGACGGTTGCGGCATGCATCTCTTCTCCCTTTTTCGTCCATACCGTGCCTATCTCGAACAACCTCACTTCTGTGAGGCCAAGTAGGTCTTTGTTGTGCACGTTGCGTCGCAGTGCTTGCGTGAGACCGTCTACAAGATTAGAGCGCAAGTACGGGTGCACGCTATCCACTTTGTTGGCAACAGCCCGCTCGCCAGTATCGGCAAACACGGACGTGTAGACTTCCGAGTATCCCTTTGCCATGAGCTCCTCTCGAGTCTGTTCGGCAGCGTAATAGTTGGCATTTACTTCTGGCGCATTTGGGAACGGCGGGAGATCGAGCGTTGGTATTTTGTCGTACCCGAGTACGCGCGCTACTTCTTCTATCAGATCTTCGGGGATAGTGATGTCGAGCCGCTCGAACGGCACAGTCACGGTGAAGTGGTCTCCAACCTGTGCGTGCGGCAGGCCAAGGCGCGTGAACGCATTGCCAACGTCCTCCACCGAAAGCTCCGTGCCCAACACGTGATTTACCTTTTCTGTCGATACTGCGACTTCACGCTTCCCCTGCGGCATCGGATACTCATCGACGAATCCTACTATCTCTCCGCCCGCAAGCTCGAGGATGAGGTTGGCCGCAGCGTGTAAGCCATACGCGGCGAGCTCAGGTGAAATGACTTGTTGGAAGCGCTCCGATGCGTCAGTGCGAAGCTTGAGCACTTGCGAAGTCTTCCGAATGAGCACGCCATCCCAATTAGCGGCCTCAAGGATAAGCGCGCTCGTCGTCTCATCGATGCCCGTGGGCTTACCGCCCTTGATGCCGGCAATGCTCACGACCTCGTTGGTATGACCGTCAGCAATCGCGAGCATGGCGCCCGTGAGTATGTACTCTTTGTCGTCGAGGCCAAGCATCTTCTCTTTGTCTTTTGCTTTGCGCACAATAAGCGAATGACCATTTTGACTCGAGAGTTTGCCGGCATCGAATGCGTGCAGCGGCTGGCCGATGTTGAACATTACGAAATTCGTCGCATCAACCACATTGTTGATCGAGCGTTGGCCGATAGATTCAAGGCGCTCCCGAAGCCAATCCGGAGATGGTCCGACATGTACTCCTTGAATGAGGGCTACAGTAAATCGCCGGCACAGATCTGGGTTTTCTATTGCGACTTTCACGGCATCAGTCTTTGGTTCGAGCGATATAACAGCTTGCAGTGGATCACTCTTGTGCGGAATGCCGAGAATTGCTCCAAGCTCTTTGGCGATCGCATGATGTGAAAGCGCATCATGCCCGCGATTGGGCGTTACCTTCACATCCAAAATATCGTCGCCCGCAACATTCTCAGTGCTCTCGATCTCGAACGCGTGGAACGTAAGAGCATCGCCTATCGCCGCCGCGTCCGGCAGCGGAGCATCAAAAAACGTCTGGAGCCAAGCGCGTGAGATTTTCATGGCTAGAACTGATTGACGAACCGCAGATCGGCGGAGTGCATGAGGCGCACGTCGTCGATGCCCCACCGAAGCATCGCGAGGCGATCGAGCCCCATGCCGAATGCAAAACCCTGATACTTTTCGGGATCGACTCCCGCATTCTTCAAGACACTGGGATGTACCATGCCCGCCCCCATCATTTCTATCCACGTATCGCGGAGCTTCTCTGGAACATGGGGGCCGACAACCCTCATATCCACCTCCACTGACGGCTCGGTAAAAGGAAAAAAGCTCGGGCGAAACCGTATCTCGACCGATGCGCCTTTAAAGAGCTCCTTGAGAAAGTGTGCGAGGGTTCCCTTGAGGTGCGCGAGCGAGATATCTTCTCCAACAGCAAGTCCTTCTATTTGGAAAAATTCTGCCTCGTGCGTTATATCGGTCGCCTCGTTGCGAAATACTTTGCCGGGCACGATGATACGGTACGGCGGCGGCATCCCTGCTTTCATCTGCGACTCCATGTAGCGCACCTGCACCGGTGAGGTATGCGTGCGCAAGACACAGCCTGGTTCATCTTTGATGAAAAAGGTGTCTTGCATGTCGCGCGCGGGATGGTCCTTGGGAACATTGAGCGCGTCGAAGTTGTACCACTCCGATTCGAGTAGCGGCCCGTCGGCAAAGGTGAAGCCCATCGCGTAGAAGATCTGATTCGCCTCGCGGATGAGCGACGAAATGGGATGAATATGACCACGATTTGTTTCTTGCATGTGTTCCCCATTCTACTCCCTCCCAACAAACTCGTCGAAGACATTTTCTAGGCGAGCGGGCATGTGTTTCAGAGGGGCTTTCGAGCACGGCGGTGTGAGAACCGAGGATTTTTCCAGCAGGAAAAATCCGTATCCGGAGAAACACATGCCAGCGAGTACCTATAATTCCACTATCTCGTAGAGTGCCACCCCATCTTTGATGATGAGGTGTCCATTCACGATACGAAAATCCACGTTGCGTCCGGAATACAAGGGTGCAACGACCGGTGCCGGGCGAATATCAGCTTCCGCGAGGAAGACTCCTCCTTCCCTCGTGGCATACACTACCCCTCCCCCGAAAAATGCCGCATTGATAGCTTGTTGCTTCCCACTTTCGATCGGAATTTCTTGTACACACACTGAAGGGCGCGTGCAATAACGACTCGGCGGTAGGGCACTTGGATCCGTGTGGCGTACGAGCACATTTCCTTTTTCGACGACGACGATCTCTCCCTGCCGCATAGCACTGTTGAGTACCGTGGATGTGGCAGTAGGCGCAAACGCGAGGCGATACATTTCGTACGTCGCTGGAGAAACGCGCATCGTCGAAGACGCCGTGCTCGTGGAGACCACAAGCCGGATCGGCTCTATTTCTTGCGGCACGAGGAATGCTTCGGCATCCGTCACGAGCTCCTGCTCAACGATGAGCGTGCGGTGCCACGGATAATCCCCTTCGCGCGTCACGAGGACGGCATAGGCGCCAGGAGTGAGATCATCTATGTAAAAGCTGTGCCGAAGAAAGCCGCTGGCACCTACCTCCTCGCCGTTTAAGGAGACCACCGCATTCGTCTCGGGGACCGAAATGATGACGCTGCCAGTTTTTACAAATCCCTGCTCGCCTTTGAAGCGGTAGCCGTTGGCATAGAACATGACGAAAGGCACACAAAGAGCGAATACCAATATGAGCCCATAGAGATAGAGGCGGCGCTTCCTCTTTGAGAGCGGCTGCATTCCGTCAAGTATCAAGTATCAGGTAGCAAGTATCAAGTCTTTGAGTTGCGCGATTTGGGTGTGACCCAAAATCCAAGGTAGCGCCCAGTCATAAGCCGTATTTGTGAATCAAGGCCCGGGATGGCGCTAAAGGCGACCATGGTCATTGGCACGAGTATCCACTGCAAAAAGAGCATCAGGCTGCGGAAGCGGCCGTATTCTTTGGGCCGCGCTGGCACCAGCTGCATGGATATCGCAGCCGATACGATAAGACCGAAGAGAGAGATAGTGAGGAACGTCTTTGCGACAAGCGGCAAATTGTAGGAGAGAACCGTCGCGTTGAATGCCCGGCCACCAACGATGAGCGGCAGCCATCCTACCGCAAAAAGAACTAACGGATTCGTGGTCAGCGACCAGAACCCTTCGATCTGGACGAAGGCTGCGCGAAGTTTTTTGCCGAAGGGAATGCGCGGATTTTTTAGGAATGCAAAAAGAATATAGGCGATATTCTCGGCCCCATAGGTCCACCTTCGGTGTTGGAGATAAATATTGCGAGCAGTGCCCCAAAAGGTGGGTGCGACGTTGGCATCCATCGAGACGGGGTAGGCCATCGGCACAACGTCGTAGGCGCCGTCATAACGCACAAAAAGATTCCAGAAAATGCGTGAGTCTTCCGAAACGACATTCTTCTGCCAATATCCCGCCTCATAGAGCGGCTTGAAGGGCGTGGCGTGAGAGGAGAACGTGGCGAGGCGCTCGGGGCGCTCCTGCTGGATCATCTGCCAGAATGAGCTGGAGTAGGCAATGACACGCGAGAGCATGGGCGCATCCCAGATGTTGTTGTTGTAGAGCGGAACTGGCTGGAACGATGTGCGCTGCGGATTTTCTGCGGTGAGAAAGTGCCAGGTGAGGCAGCTGAAGTATTGCGGATAGACGACCGTGTCGATGTCGAATGCGGACACGATTACCTTTTCGTATGAGATCTGCTGCGCCTCAAGTATACGCAAACGCGCTTCTTCTGCGGCATACGAAATATTCGAGCCTTTGCCAGGAATTTCCCCAAGGATGCCCTCGGGGTGGACGGTAACTATGAATGTTTTGAAATGTTCGGAGAATTCATCTCTAATGCGACGCGCAATAGTGTGCTGTGCTTGCCCAGCTCGCTCCTCCGCTGCAAGCACTACTACGACGCGCTTGAGATCCCACGTGGAGCGCAGCAATCCGCGAACGCTTTCGGCGACGACTTCGTATCCCTCGCTATAAAAAGGGAAGATGACAAGGTGCACGATATCTCCGTGCGCGATGTTTTTCAAACGATCGTTCCAGTCGATAGAAAGATTGTGGCGCACCCGCTTGAAGTTGTGCCGAAGATGCACCGAGAGATACACGGTCTTCAAGAGCCAATAAATGGCGAAAACAATAGTGAGGTACGCGGCCCAGACGGGGCGTTTGAAAGAGAGTACGACAAAAAGAAGGAGCGTCCCGAGTGAGAGTATTCCGGGTAGCATCTCGAAGAACCGATATATCACTCGGTCGGTACCGGTAAGGTCGCTCGCACGGCCCACATGCAAATACCAGTATGTATCTTTGGGATCCATGAGGATGTTCTTAGCGCGCATTGTGCCCGTTCCCATCAATAACGGCAAGGTGTATTTTGCATTTCTATCTTATTAGTAAATTTTGATATTCTTGTATCCAGCCATTGATTAATTCCAGCAGTTTCTTGTCAGAGTACTGAACAGAAATGGTCCCGTATTGGGATTTTTTCTTATACGTCCCTTTTGTATCGGCGTGCAGAAAAGGTTTATAGAACTGTCCCGCGAGTATGCGTGTGATACGCGACCAATAGCTTAGGAGTCTTTGAGGGTCATGGTCGCCGTAATAATGTATGGTCGCACGGATTCTATTCTTATCGATTCCACAAATATCCCTCAGAAATTTCATAAATACCAAGACCATTGCTGGGTCTGAGTTCGCAAGAGCGACTGTGTTACCCCTTTTACTTCCTTCACCCCAATAGAGCATCACGCCAGCAATCTTTAGTGTCTGTTCTTTTTTGCTCAGGTCTTTTTTGAGATCAAACGGCTTTTTGTTAAACTTGGTTATATATAAGTAGCGTATCGCTTCACTGCGGGTCCTTCGCGACACTTTATGTCTGTTAAGCACCCGACGAACATGTTTAGGTGCTATAGATAGTCGTGCTGCAACCTGCGTCTCGGAGAGCTTTTCTGAGATATAAAATTCTACGATTTGATTATCTTCAGGCACGTTATCATTATACCTGAGCAACAGTTACTCAATCACTGCTCCCCTGTTGATATGTTGAGCCGGGGGTGGGATTCGAACCCACGGCCCCCTGTTTACAAAACAGGAGCTCTAACCGCTGAGCTACCCCGGCACCTGGTAAGACTACCGTAGCATTCTATTCTGTTGTATCAAGTCCGTTGCTGTTCTTTCCTTCAGAAACTTTCTTCAAGAATTCAGACTGCGTTTCCCGCTTCTCATAGTGGTGCTTGTACGAAACGAGGTCGGCGAGCCGATGCGCTTGGCGCTCTGCAAACCGCGCGAACACTGCAAGGGCGAGCGCGGCCTCGTGTATCCCAATGCGCGTATAAACGACGGCGAGCGGCAACAGCTTGGCGGCGTCGAGGCGTGCGGCTGCGAGCAGGTCTTTCAACTGCATTGCGCGATCGTCGAACCTTGTTCGCATCACGGGCGCTAGAATACGTCCACGTGCGATCTCCCAAGACTTAAGTCCGAAAAGCGCCACAATGCCCCCAAGCGATACGAAAAAAACGATGGTTGCAAAAAACATACCCGGCTAGTACAATTTCGAATAATTCCTGCCGCAGGTCGAACTGCGGGTCGTTTGCAAAAAAACGAACGCTATTTCTTTCAGTGAGTGTTGGTGAATGTTCATATCAAGGCGATTCGAAATTGTCCTGCCGGGCATGGTTTATTTCACCGAAAGGCGTTCGAAGCGAACGACTTCTATCTTCTCGCCAAATTTCTGTACTGCCGTGTCAATGAGCTCGCGAATCGTAATGCTGGGGTCTTTGACATACGGCTGCTCCAGGAGTACGCGCTCGCGCAGGTAGCTATCTACCTTACCTTCGATGGCTTTCCCGCGCGCGGCTTCCGGTACTTTCGCCGCTTCGGCTGCAAAGACCTCTCTCGCTGCCACAAGATCCTGTTCTTTGATATCCTCGCGCGCGCGGAACTGTGGGCCCATCGCAGCAACATGCATCGCGATCTGATATGCCAGCTTTGAGAATTCCTCGTTCTTTGAAACGAAGTCTGTCTCACATGCGAGCACGACCGCTCCGACGACGGATCCGCCAGCATGTGTGTATGCTGCAGCAATCCCCGCGCCAAGCGCGCGATCAGACTTCTTCGAGGCGATAGCAGAGCTCTGCTTGCGCAAAATGATCTTCGCTTTCTCAATATCGCCACCCGCCTCAGCAAGCGCCTTCTTGCACTGCATGATAGACACGCCAGTCTCGTCTCGCAATTGTTTCAGTTCGTCTGATACTGCCATAATGATTTAGTTTCGCCTGCCCCGTAGCCTGTGCGAGCATGTGCTACCGGGGTCCCGAAGCTGCTTGAGAAGCTCATCAACTGCCATGGTATTTATTTCGAAGCTGCAGGAGCGGGGGCGGCGGGAGCGCCTGCCTGCGCAGGCAGGCGTTTGCCCGCAGCGTACGCCTCCGCGATCATGTTGGTAACGAGCATGATGCTCCGGATAGAAGTGTCGTTGCCAGGGATGGGGTAGCGCACGAGCGAAAAATCGCAATCCGAACTTGCAAGACCGATCACTGGAATACCTAGCTGATTGGCTTCTTGCATTGCGGTGTCTTCGTGGCGAGTATCAACGACATAGAGTGCCCCCGGCAAGTCGAGCATCTTCACAAGCCCACCGAAACGCCCGAGGAGCTCCGTGATCTCGCGATCGATCATAAGTCGCTCGCGCTTTGTGTATTTATCAAGCTCGCCCGAGGAGCGCTCAGACGTGAGCTTTTCAAGACGTTCGAGGCGCTTGCGGATGTTCTTGAAATTAGTGAGGGTCCCGCCGATCCATCTGCCCGCGACATACGGGGCACCGACGCGCTCTGCGGCATCTTTTACAATGCCGAGCGCTTCATGTTTGCCCCCGACAAAGAGGACGTGTTTTCCACTCGAAGCGACCGAGGTCGCAAGAGCTACAGCCGCATCGAGCCGCTTCGTCGTTTCCTCGAGATCAAATATATCGGTTCGGTCCTTTGTGCCAAACAGGTACACAGATGCGCTTGGGTGGCGGCGCGCTCGGACGTATCCGAAATGCGTACCTGCCTCATATAGGGTTTGAATATCGGTCGCCATGTCTCGAGGATACTAGCAAATTCAGCCTTCTGTAGCAACTTCGCCGCCTTGTTCGGCTGCATCGAGCGCTTCCAGGATCGGTTTGATGCCACCCCCCATGATCTTGGGGACATTGGACCAGGACTCCTTGATCCGGTGGTCCGTCACGCGATCCTGAGGAAAATTGTAGGTGCGGATCTTCTCCGAGCGATCTCCTGAGCCCACTTGCGACTTGCGTTCTGCGCTGCGCTCGCGAGCCTCTCGCTCGTCCTGTTCTTGCTGCAGCTTGCTTGCCAGCAACTTCAGTGCTTTTTCCTTGTTCTGCGCCTGGGAACGCTCGGAGGTACATTTCACTTCCATACCGGTCGGTTTGTGCACGATGCGAACGGCTGTCTCGACCTTGTTGACATTTTGCCCGCCGGCGCCACCTGAGCGGGAGGTTTCTATCTCGAGGTCAGCTGGATTGATCTCGATCTTGGTGCGCTTATAGATCGGAAGGATTGCGACCGAGGCAGTCGAAGTATGGATGCGGCCGGCTTTTTCAGTAGTGGGGACTCGCTGCACCCGGTGCACGCCTGTTTCAAAACGGAGTTCTCGGTAACAGTTCTCGCCCTTGATCTCGAATTGCGCTTCTTTGTATCCGCCCACCGTGCCTTGTGATTCGTCGAGTGCTCTTCGCTGCCAGCCGCGCGATTCTGCATACTTCAGGTACATCTGTGCCAACTCCTCGGCAAAGAGCGACGCCTCGTCGCCGCCTACTCCTGCGCGCACTTCGAGCACGACTTCGTTGGGCCACTCGCGCTCAGAGTCTCCGCCCACGATCGCTTCCATTTGCTTCATGAGGGTCTCTTTCTGGGCTTCGATGTCACTCAGCTCTTTTTCTGCAAGTTCTTTCATTGTCGGATCGACTTCAATGAGTTCGGTCGCGTCTTTTTCTGCTTGCGAGAGGCGTTGCCACTCCACTACCAAGTACGAGACCCGATGGTCGTCGGCGTAGTCTTCCGGAATGATTGGTTTGTCTGTCATAGGCAAATGATACCGCGTCTGCGGCTTCGGAGGTGACTCCTCATGCAGTGAGGTGTCACCTCATCGCATTTACTTCTTTGTTTTCTTTGGCTTGGCGGCCGCGCTGCGCTTCTTGAATTTGTCCACTCGCCCAGCGGTATCTATGGTCTTTGCGGTGCCGGTGTAAAAGGGGTGCGAGGCGCTCGATATCTCCACCTGGTAGACAGGATATTGTTTGCCATCTTCCCACTTGTCGACATGAGAAGTTTCCACCGTGGAACCAATAAGAAAACGCTTCCCCGAGGTGGAGTCCTCAAATATCACCTGCCGATACGTAGTCGGGTGGATATCTTTTTTCATCCCGTTAGAAGTAGGAAGCTTGCGCTTCCGACTTGAAATTAGCGTTTGTAATTGTTCGACACATAGTATTTTGCAAATCACGAGCCCCGAGTCGCTCTTAACTTCCGCGACTTCTAACGGGATTCATGTCGGACTAACATACCACATTGTTAATACTATGGCGAGCCTTACGTCGTCCGAATAGGGCACTCGCATTCTCCAACCCCCGCCGAGCGCCCCCTCACCCACCGATTATATTGATCTCGGCTTGTAACTTATCTACCAACTCCATCACGCTATCACCATAGAATGCATGGGCCTTATTCGCCCACGAAGCGCCGGCAAAATATTTCAGCGCGGCGCGGCGCTCGGCCACGCGCGTCCCGGCTGCGGCACCGTTGTCCTCCATGAGAAGCCCTGTTGCAAGGATGGCGGTGCGCGCATTCCACGGGTCCGGGAAGCTTTCGCCGGTAAGAGAGGCGAGCCGGTCTTTATAGAGCATCCAGGTCGAAGGAATAAATTGCGAGGGCCCCATTGCACCGCCGTATCCTGTGCTTTGCGGGCACGAGACAGGCGTTTTTGTCCAATCGCGACCAAGTGCTTCTGTAATGGTAGTGAAAGGGACAGTGTCGCGGGGCGCTTTCATGACGTTGGTAAATGCCCTTCCCGTATTTTTCCCGACCCCCCGGCCAGTTGAAAGATCGCTGACGTAGCACGATCCAGTGTTCTCTCCGAGATTCGACTCTTGGGTAAGGATTGCAAGGATAAGTGCAGGGCGCACCCCCGTCATGCTGCTTGCATATTTTGCGTAATCGTACGCAGTGCCGAAGGGGATGGCACCCGAGTCGCGTAGGCCGAAGAGCGCTGCTCGGATCGCTGCGGCTTGCTTCTGCTTGTCGGCAATTATTTGCTGATAGGTTTTCTCCTGGCCTTTCGTTACAGAAAGAATGCTCTTCTTCTCCTTCTCGTCATTTTGCACCGCCTGCTTTGCTAAGACCTGGACTTGCCGCACTTTCTGCGCTTCATCCTCCTTGTCTTCGAGCGCGGCCTTGCGCTGCGAAAGATCGGTACGAAGCGTCTCCATCTCTCTAAATGAACTTTCGAGCTCTCTTTGAAGCGTCTGGAAATCATCAATGTCCTCGAAAAAGTCGTCAAAATTGCCCTGCAGCGCAAGCTGCGCGAGCGAGATGTCGTCGATCTCTCGCGTGCGCCGCAAGAGCTGCGCTAGGGATGCTTCGCTGCGCGATACTTTGGCATCGACCTGCTTGATCGAGCTCTGTTTTTCGGTGATGTTGGTCTTGAGCTGAGAGAGCGTAACGTCGGTCTTCTTGATCTGGAGTTGCGCGATCTTGATCTTGTTGTCGAGTATCGCAATATCGCGCTCAAGGGTAGTGCGCTGTTTTTTAAGGTCGCTCAAGGTTCCCTGATTGTTGGCGATATCCTTCTCTATCTGGTCGAGCTGCGCCTGAAGCGCAGCGCGCTCTTCTACGGTCGTTGCGGCATGCGCTTCATGAAGCGGCAAAGATATTGCCGCGCATGCGATAACAATTAAAAAGCCGACGCCAACTGAGCGTGCCTGCATATTCTTTATTATAACAATTATTTCTCTCCCTTCTTCTCTTTCTTTTCAGCTTTCTCTTCCGCTGCAGGAGCTGCATCTCCTGCCTCCTCGCCTCCTGCCGGCTTCGCCGTGAGGATCTCTGTTTCTGGCGGTGGCGTGATCTCCTCTTTCTCTTCCTTGAATTCGGTCATGGACGCGACGATCTCTTCGCCATGTGTAATGAGAGTCGCGCTCGGCGGCAGCGAGATTTGCGCGGCAGTAATGTGATCGCCTACATTCGCGAGCACGGTAAGGTCTACTATAAGATGGTGTGGCAATTCGCTCGGCGCGACTTCGATCTCGATCTCGTGCAATGCCTTTACAAGGATGTGGCCGGCTTTCTCTGCAGGTGAGAGGCCTTCGAATTCCAGCGGAACATTGATCGTGATCTTCTTGCCCTTTTCGAGGACATAAAAATCCGCGTGGAGGAGCTTCCCGGTCACCGGATGGAACTGAGCATCATGGATGAGCGTGTCCTTATCCTCGCCCGCGCCTTTGAGCGTAACAATAGTGGTCTCGCCTGCCTCGCGCCACACGTGCTCGAGTAGACGGGCGTCTATCGCGATAGGCGTCGCCGGCTCTTTGGGGCCATACAAAACAGCTGGGACGATACCTTTCTCCCGCAGAACCTCTGCGGATTCCTTTCCGCGCGGCTTTACTTCAAGGGCTAACATGGATAGGTAGTATACGCATAAATTCCGACTTTTCAAGGCAAGTCCCAATCTACGAATCATCCAAATACTGCGAAT
>MFKV01000006.1:0-5281 GCA_001781105.1 Candidatus Kaiserbacteria bacterium RIFCSPHIGHO2_01_FULL_54_36 | reverse complement strand
GACTACAAATGCGCGAATAGTATATTCGTAGACATTTGTTGATTGGTATCCATTTGTAGATTGGAACTGTTATACTTCCACGATGAAATACGACTTCGTCGCGGTCGGCGACATTACGAGTGATGCCTTTATCAAGCTGAAAGATGCACAGGTGCATTGCAAGATAGACAATACTGCATGCGAGTTGTGCGTGCGATTCGGCGACAAGGTTCCCTATGAGGAGGTGACCGAGATTCGCGCGGTGGGCAACGCTGCAAACGCGGCGGTTTCCGCACACCGCGTCGGCTTATCGTCAGCGTTCATCACATGGATGGGTGACGACGAGAATGGCGGACACTGCTTGGAACAGTTGAAAAAGCAGGGCGTTGCTGACGAGTATGTGACCGTAGAAAAAGGGACGAAGACCAACTACCACTACGTGTTGATGTACGGACCGGAGCGGACCATTCTCATAAAACACGAGAATTACACATATCACCTGCCCGCAAACCTCGAACCTCCCCGTTACCTGTATTTCTCCTCAATATCGGAAACGGCAAAAGAATTCCATCACGAAGTCGCCCGCTTTGTGAAGGAGCATCCGGAAACCAAGCTCGTATTCCAACCCGGCACGTTTCAGATAAAACTTGGGGCCGAAGAACTCAAAGATGTCTACGCCGAGTCGGAGTTTTTCTTTTGCAATAAAGAAGAAGCGCAGAGTATTCTCAACATGCCGGGTGAACTGGATGCCAAAAAACTAATGGAGGGAATTCGCGCGCTTGGGCCAAAAATCGTCGTTGTAACCGATGGCCCGAGTGGTTCCAACATTTTGGACGAAAGTGGTGCGTGGCACATACCGATGTACCCTGACCCCGCACCTCCCAAAAATCGCACAGGGGCGGGGGACGCGACCGCTTCGACGACCGTGGCATACACCGCACTTGGACTTCCGGCTCATGAAGCGCTCATGCGCGGGCTCATCAACGCCGCGTCAGTGGTGCAGGGTGTGGGCGCACAAACTAAGCTCCTTACCCACGACGAAATAGAGGAGTGGTACGCCAAGAGGCCTGTAGATTTCGTCGCTACAGCGCTCTAAATGAGGATTCCTTGGTTGTTGACATCTCATACATATAGTGTTATCGTGCTGCCGGACAGGAGCCACATATCTCAATCGTAAAGAGTGGAGTGTGTGGTATGCGTATGCGTATGCGTAAAACTGTTGGAGTAACGTCGTTCCTTATGACAGGACTCCTTGCCGTAGGCTTTCTGTGTCACCGACTTCACATTGAGTACCGGCGCGAGCAGGCAATCATGTGCATGGCGGAAAATCTGTACCACGAGGGTAGAGGCGAGAAGGTCGGGCATCAGTACCTGCTCGGCATGCTCACGCTCGCCCGCGTGGCCGATCCGGATCCGCAGTGGCCAAAAACCATCTGCGGCGTAGTCGGGCAAGACCGGCAATTCAGCTGGACGCTGGATTACCGGCTCGCGACAAAGCGCGGCGAGCAGGAAAAGTGGGAGAAGGCAAAGTTCATCGCGCGTGATCTCGTTCTACACGCGTGGGTGAGGTTTCTCTTGCCGAGAGGCTGGGCATGTGCCCGCTTCTACAAACGGACTGACGGGAAAGGTGTGTCGAAGAAATCGCAGAAATTCTTCGACGCGAGGCTCTTCCCTGTCGGCCAGTTTGGGTCCCACAGCGCATTTCAGGAGCGGCGCGGGTGCAAATATCCGCTACCGACGACCTGACGTTCTTTCGACTTCGAGCCTGCGGCAACGCGGGCTCGATTCTTTTTTATGATTTTCTCGCGATTACTTTTTTCACTGCCTCAATAATACTGGGAGCGTCCATTTTGTAATGCGCTATTAACTCTTTTGGCGTACCTGACTGGCCGAACATATCGTGGACGCCGATGAATTCGATGGGTAGCGGGCACTCTCGCGCGAGCAGTTCGGCAACAGCGCTCCCAAATCCTCCGGCAATTTGATGTTCTTCGACAGTGACGACTGCGCCTGCTTTCTTCGCGATATCAACTATCGTCTGATCAAGCGGCTTTATGGTGTGGACGTTGGTGACAGTGACTCCTATTCCCTGCCCTTCGAGTTCGCGCGCGGCAAGAAGCGCATTGTGCACCAGTGGTCCTGTCGCAAAAATCGCAACGGCGGGAGATTCGGACTCCCAGAATATATTCGCCTTCCCTATTTCAAACGGAGTGTCGGCCGTCGTCATAATCGGCGTCTTTTCACGGCCAAAACGCATGTAGACAGGGCTTCCCAATTTGGCCGCAGCAAGTGTCGCCTTCCTTCCCTCCTCCGCGTCGCATGCAGATATGACAGTGAAGCGCGGAAGCGCGCGCATCATCGCGATGTCTTCGAGCGCTTGGTGGGTCGCGCCGTCGGGACCCACGGACACTCCCGCATGCATGCCGCACACTATTGCCGGCACATTGTTGATGGCAATCGTGGTGCGTATCTGCTCCCAATTCCTGCCCGGCGAGAACGTCGCGTAGGAGGTGAAAAACGGTATTTTGCCGTAATTCGCCATTCCCGCTGCGACCGTCGCCATGTTCTGCTCGGCGACGCCCACTTGCACGAATCGCTCCGGGAACTTTTTCTGGAAATAATGCGCAAACGTGCTCTCGGCAAGATCAGCGGTGAGCACGACCACGCGCTCGTCCTGCTCTCCCGCCTCAACGACGCCTCTACCAAACCCTTCGCGTGTCGTTTGAGCTGCGGGGTTATCAAAAATATTCGCTGCAAGTTTTGCGTCAGGATGTAGCATAGTATTTATTTCCCCGAAGTTTCAAGTTCTTGTAGAAAAACCTCCTTCTGCTTCTCTGCAGGGACTTTGTCGGTCGGGCCCTTGCCGGGTGGCGTGCCATGCCAGCGATAGTCGTTCTCGATCGTCGGGATGCCTTTGCCCGGAGTAGTGTGCGCGATGATGATGGTGGGCTTCTCTCGGATGGAGCGTGCTTCGTCGCACGCTGCGATGAATTGCGGAATGTTGTGCCCATCTACCTCGATGACGTGCCAATTGAATGCCTCGTACTTATCGCGAAGCGGCTCGAGCGGCATAATGTCTTCCGTATTGCCATCGATCTGGATATTGTTGCGATCCATGATGGCGGTGAGGTTGGTCAGGCGATATTTTCCCGCGAACATTGCCGCCTCCCACGTATTTCCCTCTTCTTGCTCGCCGTCGGACATCAAGCATATGACGCGGAACGTTTTGCCATCCATCCGGGCGGCGTATGCATAGCCTGATGCTTGCGAAAGCCCACTTCCCAGTGGGCCTGAGGTCGTCTCGACACCGGGTAATTTTTCGCGCTCCGGGTGCCCTTGCAAACGCGAGCCGAATTTGCGCAACGTCAGGCACTCTTCCACTGGAAAGTATCCTGCGTGCGCCATTGTGGCGTAGCGCACGGGAGTGATATGGCCGTTGCTAAGCATTAAGCGATCGCGCTCCGACCATTCCGGATCTTTTGGATCGTGCTTGAGTATGTGGAAATACAGCGCGGTGAAAATATCTGCCATGCCAAGCGGCCCGGCAAGGTGCCCCGAGCCGGCAGCCGCGAGCATTTCGATAATAGTCTTTCGGATCGCGTGCGCTTTGTGCGAAAGCTCGCGGATTTCTCTATCGGTCAGCGGTTCCATCCTCGATATTATAACGCGCTTTGTGCGAGATTCTTGAGATTCTCGTACGCGGATGCGGGGTCTGAGGCTTTCATGATCGCCGAGCCGACGCCAAAGCGGCGCGCGCCTGCGAGCGCAAGATCGGCGACATTTTTTTCCGATACTCCTCCGTCGATCTCAATAGTGAGTTCGGGATACTTCTCCCGAAGTTCTTTGATGCGTGGGATCACCCGTGGCTCGTAGGGCGCGCCTTGGTATCCGAGCGTCGCGATAGACATGAGCTGTACGACATCGCATTGGGCAACATACGCATCTACGAGTAACAGAGGGGTGTCGAGCAGCAGTGCAAGACCCACTTCACTCCCATGAGCCCCCTTCCAGAGTGCAAGCGCGTGGAGTATTTCCCGCTCGTCGGCAAACGCCTCCATATGAGCAATGATCCGCGAAGCACCTGCGCGTATCAACGCCGATCCTATTTCAAGCGGCTCCTCGACCATGAGGTGCGCTTCATACGCTAGCTTTTCAATGTGAGGAAGCGCGAGCGAACCTTCGGCAAGTTGTGCTTGCTCTGCTTCTTGCCCCGCGCAAAACGGCCAGGAGGTTTCGGCAGTGAATTTGCCATCGCTCACGTCGAGCTGTACGGCTGGTGAAAACGATGCGATCAACTCGGAGCGACGCGAGAGCTCCGCGAGATCCGGCGGGCACGTATTCGTCGGGATTATTTCAACCATAAACAAATAATTGTAACCTGCCCAGGAACGTTCAGATACGAGGCGCGGGGAAAGCGGGCGAGGAGACGTATGTGGACATACGGCGACGAGCACGCCGGGGCCCCGCAACGAAGTAAATAGCGTTTTTTGGGCAGGTTACGGAGCGACAAGATAGTTACAGTTGCCTCCGCCACATTGTGACCCTGGTGTGCAGCTTGCCGAGAGGGGGAGCGGCGTCGTTTCGAGCCTCGCCCCCAAACAGTAGGTAGTCGCAGAACCAGAATATCCGTAGCTCCATGCACTGTTACTTGGGTCTTTAGGCTCTGCCTGAATATAGGTCGAGACGAGCGAGCTGAGGGCCGCGGGATATCCGGTTGCAGCTTGATCCGAGCTATAGAGCTCGAGCGCGAGCTGAAGCTGTTTAATGTCTGCAAGACGCCGCGCATCCCTGCCTTTCTTTCGCGCATTGTTGAGGGATGCAAGCACTACCGAGGAGAGAAGCCCGATGATAGCGATAACAACGAGCAGCTCGATAAGTGTAAATCCCTTCTCTTTTGTTGTATTGCTCATAGTTGCTTATTGTACCAACTGTACGGGCGCATCAGGGTTGCCGTACACTGGCTGAACGGGGATGCTGCTTCCTCCGCTAAAAAAGAAAAAGTATCCGGCAATAAGGATGCATACGGCACCAACAGTGATCAAGATATACTCGGCTTGCTGCACCGACGAGGCCAAACCCCACTCTACCAATTTTCCCGTGACGCCGGGCTTATCTGCAAATGATTGAGGCGCGCCGAACTCGTTCTGATCGTCTGTCTGGAACTGCATGTCACCCATAGGTTGGATTATACCTGCCGGGAGTACCCTGTACAGGTAGCGTGTGGATTCCTAGGTGAGTATCCCCGCACGGCAATGAAAGCAGATATACTGTGATGATGTCCGGGAGTCACTTTGGCTTGAGG
>MFKV01000005.1:344-47772 GCA_001781105.1 Candidatus Kaiserbacteria bacterium RIFCSPHIGHO2_01_FULL_54_36 | reverse complement strand
CCAAAAGACAAGAAGCAGGAAATACGCCAGTAAGATATAACCACTGTATTCTCCTTTCGCGGCGGATAAGGCAAAAAGTCCCGTAATCAAAGTTATTGTCCAACCCCTCAAGAAAAATAGATTGCTGGCCATTCGGCTAATCACGACTTGTATAAACTCAAGGTGTTTTCGTTTATTTTCCATATTCCGAATTCTTTTCAATATCTTGCGCCGTTTTCTCAATGAGAGATTTTAAAGTGAGTCTGTCTAAGGTGATTATTTTTTTCGTTCCATAAGCCAAATTTAATTCCTTCATCAAGCTTCTTATATTTTCTCGCGATTCCGCGAACTTCTTATTCCGAACGAGATAATCAAGTATGGATATGAGAATCCTATTTGAGCGACCCATGCCGCGCTCCAAAACTTGCTGATAAATATCCTGTGTGAAAAGCAAAACGCGAGTGTAATAATAAAGGTCTTTATTTTTGAGGTCAGCAAAATACTCCGGGTCGGATACCCACGGAGCATATGTAAGTCGTGCTGCCCACCAGAGGCGGGCTATAGCGTGGCGGCGCAAATCGCGATCGTTCCCGCTCACAAACCAATGTTCAAGAATGTAATTTACCGCCTTCGTTCTTGTAGTGGCGTCTTTTATATCTTTAAAAGCCCCTTTCAATCCCCATCTGGCCAGAGAGTACCTTCTGAATTCAACATGACTTAGATACGTCCAGAGACGCGGGTCAGACGCCTGAACCTCGTCCAAGTTTTTATAGTATTCATAAATTGCTATGGCATTTTCCAAGTCGGTAGAAACAGGGTCTTTCTTAGGGGCTTTAAGCGTGAGAGGTTTTTCTTGAATCTCAATTGTGGATTTGAGGAGCGTCTTTTCCTTCACCGGATAGGATTCGCGGAAGTAGCTTTCCAGAGCGTCGCCGGATTTAAGTTCGTTCCGCATTACTGCTACTGCGTTGCCGAAAAATATCTTTTGAAATTTCTTATTCATATACTTGTTCGTTTGATACGTTAAGAAGCGTGTCAATTCCTTGCAAGCTTCTGCTTGCCGGATTTTCCAGAATCTTTTGCGCTACTTCAACAGGGTCTTTATCGGAAAGACCCTTCGCCACCATGATTGCTTCTATTCGGGCGAACCAGTTTCTCTCGCCGTATTCGCCGTCGTCTTTTTGTACTTTATGGACTGCGTCTACAAGCACTGGAAATACTATTGAACCGTGGATAATACCCTCGGCAGGTTTCTGTCCGCGCACTTCCAGATATTTCTTCCAGTCGGACTTAGATAGCACTATCGTTATTTTGTCGCTATCGTAATCCACTTGTATCGGGTCTTCATGGCGAGTGCCTTCAATGATTGAAATAAAGGAGGCGACCGGCGGACGCAACGGATCAAAAGCTTTTTCTGCAATGAAAGAACAGTAGCCCCCTACCGCTATTACGTCTCCGGCTTCTACATCGAAGACGGCCTCCCCGTAATCAGGGTGTAATTCGCTGGGGCGATAACCCTTCATGTCTTGGTCGGCGCATACATAGAAGCCGACTGTAACGCGGTCGCGGAGCGCGACCGCCGGAATTGAAAAACGCTCCAATTGTTTTCTGGTCAGGAAGCTCTTTCTGTAAAAAGTGTTGCCACATTCCACTTCAGCGACGAATGAAGCTTTTTCTTTTTTCAGCAATTCTTCGATTCCGTTATTTTTGATTGAGAAGGTCGGATTGAGAACTATCGCTTCTTTTCCAAGTTCGTAATGAAACTCCACTTTGAAAAACCCCGCGAGGTCGTCCTCGTTTCCTAAAACAGGGTGCGGGTATGATTTAGCGTTAACCTTCATAGTTTTCTATTGCTAACGCGTATTTCTTCGGAGAAGCGAGGAGCACTATCAGTTTAAGAGTCTTGCCGTTTTCTATGGACAGACCTTTTATCATTGATTCGCTAGTGTCGTAGCTCGTGCCAGATTTTTCTTCTGCCACAGATTTTAATTCCACTGGATAGCTCCCCTCATCGCCGACTGCTACTAAACGTATGGCTCCTTCGCAATCTTCTCGGCCGGTTATCGCAAGGTGATACTCAAAACCGGCTTTGCCTTTCTGAACAAAGCTCCTGAAACTGATCGCGGAAGTTTTTATTCTCGCTCCTTCCTTCGTCCCTTCTTCGGGGCCGGTGGCTCTGCCACTAGGTCCGTTGCCCGGCCCGACCGGAGGCGTGGGGCCTACGGGCTTATTCTCTTTCGTCGTTACAATCCCTTTTCTAACTATTGTTTCTATATCAGCCGAGGCTAGTTCCTTCTCCGCACCTATCTCATGACCTGTCTCCTCGTCGGTATTAAGTTCCGTCGGGTCAACGGCCTCTGCTTCCGTAAGAGACAAGTACTCGCGTTCTTCGTTGTCGGGCAAATATCGTGCCAGTCCCGGAATATCCTGTGGCTCGCTTGTTATATCTTCCCCCATGCTTTTGAGTTTTTCTTTTATAAATTCGTCCAGTTCGCGCATTATTATCTTGCCGTTGTCCGCAAGGTCTCTATTCCACTTATCATGCGCGGGCGGTTCAAGATCGCGCAGAAGCGCATTTCCTTTATCGTTATCGCAGATAAAGACAGCTGCATAAGGTTCTCTAAGAGAGCGGTACTGCTTCTCCGCCACAAGCATTCGGGGCTTCCGCGCCATCATTACTCTGCTAGGGTAATTATCTTGCTTACGGACATAGAGCGAAACCTTGCCGAGGTGTTTAAGCTCTACATGAAAATCTTTCGTCCAGTTCGTTACGGCTTCAAAATAAAATTTTGCGTCCTCGGCGTCATAATCATCAAGATATTTGCGAAGATTACTTTTTGTTATTGTAAGTTCAGATCCGTCTCGGATTGAAACTTCAAGGTCGCCGTTGTAGATTGCGAGCCAGAAGTTGTGGAGAACTGACTTTATCAGTTTCCCTTTCCAATCTGCTCCCGTCTTATAGCCCATCACATAAATATCCGTGCCCCGTTCGCTCCGCTTGAAGAAATCGGGAACGAGAGCGTCATTTCTCAACGCCTTGTATCCTTCTACGCCGTAGAATCCGATTCCTTGCCTCACGTCGCGTTCGTCGTCGTGATGGCTTACCAATCGCGCCTTTCCTTGAAAGACCAGTTCGTCCTTGTCGTTGATACTTGAATAGAAGACTGTCCTTAGCGCCGAAGCGACGATAGGAGCGCCTTTTCCGATACCAAAAGAACCTCCACCCGCGCCTTTCAGAGAGCTTGTTCCTGCCGCTCTCACAAGGCGGTGCCAGTTTCCGTCTACGTCATCGTCCGACCCGGAAAGACCTCTGGTATTAAAATCGCTGATTTTCAATACAGGGAGATTTTTTCCTTTCAGAAGGGCTATAGCGGATTTGAAAAACGGCTCCGCTTTGTCCTGTCCCTTCACGAATACCAGACAGCGATGGAGTTTATCCAGAAGCTCCGAGTAGCCGGGGAACGAGGAGTTGAGAATCGCGGTCTTTTCAAATACGACCGATACCGGCTTATCGTAATCAAGTCGCGCGTCAACGGCGTTTTGAATCGCCTCGCGCGCAATGTAGTTCTCATGATCTCCTTGGAAATACTGAAGAAGCGGGTCTTGGAATCCGTGGTTCTCGCCGTGTCCCGTGCTAGGGAAATACCAGAAAATCTTTGACATATCTTTATAGTTTGAAACCACTATCTCTATGCGGGAAAGTGAACTTCGCCTTCGTCTCTCTGATCTTTCTTTCTATTTCAGAAAATATCTTATTTACTTCCTCCTCCGTATAATCGTAATGGCTCCGGTTGGAACAATTTCCGAGAATCTTCAAGCGTCGCAAAACCTCATTAGTTCTTGCGGCTGCCAGTCGTTTGAAATTCTGCCTCCTGTTATCCATGACGCCTCCACTGTATCAGATAACCGGTATCTATGTCAATGGAGGGCTATATTATATAAAAAGACCTTGCTTGCAAAGAATTTAGGGCTACGCCTCCAAAGCAATCCTGATGTTTTCAGCTATGCGTGCTATAACAGGAATGGTAACCGAGTTTCCTACCTGTTTATATAGGTGACCATTCGCCTGTACTGGAAAAACAAAGGATTCTGGGAATCCTTGGAGTCGGGCACATTCTCGTAGCGTCAGCTTCCGTATGCCTTTACTGTCTCGGATTATCGGTACATTGTGGCCTCCTTGTCCCATGCTTGCCGTAAGCGTCGGACAGACGCCGTTTTTATTTTCGCGGACGTATATGCGTCGGTACTGGTAGAATCGGTCGCGGTGTTTTACCGCAGTTTTAAGCTTCGGATATATTTCCTTGTATCGGCTGTCGTAGTAATAGCCGTCGTCAACGTTCTTCTCTAAAATGTGGGACATCTTTTTCGTAAGCGGTACCGGCGCAGGAAAATGGAACTTCATAAGCGTACGTGGCGACCGGAAAGCGACGATATATATTCGTTCGCGCGTCTGCGGTACATTGCCGTGCGTCATGCTGTTAAGCACTTCCGCTTTCATGTAATAGCCTGCGCGTTTCAATTCATCTTGAATGCGCCTGAATGTCTTTTCGTCGTCGTGATTCTTCAAGTGTTTTACATTCTCCAAGAATATCGCCTTAGGCTTACGGGCTTTGAGAACTTCTATAACAGCGAACAGCAGATTGCCTCTGTCTTTGTCGGCGAAGCCGCGCTTATTGCCAGCGACCGAAAATGGCTGGCAAGGAAAGCCACCGAGCAGAATATCAAAATGCTTGGGAATCTTTTTCATTCCTTTTTCTTCAATGACTTTCAGAAAATCGGAAGCGTCTATATCGCCGAAGTTCATGCGATACGTCTCACTTGCGTGTTCATCAAAGTCGTTCGCGTAGACAGTTTCAAAACCCGCCGATTCAAAACCGATTCGGATACCGCCGATTCCGGCAAATAGATCAATTGCTTTCAGGTTCTTTTTCATGAAATCTTATTTCAAAAGCGCGTCGGACGATACGCCGAGAAAATTCGCCAGCTTGCTGATGGTGGCAAGTGTCGGGTTGGCTTTCCCGTTTTCAATATTACTCACGAAAGACCTGCCTATGCCGAGCGCGCGGACGATGTCGCCCTGCGACATTCCTTTCTTAGTCCGTATGCGTTTTAGGTTCTTTCCGAGCTTTTGGGACTCACTTTTCATTGCTTAAAGTATAGTCCCTTGTTGTATTGTACACTACTATTGTAATATATTACAATAGGACTATGAAAGGTTATTTCCTCTACGCCCGCAAAAGCACCGATGTTGAGGACAAGCAAGTCCTCTCCATTGAATCCCAGCTATCCGAACTCCGCTCGCTCGCAAAGCGCGAGAACTTGGAGATCGTGGCGGAGTTTGTAGAGAAGCAATCGGCCAAGACGCCGGGCCGTCCGCATTTCAACGAAATGCTTACACGGATACAGCGTGGCGAGGCGCAAGGTATCGTTTGCTGGAAACTTGATCGCTTGGGGCGCAATCCCGTTGATAACGGGCAAGTCAGTTGGTTACTCCAAGAAGGAACAATCCAACACATACAAACGCCGGAGCGCAGCTACTACTCCAAAGACAGCGTCCTCCTTATGGCCGTTGAGTTTGGAATGGCGACGCAATACAGCCGCGACTTGGCCTACAACACGCGGCGCGGATTGCGGGAGAAAGCGCGGCGCGGGGAGTATCCCGGCCCCGCGCGTATCGGTTATATAAACAATCCGCGTACGAAGCGACACGATGTTGATAGGCGCAAAGCGCCGCTCGTTGTCCGCGCCTTTGAGATATATGCCGAAGGTCAGTCGCGCTTTGAGGACATCGCCACCTTTTTCTACGAGAAAGGTATCCGCACCGGAAGCCGGAGCGGAAGCGGCGGCGGTAGACGCTGGTCTAAGAACAGGGTCAAGCGCGTCCTCACCGACACCTTCTACTACGGCGACTTTGAATACGCCGGAGAGATACACAAAGGGACGCACTCGCCGATACTTTCCAAACAGCTTTTTGACCGCGTTCAGACCGCACTTCTAAAGCGCGGCCACCCGCAAAAAGCGAAGAAAGACCCGCAAGCCCTCTGCGGCGGGCTTTTGCGGTGCGGCGAATGCGGCTGTTCCATCACCGGCGAAGTGATAATCAAGCGCCAAAAGAACGGGAACGTCCATCGCTACCTGTACTATCGCTGTACGAAAAAGCGCGGCCCCTGCTCGCAGGGCGCAATACGCGGGGAGGCGTTGGAAACCCAGTTGTCGGCTTTGCTTACCCGCCACGCCCCGCCACAGGGCTGGGCAGAGCAAATGCTTGCTCTCGCGGACAAGGACGAGCAGGAGGCCGGAAAGGTAGCGGAGAGGGCTATCCGCGAGCTACGCGCCGCCATCGCCGACATAGATGAAAAGACGGGCCGCTTGACCGACCTCTATGTGGAGCAGGACATAAAGCGCGAGGAGTACTTGGAGAGGAAGCGGACGCTTATGTCCGAAAGGCGGTCGGCCGAGGAGCAGATCGGGCGGTTGGAGCGGGACGCTACCGCTTGGCTCCAACCTCTCCGCGAGTGGATACGAGACGCGCAAATGCTAGACGAAATCGCAAAAGGAGACGATATACCCTCCAAAAAATCTTCGGCTCCAACCTCACACTTCAAGCGCGCGAAGCGCGCGGCGCGGCTCAAAACCAATGGACTTCGCTTGGCGAAGTCCATTGGAAAAATCCAAACTTGGATTTAGTAGCTACTACTGTGCGCGGGAGAGGACTCGAACCTCCACGCCCTTGCGAGCACTACCACCTCAAGGTAGCTTGTCTACCAGTTTCAACACCCGCGCATCTATACCAGCTCGCCCACTATATCCAACATTTTCGTTATCTTCAAATGTTTACTCACTTTTCGCTTCCGCGGCAGCGGTGGCGTCCGCGTCGGCGATCACCGGCTCCTCTTCCCTCGAGACAATTTTCGTCACACCCGAAACATTGACCATCATGCGGGAGCGGCGCAGCTGTCGACGCGCTTCGCGCGCTACCTTGTCGCGGATGTAGTAGAGCTTGGCGCGGCGCACTCGTGCGCGCTTCACGAGCTCGATGCGATCGATCATCGGAGAATAGAGCGGATATATTTTCTCGACGCCCACGCCGGAAGCTACACGGCGCACGGTGAAAGTGCCGCCTGCTTCGGTGCCGTGCTTTCGCGCAAGGACGAGCCCCTCGAAGATCTGAATGCGGTACTTCCCCTTTTCCTCGATCTTCTGGTGTACGCGCACGGTATCTCCCGGCCGGAGGTCGAGATCTTTGCGCGCATCCATGTCTACGGGTGAGACTTTGACTGCGTTTTTCATGTCGCGGCACTATACCCCATGAGATAACAAATTACAAGATGGATTTTCGATCGAGAGTGCAGTTGGAGAAAAAGAATTCCTATTTTTACTCTGGAATGCTTATCTCACGGGGTATACCATTTGAGCTTCAAAAAACAACTTCAAATGCTTTATATGGTCCGGTCGGCTCCTGCCATTCCACTTCGATATTCGACACCCGCGCCAGGAACGGTCCCCGCCGCGCGTGCTCCAGAAATTTCTCGAGATCGGCACGAGATCCCTGCGCCACGATCTCAACGCTGGAATCCGACATGTTCCGGACGTATCCGGTAAGGGCTAAATCTCGCGCGTGCGAGGCAATGAAGTCGCGATAGAAAACCCCCTGCACTTTCCCCGAAACAATACAGAGTATCTCCTCCATGCGTCGTATGGTACGAAATCGGGACGCGTCTAGCTAGCCGAAAAAGAAACACCACCCTTCACTTGCGTGTCGGGTGGTGGTCAGTCTCTTGTCTTGGCGTTCAGGCTACGAGGAGTTAATCGCTTGCGCAGCTAGCTCGTTGCCCGCCTTCAATGGACTCCGCGGCTTTGGCGTACATGACATGAAATAGAGCACTGGTATGTACGCGAGAACCCAGAAGACGGCCGACCAGAAGAACGGGCTGTAGAACCGTGTCTCGTGTACCACGTACGTCATGCAGACCCACAAAAGCGCGTTCCACAATGACCTGGTGCGTTCATCGACCAGCAAGAGCCGAACAGGATTCGCAGTTCTCGTCGCTTCAAGTTCCTGCTCGATGTCTTCTGCGTCCTTGTCCATGATGGTGATGAGTCGGAACATAAAGGCGCAGAAAGCAATTCCCGAAACGACCACGTACGCCGCGACAACGTAATCGATTCGGATGTTTGCGATAACGTTCCAGCTGGCGATGATGAGTCCCAGCCACGCAAACATCTTGGCAACCCAGAAATTGCTTTTCCCCGTCCTATTTCTCCACCAGTCAGAAGTGGGTTGGAAGACGTTGTCGATGAGCCAGTCGTCGAGCTTACCGAGTACCCTTGTCGACCACGAGGCTTTCTTCCGCTCCTCCATCTTGCGTGCGAATCCCTCGACCTTTTCCCGATGTCTCTCCAAGAATCGCGAAAGAGATTCGAGTAGCTTAACCAGCCCTTCGAGTAGTGGAACAAGCCATATCCCGATGAGATACCAGCCAATACGCTTCCAGTTCATTCTAGCCTCCTTTGGCTATTTGGTGATTCATGAACGACGACGTGCAAGAATCTCTTGTCTCCACGCCTCCGTGAGAAGTTCATTCTCTTTCACAGTGTCAGATTTTGAGTCGGTGAACCCGTCCTCGTCCACTGTAAAGTAGAAACCTTCGGCGGCCGCTTCTTGAATGCTGCCCAAGCCGAGGACGGAATAGTCGAACTGACCATTCCAATCCGCCTCGTTCTTCCGATTCTGGCCGACGACATCTGCTCTCGGATGCCCTTGATGCAGCGATTCGATGTCAATGTTCTTCGTTGACCACCAATCAGGTTTCTGCTGGTCGTAGCGTTTTGCGCCCTTAGCCACTCGGTTAGCAACGTCTTTCGCGTCCATTTCCATCTCCATCGCGTTTGAAGTGAGCCGACGGCCATTAAGCCATGAATGAGACTATAAAGTCAAGCTCTTGCTTTCTTTTCCCGAAACAGATTTTGTGCGCGCTGGGGGTTCAACCAAAGGTTTTCAACCGTTCGATCCAACCCATGATAGTAAAAAACAGTTTAGTGTTGTTTACATATATTTGGAAAGTGCCGTACGGCAATGAATCTTTTTTGCCTTTTGAGGCGATACTTGGTTTTGAATAAGTCTTGTAGAATTTATTCCTTGAAATTCCAGTAATACCAGACCAGTATCTTTCAGCCACTTCCGCATTAAGGTGGGAGAATGTATGTACGTGACCATTGAACTTCTCATCCGGTACTTTACAAATTTCGCGGAAAAAACGCATCATGATCTGGATCACAGCTGGGTCACTGTTCGATATACGAGCCGCCCCGTGATTGGTCTTGCCACCTTCGCCCCAATACAGCGCGATCCCAATGAGCCACAGCTCGCGCTGCGATAATCTTTTTATCATCTTGCTCGCCGTATCCATTAATTCCTGCCGCTGTCTTTGTGTGCGCCCGATACGAGCCGTCCTTCTTTTCTCGATGGCATCGACGCTAAAGCCTCTTTTGGTAAGTAGCTGCCGCTGTCGAGAGCTTAGTACTATGCTGCGAACCCAGAGACTAACGCTCGACACCGCGACACCTAGATCACGCGCTATTTCTTTGATAGATCCCCCCTGCTCGCGCAGAAGAATCGCCTTCTTTTTTTCTTCTGATTTCATACTTGCTAAACGGTATACTAAAAAAGTATACCATGGGGGTTCAATTGTGTGCGGTGGATAAATCGGCTACAATCAGGCACATGGGCGGTTAGCTCAGTTGGTAGAGCAATCGCTTTACACGCGAAAGGTCACAGGTTCGAGTCCTGTACCGCCCACTCACCTATTTTATTTTGCCCCCGGAGGGAATCGAACCCCCATAGCCGGCTTAGAAGTCCGGAGTTTTATCCATTAAACTACGAGGGCAGCGAACTCTCCAATCCTAGCCGCGCAAGCGCGTACGGTCAACGCGACGGGTCGGTTCGTGCGGGGGCACGGGCTGCTTTCAAGTTTTCAAATTCTGTCTCTCGTGACTCGAATTCTTGGATGACCGCATTGAGTTCCGCGCGATTGAGAGCGGGGGGCGGGGGGCCCGAAGTGTCGGGGGCGGAGCTCAGGTCGTTCAAGATCCGCAGAAGGGCCCATGTGCTATACAAAAATACGAGTATAAGAACGACGAAGGCGGAGATGAGAAGCGAGTACCAATACAGATCGGAGAAACGGCGGATCTCTTCCGGCTCATGGCGATTCTTGATCGTCTCTCCAATATTTTTCAACATGTCGCCGCCGAATTTCATGACGAGACATCTGAGGTTGTTAAGACGCGGATCGAAGCGTTCATGTGCCACTGAGTTCCTGAGCCAGGCGCGTGTTCGAGATCGATACGTGTCACGGTGGAAGGGAGCGGCAGCTTCTCGTACAACTGGGCAAGATGCATGAGCGCAGCAAATGTGCCGTCTGCCTCCACGGTGAATCCGATCGCTTCAATCGGAAGTGTTTCTGAGGTCATCGGAACATTTTCTGGCACCGCATTTCCCAACTTTACGGCAATGCCTGCAGCTTTGCCCACCTCCTCTATCATCGAGGCGACAGCGCCCACGTCGACATCAAGAAAACTATTAAGCTGCGTACTCTGCACTGCTGTGTCGAGCGCGATCGCGTGTGTACGTACCGTAGTCGCCCGCTCCAGTGATTCATTTTGTGCATTCGTTGCCTGCTCTATACGCGCCTCTTCGTCCGCATAGATAATCCACCCGAACAATCCGACCGCAGCCCATGCGACAAGCGCAAGAGCGAGAAGTGACCAGGCAAGATAGGTGCGGTAGCGCATATCAAAAATCTCCAGAGAGGCTCACCGAGAACTGACTGCCCGGTGCGCTCGTAAGGTCGCCCACAGGGATAGATACACTTTTGAAGAGTGGTTCGGCTGCAAGAACTTGGCGGTACCCGTTGATCGCTTCGCGCGTAGTGGCCGAGCCAACGATCATGAGCGAACCTCCGTTGCCTCCTGTATATGCAATGTGGTCAATCTTGACAGTAGCAGGCCGCAAAGAGAGCGCCCTTTCGATAGCTGCAGTCGGCGTCGTGGTCGCCGCTACAAGCGGAGAGAGGACCGCAAGAAGTGATTGCACGCGCCTGATCGCTTCCCTATCTTTCGCATATGCGATCTTCTCCGGAGTGCTGGTCGCTTGTTCGCTTCCACTATGGAGCGCCAAGTAGCTTGGCAGCAGTGTGAGGGCGCAGAGCGCTGCGACACCGAGCGCGACGAGCGAGCCCATAATGATGTAGCGTGTACGATACGTCCTCCATACTGCAAGCTGAGCGCTATGTGGAAGGAGATTGCTCATGACTTATGAAGATCGAAGTGCGAGCCCTGCGGCGGTCGCATATTGGAGTGCCCCGCGGCGGTCAATGGGCGGGATGTATTCGTCGAAATTGCATATGTGCTGCCAGATATCGGCAACAGCGGTCGGTGCCTGCACACGGCCTGCGATGTAGTCGGGAAGGCCTTTGAGGTTGGCGCTGCCGCCTACCAGTATGACGCGCC
The DNA here is from genome assembly GCA_001781105.1 of Candidatus Kaiserbacteria bacterium RIFCSPHIGHO2_01_FULL_54_36. GTDB lineage: Bacteria > Patescibacteriota > Minisyncoccia > Phycocordibacterales > UBA2100 > UBA10103. The sequence goes on along the minus strand of MFKV01000005.1, from coordinate 36,285 downwards.
CGACCGGCGTCATGCGCTCGCCGTGCTCATTTCTTCTCGTATCCCAGTAGTGGTAGTGGCGCGCAACTTCATCGGCAAGTGCTGATGCGGTGCCGATGATCGCTTCAACCTCAGGAGATTTCGGTCCCGCATCTGCCAATAGCCCTTGGTCATTTTTGAATTTTTGCGTGTCCTCAGGCGAGAGAGAAAGTTTCTCTATTATCGTGCGCGTGATCATGTCGCCGCCGACCTCAACGGTGGAGGTAAAGATCGGGATTCCCTTTTTTAAGACAGCAAATCCCGTGCGCGCCCGCCCGAAATCTACTAGAAGCGTAATGGGCTCATCTCGCTCGCCGCTCGAAACGGCGCGCGCGATGGAGCGCGCTTCGATCTCGAGCGAAAGAAGGTTGATGCCGGCGGCGCTAAAAGCAGAGACGTAGCTTTCTGCTAGCTCGCGGGCAAAGACCGCGACTCCAATGTCCTCTCCTACCCCATCGTCGTGCTTCTGAATGATATCAAAATCAAAAACTGCTCCACCTGGCGCGATTGGCACACGACCCTCGAAGCCGAATTCGATCATGCTTGCCGCCTGGTCGTGCGCTGTGCCTTCAGGTACGTGCATCTCAAAGACGTATGCTGCCTCTTCGGGCAGGGCAGCGTGCGCACAATCTATGCCGCCGAGATGTTTTTTTGTTTCTATAAGTGCCCGTGTGAGCGCTTGCGCATCTTGGATGATGCCGCTCTTGACTGCGCCTTCGGGGAGCGGCTGCTCTCCATAACTTGCCAGGCGATAGCGGCTCTTATAGGGCGCGAGCACGAGCCACTTAATGGATGCGTCGGAAATATCGATACCGGCCGCTCGCGGATACACAAGCTGCGGCGTAGGGAACCACCGCGCAAGCGTGCGCGAAAAAGACTGCAAGCCACCTTTGAGTTGCATTACTCGTAAGTATACCCTGTTTTAAAGCCACTATTTCAGTTTGGCCTGCCCTTCGAAGCTTTAGCGAAGTCGGGTACCGTTGGGAACATTCCGCTCGAGCGCGAGGAGCGCAACGCCATTCTCGTCGGAGGCCGCAAGTAGCATTCCCTGGCTCTCAACACCCTTCAGAACGCGCGGCGCAAGATTTACGATATACGGCAGTTGCTTGCCGACCAGATCTTCGGGCTTTTTCCATTGTGCGATACCAGAAACGATCGTCCGCTTCCCGAGTTCGCCAAAATCTATCGTGCACTTAATGAGCTTGTCTGTCTCGGGGACGAGCTCTGCTGCCACAACAGTCCCCATCCTGATATCAAGCCTCGCAAAATCCTCGTATTGAATTTCTGACTTATTTTCTTCCATATGGTTACTGTATTCTACCTTTGGTATCGAGAAAGCGCTGCAAGATGATGGCTGCCGCGGCGCTGTCGTCGTGTGATTGATTCTCCGGGGCGTAACGCGAAGCTTCGATAGAGCTTCCTGCTTCCCATGCCGCTACGACCGGCAGACCGGTCTCTTTTTTGAGCCGCTTGATAAAATCCTCTGCGTCTTTGGTGACAGGATTTTCATGCCCGCCAAAAGAGCGCGTATCGCCGACGATAATGCTCACCACTTTTTCTTTTGCAATGATCTCTCCAAGTACCACAAAGACGCTTCCGTCATTCGGAATAGTACTGTGTGGGAATGCTATACCTTCAGTCGATACTGCAAGGCCAATGCGTTTTGCCCCATAATCTACCCCCAAATATCGCATTGCCTGAGTATAACGTAGGATCGACATTCGCATCCTTATAGGCCTTATTCGGGCGAATAAGACTTACGAGGAGAAAAGGGATTAAAGCAATTTTGAGGTTTTGTATTTCTCCGGCTTGAATGCTTCAAGCCTTACTATCCTTATCTTCTTACCGAAATTGAGCAAGTCGCGCTCGAGCCGATCCACATACTCCCCACCCTGGTCATACCCAAGCGCAATGATATCGGGCTTGGCATCAATGATGTGCTCGATGTAGCCTTCTTCCTGGCCAAGCACTGCCTCATCGACCAGCGTATTGCGTGCAACGAGTGAATGGCGTTGCTTTTCATTCCTTCGCGGCCGCTCCCCTTTGATCCGCGTAACTACGTTGTCCCGCGCCACTGAGACAATCAAATGTGGTTTCTTGGCCAACCCTCGTGCCTGCCGGAAAAAATCTACGTGTCCGATGTGGACCATATCGAACGTCCCAAAGACCATGATGCGTGTCATGGCGCCTCTACATCCGAGCGGCGGGAAGCTCGATGGCGGTTGATTCTTGATTCACTCGCGAGAGCATGAGCATGGCGAAGAGTAGCAGTGCCGTGCCGAGCCATTGGCCGGCGACAAGCCCTAAGAAAGCGCCTGGCACGGGAGCGCTTGCGATGAAATACGCGTTGACGAAGACGGCGGCAAGCGGAAAGCCGAGCTCAGCGATCGTCGCGATCGAAGCGCGGGTGAATTGCAATCCGTAGTAGTAGATAAAGAGCGAGAAGACTCCCGAAGTGACGGCGATGATGCCGATGAAAACCATGTCGGTATACGTCATCGTGCCTGCTGCCGGAAATGAATGCTGTGCAGACGTCAAAATCGCCAAAAATATGAACGCACCGACGAAGCGTAGGCTCGTCATCATCTGGAACGAGACTTTTTGCAGCACAAATTTACCAAATACCGTCGAAGCTCCCCACAGCACGGCCGCGGTAAGCGCAAGGATCACTCCCATTGTGTTGGGATTGAATGCTTCGCCTTCGTAGAGCTGCGGCACAAGACCGGGGAAGCTCACGAGATACGCGCCGAAGAGCGCCGTTGCCGTCCAGACCCAAAAATTCTTGCTCAAGCGCTCGCCGAGGAAAAACCACGCGAGCGCGATGGCGATAAGCGGTTGCACTTTTTGTAGAAGGATGGAGACAGAAGGATTCACATAGTGAAATGATTGGGTGAATGCGACGGAAGCGAGCGCGGAGCCGCCGACCGCGATGAAGACGACGGCAAGCCACTCGCGCCTTGAGAGATTTTTGAGCTCCCGCCATCCCCACACGAGTATCGGGAGCGCGATGAGGAGGTCAACCGCGTGCTCGGCGAGTACGATGAAATTGGAGGAGAGCGTCTGCGTGAGATGCGAGCGGAAGGGTGCGTCGGTCGCCCAGAGCGCGGCGGCTATAAAGATGAGTGACGGGCCAAAAAACGCAATGGGGTATTTCATACTGACAATAATGCCATACCAAGTGCGGCTCTCGCCGCTTCGCCCCCCTTATTCGTTTTCCCACTCGAACGCACTTTCGCCTGCGCCAGATTATTCGTCGTGATGACACCAAACGAGATGGGAACCCTGTGGTGAAGAATGAGATCTATTATTCCGTGCGAAACGGCTGACGCGAGATACTCATCGTGCTTCGTCTCACCCCTTATGATACAGCCGAGCGCGACTATTGCGTCTGGCTTTTTCTTTTTGAGAAGTTTGAGACAACCGAATGGGATCTCGAAGCTTCCCGGCACTTGCACTATGGAGATGTTATCCTCTCTGACTTTGGAAAGATGAAGTACTTCAAGCGCGCCTTTGAGCATACGCTCGGTGATATCTGCGTTGAAACGGGAGACTACGATCCCGACCGTAAGCCTCGAGGCATCCCGTGGCTTAATCCTTTTTGTATATTCTTTTCGTTGCATTGCGCACCACTCTACCACGGGCAACCCGCCTCACCAGAAGAGCGCTGTGATCGAGCTCTATATTGACCATATCGCCCACGGATAGAAGACCAAGATTCGTATGAGTAGTTGTGTGCGGAATTAGCGCGACCGCGATCGTGGCGCCGCGCTTGCGGGCTACCGTAAGGCTCACTCCATTGAGAGCAATGGATCCGTGCACCGTAATCCGCTTCCCCAGTGCACGCGGAGTGGCAACGATAATTTCGCGCGACCTTCCTTTCTCTACCGTGGCAGCAAGGCGTATCCGCGCGTCTACATGTCCCTGTATAAGATGCCCTTCTACACGCGCGCCGTACTTCAGCGATCGTTCGAGATTTACTACGGTATCTTTCGCGAAAGATGCTGCGGTCGTTTTTGAGAGCGTCTCTTGCATATACTCCACATCAAAAGAATGCTTTTCGAAAGAAACGACCGTCGAGCAGATACCGTCGATCGATATGCTTTGTCCATTTGATACTTTCCACTCACGCGGTTTGCGGATACGAACACATCTGCACCCCCCGCATATTTCCGCGGACACGATCTTCGAGGTTTTTTCAACAACGCCGGTGAACATGCCATCAATTCTTAAAGTATTCGCGCACTTTTGCAACGTCGTCCGCTATCGCGATACGGAGCCCTGCATCGTCGGAAAATTTCTTGTCCTCCCGTATTTTTTTTAATAATTTTATTGTCACTTTCCATCCGTACAGATCTTTTGCAAAATCCAAAAGATGCGCTTCGAGTACGCCTCGTTTTTGGTCGGCATACGCGGCCGCTTCGTATACTTTCTCTCCTGCCTGCACTCGCGCAGCATAAATTCCTGATACATCTGCATCGTCGAGTGGAATATTGATAGTGGGAAACCCGAGCGCAACTGCGCGTTTTGTCCCCTTTTGTACTCTGCCTGTAAACAACATGTTTATTCCCATGGAAAAACTACCCACTGGTCTGTTGCTAACACAAAAAAGTCTGGCCTACTCTTGCAATGCTCCTGATGCACCACAAGCGTCGCCGTCTTGAGCTCCCCGATATTACAGCGCTCTCTGAGAAGCCGTGCTAGGTGCGTGAGCGTCTCACCCGAATCGGCGATCTCGTCGATTAGCAGTACTTTTTTCCCCTGCACATCGATCGCCGGCATATGTGTGACAACGAGTTCACCGCGCTTTGTGCTGTCAAACTCATATGCATGCGCGGAAATCGTAACAACATTCTTGACCTTCAATGCACGGGACAAAAGCGCGAGCGGTACCAATCCTCCAACCGCGATGCCAAATAGATAATCAGGATTGAAGCCGCTTGCGCGAATTGCATCCGCAAGCTCTTGTGCCAGCTCCTCTATCTCGTTCCAAGAAATTGCTTTTGTCGGTTGTTCCATATGCAAGCTAATTGATCTCAATGTCGATGTGGCGTATCGCCGGATGCGCTTTGCGGATACGCGCTTCTATCTCATCTATTTTTTTGCCCATGAGGCGCGGGATACGGTCCGCATAATCAGCGCAAAACCGCTTGAAGGCCTCGTAGTCGCCGCGCACCTCCTCGTATTCGTCCCGGAGCGCAGATTGCTGATAGACATCGCCCAAGAGCGCGCCGCCGTTGAATTCCACATCGCATGTGATGCGGTACACGCCGAATCCGAGGATCGTCGACTTAAAATCGAGGACCTTCTCTATCGTGGGCTCGCTCAAGAGAAGCGCCTCCACTTTTTCCTGCAGACCTTCTGGTATCGCGCGCCCGAGGAGATACGAGCGGTTTTTCACAATGAGCACAACGGCAACCACGCCGAGGAGTGTGGCGATTATGATCGATCCGATCGCATCCCATACCGGCGCTCCTGTGTAATACGAAAGTGCGATGCTGAGAGCCGCGATGAGTACCCCAAACACAGCGACCGCATCCTCAAGGAACACTGCAAGCGTAGAGGGGTCTGCGTGCTGAAGCCGCTTCCGCCAGCGCATCCTGGGAAAAGCACGCTTTAGCTGGGAAATGGCAACCCAGAGCGTGTACGACTCTATTACAAACGCTATGAGCAAAACGATGAGCACGACCCACGAGAATTCTATTTCGTGCGGATGCAGGAAAGATGTGATGCCGTGGTAGGCCGTGACTCCTGCGCCCACAAAAAATATACCGCATGCTGAAATAAGCGCCCAAAAAGAAAGTTCGTTGCCGTACCCGTACTCAAAATTATCGTCCGCTTTTTTGAGTGAGCGGCGCAAGCCAATAAGAAGCAGTATCTGGTTGGCAGTGTCTGCGAGGCTGTGTATCGCCTCGGAGAACATCGAGCTTGAGCCTGACACCGAGGCCGCAAAGAATTTAATGATGGTAACGACGGTATTGCCTATTACCGCCGCGGCAACGGGCTTAAACCCTATGGTGCTTTGCAGTGCCATTCCAGCACTCTACCAAACTGCGCCGCGAATATAACTAGGGAGCATTTTTGTGGTACAACACTGTATTGGAGGGGTCGCATAGTGGTTTAGTGCACCTGTCTTGAAAACAGGAGTGTCGAAAGGCACCGTGAGTTCGAATCTCACCCCCTCCGCAAAAACAACGAGTCCGCGAAGCGGACGACTATGTTTTTGCAGGATACCGAGCTAATGCGAGGCGCCGAAAAAGATGTGCACACCTCTCTATTGAGCGCTTCATGAGGCAGGCTACAATTGCCGCATATGCACAAAGTCTCCAATCGTTTTGTTAAGGGTTTTACTCTTATTGAATTGCTCGTCGTTATCGCTATCATCGGCATTCTCGCGTCTATCGTGCTTGCATCGCTCAACTCAGCGCGCATCAAAGCACGAGATGCCCGCCGCCTTGCTGACATTGATGCTATCAAAAAAGCCCTCACGCTCTACAACAACGACAACAACCGATACGTGATCTCCGCGGCTACGACTACCTTGTCGGGAGCGGATGCTGTGTCGACCGCGCTCATCGGAGCTGGCACAATTACACAGGTGCCCGCTGATCCGCAAACACCGACCTACGACTATACGTATCGAAGTGACGCTACGGGCAGCAACTACTGGCTTGGTTTTTGCATGGAGCAGGCCAATAACAACTACGTACAAGGCTGCAACAACTTCTTCAGGCCGTAAGGGCTAGTTCGCAGAAAGTAGTTCGTAGAACGTAGTAATTTACTGCGTCTTCCGCGCTATACGGGATACTCTATACGGTATACTTATTTCCATGCCTCCCAAGAGAGTCATTTTGCGCTGGAGCGCGTACGAGCACGAGCACGTCCCTCGCGGGAATGATTGGTTTTGGGCGCTCGGAATTGTCGCTGTCTCGGCCGCGCTCACGAGCATCCTGTTCCACGATTTTTTCTTTGCGATCCTCATTGTCATCGCGGCGGCAATACTCGGCATGCTCGCCAATGTGCCGCCGGACCTCGAGCGCTTCGAGATCTCGGACCGTGGCATACGGGTGGGAGAGGTGATGCATGCGTATGAAGAGGTCATCTCTTTTTGGGTAGAAGAGGAGCATGGCGACCGACCGCTCCTACTCGTCGATACGGTCAAATTTATGGCGCCCAACCTCGTCATTCCCCTAGAGAATATCGACCCGCACGTCGTGCGCAGCTACCTACGTGAACGCGTCGAAGAGGTCCCCATGAGAGAACCTTTTGCGCACAAGATCCTCGAATTTTTCGGGTTGTAGCCTTTTACGGGATCACCCTAATGGTCGTCGTTGCATCTTTCGTACCCCCACTGATCGTCTCGCAGTGTAGTAGGAATCTCGCTTGCGAAGTAATCGGGGAGGTGGTCGCAGCGCCATTGACGCTTGTGTTTGAAGAATTACGCGCGGTGAAATCGGCCTGATCAGGGCTGCTAACCGTACACGATTGCATGCCCGTCGTGAGCCAGCCCAAGAGTGAGGTGCCGCCCGCAGCAGCAGTCTTTGGATTTGCTACGAGAATAATTGAAGGCCTGTTGACCTGTACGCTGCATTGCGCACCGGCCGTTTTCCCTTCGTGGGTACACGTGAGGGCGTGCGTCGCAGTGTTGGTGCCCGCAGGCGGATTGGTGACTATCGTCGTCGCCGAGCCCGATGGTTGCGTGGTGACTTTAAATCCATTGCTTGATGCGGTGCCGGCAGAGCAGGAGTAGCTAATATTCAAAGACATGCCGACATCGGCGACTTGCGGCTCGCACGAAAGCTCGGCCTTCGGGATTTGAGGCTCGGACGTGTTGGGAATGCATTGCCAGCCGGTGATACACACGCCACTGTAGGTCGCCCGCCATGTGCCTACCGTACAGCTCGAGGCGGGCGGCTGTTGCGGCTGCGATTGGCATTGATTGCCTGTCGAGGGAGTGCACGGTCGAGGTTGCATTGGTGGCGGAGGCAGCACCGAGTTGTTCCCATAATAGGTGCTGTTGTACTGATTCAATTGCTGCTGATAGTTGTACTGTTGCAGTTGATAGTTGTATTGCTGCTGCTGTTGCTGATATTGCTGCTGTTGCTGCTGGTATGCGGCGGAGTCGGTCGAACATTGTTGGGGAGGCTGCTGAGGTTGCGGCGGAGGGCTCCCCCCACCAGCACCACCGGGCTTGGCGCCCCCACCAAACATCTTGCCGAGAGATTTCATAAGATCCTGGATCGGGTTTTGCTGTTTCGGAGGCTGCTGCGGACCTGGGCCAGGGGTAAACGTACTGCAATCTGGAGGTGTCCCACCATTAGGGCATCTTTGGGGAGCGACCTCGCATCGTTTTGTGCCAGGATTGCATGTTTGGTTGCCTCCGCAGTCCTGAGTTGCCCGACACGGCGAACCTGGAGCTTGTGTTCTTTCGCAAGCAATCCCATCATCCGTTTGCTCACAGGTAAAGCCAAGTTGGTTAAGGCGGTCGACATCTTCTTTTGTGTATACGACGCCAGTGCAGTGAGTCCGGTCTTCGTTGCAGTCCACACTCCCTATTGGTTCATCGTCTGTGCTATCTGGTCGTTTGCCATCTTCCGGGGTAAGTGCTTTTTGTTCAGTAGCCAAATTTTGCATTTGTTCCTCAAGTTCTTTATTCCTTTCCTGCAACTTCTGTTGCTCCTCCGCGACACGGTCGACAAGCCTGTCGTCATAACAAATACCACTGCCTTGTTGTGCACAGGTGTCTAACTGTGCTTGGAGATTGTCAATCTGTCGCGCGTTGTTATTTAATTCTCTCGCATAGTCTTGCTGAAGTGTACTGAAAGCTCCATTAACTGTATTGTTGGGTAGCCCCAGATTAGGGAGGATTTGTTTTCTCTCTTCTTGTGTCATGTTTGCAAGAATTTTTGCCAACTCTTGTTGATTGAGCTGTTTTCCAAAGTCATTGATCGTTCCCGAATTCAATGCTTTCTGGAACGCGGCATCGTTTTGGCCCGGTGTGAACCGGACTTTTCTGCAATTCTTGTCGTTGGCATCGCAAAATTCGACTTCACACTGCGGATTCTGCTCGCGGCATGCAGCTACTTGAGCCGTAGTTCTACCACTCCCTTCACAAGACTGTGTTTTGCACGTTTTCTGATTCTCTTTTCCGTTACACGTCTGGGTTTGGCCATTCACAATTTTGTATTTATCGCCCGGCTGACATGGTGATTTTTCGGTTCCATCCGGGTCGGCATCCGAATCTTGTTTGGTTGGCATCGGCGCATCTGTGGCTGAATAAAATTGCTTGCTGTCCGTATAAGGAACTGCCGATCCCGTAAAAGATGAATTAGTCTTTGTTGGACTACTGTCAACTGGGACGGTCTGGTCCCGTGACGGAAAATCGGCGGCAAGACGCGCTCCCGCCGTTTGTGAAAGGGGGTTTGATTGCACGGCATCAAAAATGACTGCCAAGCTACCGACAATCGCAATGAGGCCGAGGACGGGCAGCACTGCAAAGCCTGCCTGCGAACGCAGGCCGCGGGAATGTTGCCCGTGGTCAAACATGCCTCAATCATACAGCTAAGCTGCCGCTACTGCCGAAGTAAAAGTGGAAAACCCGTTATTGCCCTCGGCAGGAATCGAACCTGCATTTCTTCCTTCGCAGGGAAGTGTCCTATCCATTGAACGACGAGAGCCTGACGGAAGCTAATGTAGCACGTTTCGCGCGTTCGAGAAGCAAGCTACGGCCACAACTCTCGGCTCGTCGTCACTCGCCTCGGTCGCGGCTCCCCCACCTCGCGGTCGCAAAAGCTTTTGCGACATCGCTCCGGCTCAGTAGCTGCGTATGACAGAGCGAGCAGTCGCTCTGTCATTACTGGCTACTGCCAATCGTGAATGCGTTGGTCTTTGAATAATTCCCCCATTCGGGATCGGGGCCATTTGAGTTTTGCGTCTCATCACCGATATAGGCATCAGCCGGCGTATAGACATCGGCCTCTATCGCATAGCGTCCGCCCACTACCAAGTCAGCGCCGCATACATTGAGATACACGGATGAGCACGCGCTGTTGGCCGCCGGAATTTGCCAGCTATAGGTGCCACTGAGCGGCAGCGATGCTTTGATAAGCGGCGTCGTGGATCCGGTCAGCACGTCACTAAGCCACAGAGAGACTGCGGAGCTTGATGCCTGGCGAAGCGCTTCCCACGTGATCGCAATAGTGTCTCCGTGCTTCACGGTTGCTGATGCGTTGGAACTCACTGTGATCACACCTCCCTGCCCAGAGACGCCCACGCTGATCGATGCGCTCTTTATGGCACCGGCCATGGTTTCGCATGTAAGGACAAATGTGGTGGCTTTGGTGATAGCAGATGTCTCGGCCGCGCCGCTCTTGCTCGTGTTGGAGGAATTGCGATACGTAAAGAGCGCCTGATCATCGGCAGGCGAAGAGATCACACATGCGTTCATGCCAGTCGTCGTCCAACCGATCAGCGATGTGCGGCCCGACACAACAGACTTTGGATTCGCGACAAGAATGATAGAGGGCTTGTTGATCTGCACGCTGCATTGCGCGCCGGCAGTCTTCCCTTCGTTGGAACACATGAGCGCGTACGTTGCCGTGTTCGCTCCAGCCGGCGGATTTGCGATCGTAGCCGTTGTCGTTCCCGAAGGTTGTGTAGTGACAGTAAAGCCCGTGCTCGAGGCCGTGCCGGCAGCACACGAGTAACTGATGTTGATCGGCATTCCGACGTCGGCAACTTCTGGCGCGCACGTAAGGGTCGCCGCTGTCGAGGTCGGCGATGTGGACGTGGCGCTTGGAATACACTGCCACCCAGCGACACACGTGCCGCTATATGTAGCGCGCCAGGACCCTACACTACAGCCTGAAGCTGCCGGCTGTTGCGGCTGGCTCTGGCATTGAGTCCCCGTCGATGGAGTACACGGTGAGGGTTGGGCCGGGGGCGGCGGTGTCGGAGCGCTCGAGCCGTAGTATTGGTTCAGCTGGACTTGGTAATTGTATTGCTGAAGCTGGTAATTGTATTGCTGGAGCGCCTGTTGATACTGCTGCTGTTGTTGGGCATATACGTTCTGGTCAGATGAGCATTGTTGTGCAGGTTGCTTCGGGGCGCCCCCACCACCACCCTTTGGCATCTCAGGCATCTTTGGCATTCCGCCGCCACCGCCTTTTTCTCCTTTGTCATTGCCCCCACCGGGTGGGCCCGCAGGTGGTCCAGCCGGCGGTGGCGCGGCGGGCGGAGGTGCAGCGGGCGGCGGCTTGAACTCGTCTGCGGGACGTGCGCCAGGAGACGAGCCAGGAACGGGAGCGCCAAAGTAATTTTGGAATGGGTATTTATTTGGACTTCCATCTGCTTGCGTAAATGGCATGGCAGAAGCATTCGGGAACGTTCCGGGTGGTCGGGCGGTCGCACCGAAAAATTGCTGGCTCGCTAGAGGGCCTTGCGTAAACGGCACCACCGGATTCTGAGCGCCCGGCGCAAATGCGAATGCATTTGCGTCAACACGTGAAGAGCCGGTATTTCCCCCGAGATAGTCGCGAGCAATGTCGAGAAGCGAGCGTGGCTGCGTCGTTGGGTCATTTGGCATGAACGGCAACCCTGCCTCTGTGAACGGAACGGCAGGACTTTGCGCGCCTTGTCCAAATGCAAGGTCACTGGGACTACCCGAAAGCTCTTGGCCAAAATATCCAGAAGCGTTGGAACGAACAAACCAACCCACATCACTGTCGCTGCTTCCATATGCAGAAAATGGCTGGGCTGATCCGTTAACAACACTATAACCCAAACGGTTGCCTCCTTCTCCTCCATCATATATTCCGTATTGGTCGAATACCGGTGCGCTCACGGTATCCATCCATACCGGAGCGTATTCAAAGCCGATGCCGAGATTTCCGGCAAAGCCCGTCGTGTAGTTACCGTCACCACTGCTGTAGAGGTACGGCACCGCTGTGTTCTGTCCGGTCCAGTTAGATTGTGCCGGTGAGGCTTGCCACGGTGTTCCTTCCGGTATGGCAGATGAAATTGGCTGCATGGTGAACGCATTTTGCGAAGTAATTCCACTGCCGAAGGCGCCAGATGGAGACGGATCCGGTATCGCGCCGACGCCCGTGTTTCCCGTTGGCACACCTCCCCACGGATCTGGTGCGCCTGTTGGCTGGAGCGTGACGCTAGCTCCAGCGTCGGCGCCGGCTCCCGCACCAAACGCGCCGCTGATTTCTCCTGACCCGCTCGGGCCTCCGGGCGCGCCTGGTACAGGCGGAGCTGCCACCGGAGCAAATCCATGGGTCGTGGGATTGTACGTCACGCCATTCGGCAGTGATCCGTTTCGTACATATTCTTCCATTTGTTTGGCTGTAATTGTTACCTCTTTTTCCCTTTTGTTTTCATCCTTGTACTTCACATCGCACTTGCCGGCTGCTTTTGTAGTATCTGCTTTTTCAGGACCAGGAGTGCCTTTTTCATCAATCGTTACATCGGCGCCGACTTTCTTTTTTGTGCCATCCGGCTGCGTTACTTCCTCCGTACAATCCGACGTCTTCTCTCCGGCCGGTGCAGTCGATGCAAGCTGTGCCATTGGGTTGTAGGCGGTCGTGGGGAGGATGCTCGCTGCGGAAGTACTGAGGAGCGCAGCGAGAATAAGCGCAAACAGAGAAGATGCTCCGCGATTGTGACGCCGCGAATCGGCTGAGATTTTCTTATGGGGCATGTAGCCCAATAATGCGGCCAGCAGGGCGCATTTGCAAAGGCGCAAAGTGGAGAGTTTAGCCCGGTTAGTAGAATTTCGGCTTGCCGTAGGCGAAAACTGAGAAGAGTAAACGAAGCTAGAAACGTTATTCTGCGTGGTCGACCTCGATTTCAGCCGCGACGGCAAGAAGCCGAGCCGAAATTACACTACCGGGTTAGGCGGTTATCGCTCGAAGTGCGCGAGCTGCCTGGGATTTCATTCGCGCTGCCGTATTTTTGTTGATCGTGCCGTTCTTTGCAGCCTTGTCGATCGCCTTGTAGAGGGTCGGAAGCATCGCTCCCGCCTCTTTGGCATTTTTGCTTGCAACTAGTTTGCTCATTCCCTTGACCGCATCTTTCACCGCCTTTTTGCGGCGCGTATTAAACACACGCTTGCGCTCCGCTACGCGCTGTGCCTTCTTCGCAGAAGATGTATTTGCCATAACGGCGGAATGGTACCGCACATGGAGCGGTGGCGCAACTGCGGTATCATGCAGCAATGATAGGAATGCTCGAGGGAAAGGTCGCCGCGGTGCGCGCGGGATTCGCTATTATCTCTGCCTCTGGCGTGGGGTACAAAGTATTTGCAACGCGTGAACTTCTCCTGAAACTCCGGCCCGATCAAGAAGCGTCGCTCTGGACGCATCTCGCCGTGCGCGAAGCAATTCTCGATCTCTATGGATTTTCTACCGAAGAAGAATTAAAAGTGTTTGAGCTCCTTCTTATCGTTTCCGGGATCGGGCCAAAATCCGCGCTCGCGATCCTCGACATCGCATCGGTCGAGACGCTCAAAAGCGCCATCTCCGCAGGCAATGCGACGTACCTCACCAAGGTCTCGGGCATCGGCAGAAAGACCGCGGAAAAGATCGTCCTCGAGCTGAGAGAGAAGGTAGGCGCATCACAGGAGGGCACTGCTGCGTCTTTGCATGGCGACGAGGAAGCGCTCGAGGCGATGCGTGCGCTTGGATATACGCAAGCGGAAGCGCGCGATGCGCTGCGAAACGTGCCGTCTGAAATAGAAAAATCAAGCGAGCGTCTGCGCGAAGCTCTGCGGCTCTTAGGCTCGCACAAGAAGTAGCAGGTATACTATTCGTATGATCAAACGGGTGCTTTGGACCGCTCTTATCGTTTTCGTTATCCTCCTTATAATCTTCTGGCTCGTGACGGGCGGCTGGGGGGCGGTCGCGCGAACCGCTCGCTCGCTTATGAACCCATTCGATTTCTTCATCGGGAAAAGCCCGTCCGGCTCGTTCATCAGGCTGCCGTGGCAACCTGCCGAGTCACCGACGCGTGGGCCGGATATTTCTGGATACGCGGAAGAGGCCGATACACAAAATGCGTCGGCGGGCGCCGATGAGCAGGTCTCTATGCCGAGCACCGTATTGCCGCAATCGCAAACGCAGAAATTCAGCAACCCTTCGCCTTACGTAGGAAGAGTGCAGATTACGAGCAACACCGCCACCGAGAGTAGCCCCGCATTGGAATATATCGAAATTACCGCCTCTGGAAGCAACGCGGCGCCAATACCGGTTAGTTTTTGGACTCTTCAAAGTTCCGTTACGGGAACAAGCGCGAGCATCCCACAAGGAGCTCCTTTTTTTGTCCTTGGCGCCGTAAACAACGTGGAGCCGATATACCTAGAGCCCGGAGCTTCAGCCATAATCACAACGGCCGCTTCGCCTCTCGGCGTATCGTTCCGAGAGAGTATGTGCACGGGCTATTTGAGTGAACTGCAAAGCTTTACCCCCGAACTTTCGCGCGCATGTCCTACTCCCTCGGATGCACTCCCGATGAGCGCCGACAATCTGCGCACCTACGGGAGCTCGTGTTTTGATTATTTCCGGTCATTGCAGCCGTGCCATTTCCCGACCAGCCTGCCCTCGGATCTCGAGGCAGCATGCCGTTCATTCATTGCAAGCACGATGTCGTACAACGGCTGCGCTAATACCAATCGCAGCAACCCAGTATTCGCACTTCCCACATGGCGCGCGTACCTTGTGTTCACTGCAGAGCGCTGGTCCAACACGCACGACGTGATCCAGCTCTTGGACGCGGAAGGAAAGACGGTCGACGTCTTAACGTACTGAGAAAAGAATAATTCCGGCAGCGACCGACACGTTGAGTGATTCTTTTCCTCGACCAGAATGGCGAGGATGGTGAGCCTGTCGAACCATCGCCCCATGCATCGGGATCTCGAGTATCTCGTCGCATACATTGAGAATGTTCTTTGAGAGTCCGCGGACTTCATTGCCAAAAGCAAACACTATAGGCCTATTCGTGCGAATAGACGAATAGTCTTTCGCTCGCGCGTGCTGCTCCACTCCAACGATCTTCCATTTTTCTTTCTTCAATTTTGAAATTGCTCGCATAGGCGACTTGCAATATTCCCACTGGAGGAACTTCTCCGCGCCCAGCGCGGTCTTTGCTATCTTTTTCTGTGCTCTGCCGAATCTATCTATTGGGATCGGCGTGTAGCCGCTGAGATATATCTTTTTCACGCCCGCAGCATCCGCAGTGCGGAAAATAGAGCCCACATTGTGGGCACTCCTGACATTGTGCAGCAGTATCGTAACCTCTCGCATGCGAATACCGTATCACGGGTCTTGTGGTATTTCCTAAAAGCTATAAGCTAGAAGCTATCAGCTATGCTTGCGCTATTTCCTGAGATCCTATTTCTCTCCCCGCTTTCCTCGACGCTTCTGCGCATTGCCGCAGGAGTAGTGTTCCTGCTTCTCGCATGGACTCACTACGAGAAGCGCGAGGAGCTCGGGCGAATCGACTTTTTGGTGGTGGGTAGGGGTACATGGATCCCGGTCGTAGCATCGCTCATCGAATTTGTGATCGGACTTGGGCTTATCGGTGGGATTTATACGCAGGCATTCGCGATCCTCGGCGCGCTCGGCGCTATGAAGGCTTTCATTTGGAAACGCCACTACTCCGCTTTTTTCCCGATCTCCCGCACCGCAAGCGCCCTCCTTTTCGTCATCTGCCTCTCGCTTCTTGTCACGGGCCCAGGCGCCTTCGCCTTCGACCTGCCTCTCTAGTGACTTTGAGCTTCTCGCTTCTAGGGGTTATAGTTTTGCGTACCCCTCGTAGCTCAGTGGTAGAGCAAGTGCCTTTTAAGCACGTGATCCAGGTCCGATTCCTGGCGGGGGGACATGAAGTAAGCGGATGACTTCCTGGTCTGAAGTCTGATCGAAGTGAACATAGTGCGCGCCGACGGCGCCAAGAAATTCCCGCGGATCTTCCAGAGTGATAAGCTCATCGGCTTCGCGCGAAAGGATTGCTGCCGTGTCTGCTGCAGCGACTGGTACCGCAACAATGACCTTCCTAGGATCCTGATCCTTAACGACCTTGATTGCAAGTCGCATCGTGAGACCTGTTGCAACGCCGTCGTCAACGAGTATCACCGTTTTGTCCTTGATCGGGAGCACAAGCCGCTCCGCTCGGTAGAGCTCCGCACGGCGCTTTGCTTCCTCGAGTTCCTTGCGCGCCATCTGTGCAAAGATCTTTGGGTCCACGCTTTTTGATTGTTCGCTCAAAAGAATGGTGCCCCGCTCGTCAATAGCGCCGATCGCAAACTCCTCATGCGAGGGATGCCCAATCTTGCGCACTACGACGATATCGAGCGGGAGGTCGAGCGCGTGTGCGACCTCGTAGCCGACCACGACCCCGCCGCGCGGAAGTGCAAGCACGATCGCATCTTCCCCGCGGTATTTCGCTAACTTTTTCGCAAGCTGCATTCCTGCATCGCGCCGATCTCTAAACA
Source organism: Candidatus Kaiserbacteria bacterium RIFCSPHIGHO2_01_FULL_54_36 (assembly GCA_001781105.1). Lineage (GTDB taxonomy): Bacteria > Patescibacteriota > Minisyncoccia > Phycocordibacterales > UBA2100 > UBA10103. The sequence goes on along the minus strand of MFKV01000005.1, from coordinate 19,781 downwards.
TTACTGCTATTGTATGCCTGCATTCAGACGACAGTGTGAAGTCAAGATCTTGAATGCTCGAGCGCTTCCTCAAGCCGCTCGAGGGCAAGGGCGAAGGCACCGCGGCGCAGATCAGTTTTGAGTTTTTTGCTTCGCTCCCAGACGCTCAATGACTCGCGCTCGAGGAGCTTGCGCAATTTCCCGAGCACCTCATCCTCATTCCAATGCTCATTCTTCAGATTTTGCTCCCATTCGTATGTCGAGACTACCACTCCTCCACCGTTGGCGAGCACATCGGGTATCACATGAATTCCTTTCTTGAAGAGAATATCGTCGGCATCAGTCGTCGTTGGACCATTTGCGAGCTCAAGCACCACTTTCGCGCGGATGTTGCTGGCATTCTGTTTGGTGATCTGATTCTCAAACGCCGCGGGAATGAGGATGTCGCACTGGAGCTCGAGCAGCTCCTCGTTCGTGGTCTCCTCTGCACTCGCGAAGCCTTTGAGGCTACCGTTTTGTTTCTTGTAGATCTCCACTGCATCTGGATCAAGTCCCTTTTCGCTGTAAATGCCGCCTTTAGAATCTGACATGGCGATGACTTTGTGCCCGTGCTGGTGGAAAACCTTTGCCGCGTTCCCGCCTACGTTGCCCATGCCTTGAATTGCAACGGTGACAGATGTGGGAAGTTTCGTTTTCGTTTTCAGCGCTTCAAATACATACAATCCGCCCGCCCCTGTCGCCGCACCCCTCCCTTCTGAGCCACCCGCATCCAGAGGTTTGCCGGTAAATGTGGCATTGCGCGTGTCTCCCGTGAGCTTTTGGTACTCATCTGCCATCCACGACATAATTTCAGGTGTTGTGTTCACGTCGGGCGCCGAGACGTCGCGCTCGGGGCCGAGCACGGGATAGAGTGCTCGCACCCATCCGCGCGAGATTTCTTCAAGTTCGCGCTTTGAAAGCTTCTTTGGGTCCACCGTAATGCCGCCCTTGCCGCCGCCCATGGGAATCCCGGCGATCGCACATTTCATCGTCATCCAAAATGCAAGGGCTCGCACTTCACTGATGTCTGCCTGCGGGTGGTACCGGATACCCCCTTTGTATGGGCCGCGCAGCGAGTTGTATTGCACACGGTAGCCTTCAAAGAGCTCTTGCGTACCGTTGTCCATACCAACCGGGATAGCAACGGTGATCTCGCGCTCCGGCTTCAGGAGTCTTTGATGGAGTGCGTCGGAGATAGGGGAAACGACCGTGGCTCGCGCGAGCTGCTGGAGCGCCCCATCAAAAAGATTCATTCCGCGATTATACAATGCGTGGGTGAAGGCCAGATTAGATCTTTAAAGTGACCGTGACTGCATTCTTTATTTCCGTGCCGTCAGAAACTTTGCAGACGATCGTAAAGGTTGTCGCCTGCGTGATGGGCACTGTCGCAGCGCCGCCAGAGAGCGATGACTGGTTGAAGCTGCCACTTTGCGAACTTTCAACGCAACTTTCTACACCCTTGGCATTCCAGAAAATAGAAGTGCGCCCTCCAAGCGGGACGGTAGCGGGCACGGCCCAAATATCGACCTTTGGAGGAATTGCTGGCGTTGTCGTGGCCGGTGTCGTGGTCGCTTTCGCTACAGCTGGCTTTGCTTTGGCAGTGCCTTGGACGACGGGGGCAGAAACGGGGGGCGGTGTCCCGACCTGGAGTCCGCGCCAGGTGCACAGATTGTCGAATAGCGACGGCGTTACGAGTTTGGAGAGGAAGTTCGTGGCCCAGGGGCGCGTCTTGCACCAGTGCGCAACGACACCCTGCGACGCATCCCCAAATGTTTCTGCGCCGTAAAATCCGGCAACTTCTGTATTGCTTTGCATATCGCGGCTTCCGCCGATGATGGTCGCCCCTTCCCATCGCACCTGTATATCTCCGCGCGAGCCTCCGGGAATCGCTATCCCCGCTGTGCTTGTGGATGAAAAAATAACACGGCGATCGTTTGTCGATGTGCTTGTGCTTGTTGTACTGTTCCCACTGCTACTATTTGTGTCCGTGTTCGTACCAGAATCTGTATTGGTGTCAGTGCCGCCGCTGGTATCTGTGTTGGTATCTGTGCCAATTTGATCAGATACGGAGCCGCCCAGAAGCGAGTTCAAGAGGTCGCCAGAGGTGCTGTCCGAGCCATCTGTATTGATCGAGCCTGACACAGAGGGTGTGTACTGCGCACACGGGTTTGAGATCTGCGAGACATCCGATGTCTGGAACGGCACTCCTGTGCAGCCGGTCTTTGTTGGGTCCGTTGGAGGGGGTGGTGGCTCTCCACCCTTGTCTTTTGGCTTCAACATATCCATGATGCCCTTCATCGCGTCCATAAGGCTCTTTAGGTCTCCACCTCCGCTTGGCGATGTGGCTTTGCATTGCCCTGTTGACATGCACTTACCAGGAGTTGGATGACCGTTTGTAACATCTGTGCAATCACACATGAATCTGTTTGGGCTTCCTTTGCAAGTCGGAGGATTACCTTTTAATTCCATGCCGCATGAACATACTGGTATCACATAGGGGAGGCATTTCAAATTGACGCCCGAGCTGCCTGTAGGAGTTACTGCGTACGCGTTCGCAGGAAAAAGCACAAAGAGTGCGACGGAAATCGCACTAATAACAAGCGCCGAACAAAAAAGTCGCGAGCGAACCGCATCCATGGGGCAATAATATCACACCATCGAAAGCACGAAGCGTTCAAGTGCATATTCCATCTCTTCTCCGCGTCGACGTGCTTCATGAGGGAGCTCAGCAAGCGTTTCGATAAGCTTTTTTGCGCGTACACGAGCAATGCCGGCCGCCGGCTTGATGAACATATCTTTTGCTGCCCAAAAAAGTACGCCATGTATCGCCTCCGGTGCAGATTTGCTCGCCAGTTCCCGCTGGTAAGCGACCCAGAGGCCCTTGCGATCCCCCCTTCGCAGCGCGTTGGCAAGACCAAAAATGCTTCCGTCTTTTTTCGCGCTTGCGCTATCGAACCGATAGGACTTCCCCGCGTACTTTTCTATTTGCTTACGTGTTGCTGCATCTGGTTTCTCTTCAAGAATAAAGAACCTCTCTTCGCTATCGCGCATACTGGAAAGCGCTTCGAGCATTCGCTCGCGCATTTCATCATTGGCAAGTACGCCATCGAGGACCACCGCTCGCTTCTCGCTAAATAACCCGCCGCCTGAGAGCGCGGCGGCAAGGTCCTCCGGAAGATTGGCATCGCTGATGCGCACGAGCAGTGCTTTTTTGTCCATGCGCTCGATGGCGGCGTTCATTTCGGTGCGAGCCTTTTTCCTGTCAGTGCCAAAATAGAAATGCAACATACCCGGCTAGTACAATTTCGAATAATTCCTGCCGAAACTCGAACTGCGAACGTTTTGCAATATCAATGAAGTGATTTTTCTTTTCATAGGTCGGTGAATGTTCATACAAGGCGATTCGAAATTGTCCTGCCGGGCATATCAGCGCTCTATCTTCTGCATGGTACCCCAATCCGAACCAACAGACGCCTGAGCAACAATCGGAACCCCCGAGAGCTCTTGTGTAGGCGCAACCTTTTCCATTGCTTCGCGTATGACGATGGCCGCCTCTTGTGCAATATCGCGATCGAGCTCATACACGAGCTCGTCGTGCACCTGAAGCACCAGCTCAGATTTTGTGCGCCAGCCATGTTGAACTATGAGCGAATCGGCCTCTACCATCGCAAGCTTGATGATGTCGGCCTGCGTCCCCTGCATGGGCGCATTGATCGCCATGCGCTCCGCCTGGGCGCGCAGTCCCGGAAGTGATGATTGGAGTCCCGGAAAGTAGCGACGCCTTCCAAAGAGCGTCTCTGTATATCCGCGCCCCGCCGCTTCGGCTTTTGTACGCTCAATATAGCGGGCGAGCCCGGAGAAATTCTTAAAATACTCCGCGAGGAAGGTTGCGGCTTCGTCGCGAGAGACTGCCGCGCCTAAATTTGCGCGTAAGGCGTTCACACCCATGCCATAGAGAATGCCGAAATTAATTACTTTTGCCCTGCGGCGCATTTCTCGATCTACCAATTCGGGTGGAACATCGAATACTTCGGCGGCAACAGCTGTATGCACATCGCCCCCGCTTTTGAAGATCCGGACCAACTTCTCATCGCCCGAGAGCCCTGCCGCAATACGCAGCTCAATTTGGGAGTAATCGAGAGAAACGAGCACGCGACCACGGGGAGCTGCAAAAGCCGAGCGTATCCGACGTCCAAGCTCTGTCTTGATCGGAATATTCTGGAGGTTTGGATTCTGGCATCCAATGCGGCCCGTGACTGTCCCCGTCTGTAGGAATTCCGCTCGTAGGCGGCTGTCCTTGCCGAGAAGTGCCGGCATCTTCTCTATATAGGTCGAAAGAAGTTTTTGGAGTTCTCGGTACGCGAGAATGTCTGCGATTACGGGATGAAGGGCCGAGAGCTTTGTGAGCTCTTCTTCGCGGGTCGTGCGCTGTCCGCCCGCCGTTTTCTTCTGCCGCTCGGGTGTGATCTTTAGCTCGTCGTACAGCACATCGCCGAGTTGCTTTGGCGAGTTGATATTAAATTCGTGGCCAGCATGCTGGTATATCCGCCCTGCCAAGACGCCAAGCTCTTTGCTATATTCGCGGGCGAGATCCTTGAGGTGCGGGGCATCTATATACACGCCGGCGGAATTCATGCGATCGACGATAGGGATGAGTGGTTTTTCTATTTTTTCAAATATTTCTGCGAGCTTCCCCGTGGCACGCAATTCCGTAAAAATAATTCCTCGCGCTTTGTCAAAATCATCAGTTTTTGCTTCGCGGAGAATGTCTTCAAGAGTCGGATTCGTGATGTCGGAGCGCAGGAGCCAAAGTGCAATAGACGTTTCTCGAAGCTCTTGTGTATTAACGGACTGTGCTTCTTCGCTCTTTTGCTCCACCGGCGCTCCCACCAACTTAGCTACCCGTTCCTTGAGTGATTTGAATTCGAGCGTGTCGCACAGATCCATGATCGTTTGCGCGTGCTCGACAAGATGCCAGTGTTGCCGCGGCAATTCAAATGCGATCGGGACATTCGGCTGGATCGTGGCGAGTGTTTTTGAAAATGCAGCGTCCGCTTTGCCTGCTTTCAAGAGCTCCACGATGCGTGGTTTTACCTTCTTCGTAAATGACTCCGAATTACTCTCAAGTGCTTTATAGATATCATCGAGCGTGCCAAATTCTTTGATGAGATCGGTGGCGGTCTTTTCTCCGATGCCTTTGATGCCTGGAATGTTGTCCGATGGATCGCCTCGAAGCGCCTTGTAATCAACCATACGCTCAGGCTCAAAACCATATCGTTCTCTTACCGCCTCTTCGTCATAAATGACGGTGTCGGAGAGTCCTTTGCGCAGTGTAAACACGCGAACGCGGGGCGCAACCAGCTGGAGCGTGTCCATGTCCCCTGTTGCGATAATGGTCTCGAGATCGCGCCTGGCGCTTACTTTTTGCACGATGGTACCTAACACATCGTCTGCCTCAAATCCAGGATATTCGTATACGGGGATACCGAAGGCCTCAAATACCCCTGGTGCGCGCTCGAGCTGTGCGACGAGCTGATCGTCTGCTTTTATACGCTTCGCTTTGTACGCCTCGAACATCTCGTGTCGATGCGTTGCCCCCGGCAGATCCCGTGCTGCAATGATGTAGTCAGGTTTCAAACTCTCGGCGATCTTGAAAAGCATGAGCATGAGGCCGTATAAGGCGCCGGTCGGCTCGTCTTTGCTCGACGAGAAATCCGGCAGCGCGTGATAGGCGCGATGCAAAATGGCGTGCGAATCGAGAAGAACTAATCGCAGCGGTTTACCCTGAGTATTGTCGAAGGGTTTACCCCGAGCCTCGTCGAGGGGCTTCTTCTCTTTTTTGTCGGCCGATGTTTCAGTTTTCTTTTTTTTCGACATACGTTAGGGTGATGATACGCTCGTCCGCCGAGATGTCGAACGTGATCAGAATTGCGTCTTTAGGAATCGCTTCTTGAACACGTTCGGGCCATTCGATAAGTATGAGGTTCGCCGGATCTTGCAACAGGGTTTCCCATCCCAAGATCTCGAGTTCGTGAGCGCTTTTCAAGCGATACGCATCTATGTGTATCAAGCGCTCGAACTTTTTACCCTGAGCTTTGTCGAAGGGTTGCCCTTCGAGCTGATAGATCTTTTCGAGCACGAACGTCGGGCTTGTTACCTGCTCGGTAATGCCAAGCGCTTTCGCCGCTCCCTGCACAAAAGTGGTTTTCCCCGCACCGAGCTCGCCGGAGAGCGCTACGACGGTAGCTGATCTTTCCTGAGGACTCAAGCTGCTGACAACCTCAATGGCATATTGCTGCATTTCCTCGGCAGTGCGCGTGCGCTTCATGGCGCAATAGTACGGTAGAATGAGAGGGATGGCGACACAGTTCAACGAGAAAAAACAAGAGGAGCGGCTTGGGGAGCTGCGCGCGCGCGAGGAAGAACAACTTGCGGAAATGCTCTCCGGCAAGTATGGCATTGAGTATGTGGATCTCACGTCCAAGTCCATAGATACCGATGCGTTACGGCTCGTAGAGGAAAAGGTGGCGCGCAGCGCGGAGGTAGCCGCATTCAGGAAAGTCAATAAAAACCTCTTTTTGGCGATGCGCGCGCCCGAACGCGACGATGCACTGCAAGTCATCCAAAATTTGGAGCACCTCGGCTATCAGGTGCGACGTTTTATCGTGTCTTCCGCGTCGCTCCAGCACGCGTGGGATCGCTATCACGATATTTCATACGCGACGGAAACCGAGGCGGGCATCCTTACGCTCTCCAACGAAACGATCCAAGAGATGCTCCAAAAGCTAAAGCGCCTGGATGACGTAAAAGCGGAGATCCAATCGCATGCGGGCTCTAAGGACACGCACCGTATTTCGCGTGTCTTGGAAATAATCATGGCCGGCGCGCTCTCTCTGGGCGCCTCCGATGTCCACTTGGAGCCGGAAGAAGAGGCCGTGCGCATGCGCTACCGGCTCGATGGCGTCTTGATCGAAGTACTGATGTTTGATGCTCCTACCTATGCGCTCATCTCATCGCGTTTGAAACTCCTTTCTGGATTGAAACTCAATATCAAAAGTGCAGCGCAGGACGGGCGATTCTCTATCGTCGTCAACGAAAAAGAGATCGAGATACGCACGTCGATTCTTCCGGGCGCATATGCGGAAACGATCGTGATGCGTATTTTGGACCCGACGACCATAGCGCTCCCCATGGAGGCGCTGGGCTTCGATAAATACCTGATGGAAATTTTTGCGCGCGAGATCCAAAAGCCAAACGGCCTGATCTTGAACACCGGGCCGACCGGCTCCGGTAAGACGACGACGCTCTATGCATTCTTGCGGCAAGTGCATGATCCTGGGATCAAGATCGTTACCATCGAAGATCCGATCGAATACCACTTGCCGGGCATTGTGCAAACGCAGGTGTCGAAAGACTACACATTCGCTCAAGGGCTTCGCTCGACATTGCGCCAAGATCCGGATGTCATCATGGTCGGCGAGATCCGCGATGCGGAGGTCGCCTCCACTGCAGTGCACGCTTCGCTCACTGGTCACTTGGTCTTTAGCACTCTCCACACCAACGACGCCGCCGGCACCTTCCCGCGGCTCATCGACATGGGCGTCAACGCCGACATCTTGGGCGCAGCGCTCACGGTCGCGATGGCTCAGCGCTTGGTCCGGCGCCTCTGTCCGGCGTGCCGTGTCCCGCAGCCGATAACCGGGGCAGACGCCGCAACTATTGCACCACTCCTCGCCACTATTCCGCATGCCGATGAATTGCCCGCGAATCGCGAGACGATGTGGGTCGCCAAAGGCTGCGAGAAATGCGGCGGCTTGGGATACAAAGGCCGCATCGCGGTCGTTGAAGTCGTCTTAATGGATCATGAGATAGAAGACACGGTGCGCAAGACTTCCAGCGAGCGTGATATATGGGCAGCCGCGCGCCACCAAAACATCCGGCGCATGGGGCAAGACGGCGTCGTGAAAGTACTGCAAGGCGTCACCTCGCTCGATGAACTCGGCCGCGTCGTCGATTTACATGACGAAGTCATGTTGGAAACTATTAAGTAGCCCTATCGAGTGATACCAAGCGTTTTCTTTATAAAATCGATGATAGCTATTATCGACTTGCAATGATGCATATCTTCTCCGACAACATCATCAGTTCGTTTGAGCAACGCGGACATGGCTTTTCTTCGTTCTGCAAGCTGTTCAAGATATTGATGACGTTCTCTATCGTTACACTTGCCATACAAATCTATTATTCGCGGGCCCCTCTTGATTACTTCCCCGTAGGATGAATCTCCCGTGATCATTCCTTGAAGCTCGCGGTGCATGGCTGAGATTTTTTCTTGCCTTCCTTGACTTTGTATCCGCTCTTTCATGGGATTTACTCTACACCACAAAACCCCGTTGCGCGTCGGCAGCGGGGTGCTATGTTGGAAATAGGAGGAGGTGCACACTATCGGGCGATGCTTTTATGCAAAGTTGCGACTAGATCCTGAGGATGGCAGCAGCACATTGCCGCAAGCGGCATGACCGCCGCGTCCTTGGAAGAGTCACCATCGCCCGATACTGCGCGCCTCTTTTGAAGTCCCAGAATGGGAAAAGCGGACAAAGCCGCTTTCTAGGAAGGGAATATAGCATACTAAAATATAATGTCAAGACGCCTCGTCCCCCCGCTATGGCGGGGCACACGAGCCAACTCTATGGCCGATAAAGACAAACAAACGATCGAAAAGTCGCCCCGCTCGCTTGATCAGGCGCTGCGGCCTGCGTCATGGAAAGAGTACGTTGGCCAGCCGACGATAAAAGAAAATCTCCGCATCCTTCTCACTGCGGCCAAAGGCCGCAACCATCAGCCTGAGCACGTGCTTTTGTACGGGCCGCCAGGTCTTGGAAAGACGACTCTTGCCTATCTCATGAGCAAGGAGGTCGGTGCCAACATGCGCTCCACCTCCGGGCCAGCGATCGAGCGCGTGGGAGACCTTGCTGCCATCCTCACCAATCTCTCCTCTGGTGATGTGCTTTTCATCGACGAGATCCACCGCCTCAACCGCACGATAGAGGAGGTGATGTACCCGGCAATGGAAGCCGGCGTCTTGGACATCGTGATCGGCAAAGGTCCGAGCGCGCGCACCGTGCAGCTCGAGCTTCCGCCATTTACCCTTATCGCTGCGACGACACGAATTTCAATGCTCTCGGCGCCTCTTCGCTCACGTTTCTCCGGCGGCATCTTCCGTCTCACCTACTATTCTGATGATGAGATAGCAGAGATATTGAAGCGCTCCGCGCAGATCCTCAAAATCGATATTGATAGTGAATCACTGCGCGAGATCGCAGGCAGGTCACGTGCAACGCCACGCACTGCAAATTATTTGTTGAAGCGCTCGCGGGATTTCGCGGAAGTGAATGGGGAAAAGCTCGATCTAAAAACGGTGCGAAAAGCGTTGGCGCTTTTGGAAATTGACGAAGGCGGGCTCAACCAAACCGACCGCGACATTCTCTCTATCGTCGTCGAGAAATTCAACGGCGGGCCGGTGGGTCTGAAGACGATCGCGGCCTCGCTCTCAGAAGAAGAAGCGACCATTGAGGAAGTGAACGAGCCGTATCTTATGCAATTGGGATTGCTTGAGCGCACTCCACGTGGTCGCACGATAACAAAGAAGGGCTACCAACACATCGGAGTAGAAGCCCCACGCGCACAGGAAAAGCTGCTTTAGCCCTTCGACCATTCGACATTGCTCATGGTCGCCCTGAAGAATTTGAAGGGCGACGGGCTCAGGGCATTTCGACTCGCACTGCTTTTCGAGCTGTTTACACTGAGCGAGCGAAGCGAGTCGAAGTGGGGATAAGGAGCATAGTGCTCTTGAATGGCGTGTACTATATAAGTCACAGAACGCACGGTTACCAAAAGAGGCCTCCGCAAGGGAGGCCTCTTTCGTTTCGGCTATTGGAGAACCGATGTTGTGCGCCCGAGTGACTTGATACGATCTCCTCACAATTCACACGACACCTCACTGCACTAGCCGACTATTCCCGCAATGTCTTTGATATCAGAGACACCAAAACAGATTCTGGGAACTGCTATCAGGTTTGTCGGGATTGCTCCGTCCTCCTTGATAGCGACCGACGCACGGTTAAGCACATCAGTTCGTGCATTATAAAGAGCGCTTTTAAAGGTCAAATGAAGGAAAATGCTCGAAAATCGTGGATTTCGAGTGGATAGACCTGTGCACAACAAATAAGTAGAATGGCGCGATGGCTGGACATAACAAATGGGCTCAGATTAAACGTCAGAAGGGAGCGGCGGACGCGGCAAAGAGCAACCTCTGGGGCAAGCTCGGCAAGCGTATTGCTGTCGAGAGTAAAAAAGCGAACGGCGATGTAAATGCCGCCGCGCTTCGCGCGATCATCGAAACTGCGAAGAAAACCAACATGCCCAAAGACACGATAGAGCGCGCAATCGCCAAGGGCACCTCCGCCGACGCCGCGGCGCTCGAGGCGATCACGTACGAGGCGTATGGTCCCGGAGGCGCCGCAATCGTCATCGAAGCGCTGACCGATAGCCGCAATAGAACTGCGCAAGAAATGAAGCACCTCTTGAGCGAACAAGGGCTTGCACTTGCCTCTCCCGGCTCCGCGCTGTGGGCATTCGAAAAAACCACTGAGGGCTACACGCCAAAAACCACCGTGCCGCTATCAGACCAAGATGACGAGAGGTTGATGAAGATCTTGGAAATAATCGACGCGCACGACGACGTCGAGAACGTCTACACGAATGCAGAGTAAGTTGTCAGTTTTCGTCTCGGAGGCTGTATCTCCTCTCACGCCCCTTCCAATTATTATCCCGATACTTCATCTTTTTCCGAAGTATTGGAATTAGAAGAAAAATTAGTCGATTGCTATATCTTGCCTGGCAAGAATATTCCCAAGCTCTTTTAACGATCCGGGCCTGTAGACACAAAATCGTATCCGTCCCCGCTTATGGGTCGTAATCAGTCCCGCGCGTTCCAAAACATGTATTTGGTCGAGCGCTGCGGGAAGCATTAGGCCAAGAGGGCCAGAGAGTTTAGAAAGTGACATCGCACCGCCTCGTGCAAGTCGCGCAATCATTCGCCTGCGAAGCTTGGATCCGAGTGCATCGAGCATGAGTCTCGTGTTTTTCTTCGAGTCTCCCGGAGAATAGATTCTCTCTCGTTCCCGTTGAACCCGGTCTATCTCAATACGACGCTCAAGAGATTTCCGCTCACGATCTCTCTCCTTCTGAATTCTTTGCTTATTCCAATACTTCATATTTTTCCGAAGTATAGGGATTGGGGTTGGTAAGTCAAGAGATTTGTCAGCCGACTACGGGGCCGAGTTTGTCCCAGAGCTGTTTCCAAACTGTGCGCATGGTCTCTGCAAGGTTGTGATTTTCGATGATGACGGCAAAGGGCGAGCTCGCCTGAAGGTCAATGAGCGCGACTTTGTCGCCATAAATATTTATATCGGTCTTAAACTTCGGCGCGGTGATGAATTTTGTTTCGCGCAAGAGACCTCGATTACGTTTTGAAAACTCTCGCGCCAATGGTACATCGCGCGAGATGCTGCGAATGAGAATATCTCGCTTCGCACGCTCTGCTGGGAACCAATACGACATGCGCTCTGGTAATTCACCGAGCAGTGCTTCGAGATCTTCGTATGCGAGGATCTCTTTTTTCTCACGCAGCTGGTCATTGTATACCTCCTCCACTCCGCTAAATCCTTCGTAAAAAGTTACACGTGGTTTTTTGTCGGACTTGTTGTTGATTGCCATGAGCTCCGGCAAAAGCCGCTGCAATTCTGCGACTTTGCTTTGCTGCATTTCGACAAGCGCCTCCGGATGTGCCGCGCTATACACGTTGCGTTTGTGCTTTCGGCCCTCAAGTATGAATCCACGAGCCTTGAGCTCGTCAATAAAGGTATAGATCGTTGATCGGTTGACCCCAGACTTCCGCGCCAATGCCTGCATCGTCGCCTCGCCAAGCTCGAGCGCCGCTACGTATACCTGCGCCTGCATTGCATTCAACCCTAGTGTTTTGAGCAGATTCTCGCTTATTTCTGCCATATTGTCACAGTTTACAACACTATTTGTCGCTACTAATTAAGCCCAGATGTGCATAAATTATAGGCTATATTCTACTATACGGTTGTCTTTTGTCAATATATCGTCAATAATCATACCAATTCTGGCACCACCAGAAGTGATCCTTGAAACCGCGCTTAGCGTGGCACAAATATGGGAGAGCATTATGACGGTCATTATCGATACCACGACGGCTCCTTCGAACAATAAAGTGTGGCGGAACGCCAAGATGGAAAGTCATCTGTCTCACGGCAATAGCTTCGAATTGAGTACCGCGTCAATGAGTCTCTATGAGGCGACTTGTGACCAGTATTACGGATGGGGCTTGAAGCGCGACCTACTCAAACAGCCGATCCTTAATGTGTGTGTCCGTGATCATCTCCTGCAGTCGCCGGAGCTTATCCCGGCAGGCTGGCGGGGAAAGTGGCCGATCTACTTCTTCGGGACAGTCTATTCATTCACAACAGGCCCCTCGGGGTTGGCCGGATTGGTCCTTGGATACCAGTTCGTCTGTGGCCTTAAATGGACCGGGAAGGAGTGGGTCGAGTCCACATTAGTGATCAGCAGCGATCACCTGGGAAGGGCGTGGGCCGCCGTGAGGAACTCCGGAGCGGGCTGATATCCCGCTTGGCAACAGAAGTCCCGAGTACTCGCAAGAGGCAGTAGGGGCAAAACAATCACCGCGAGGCATCTCCGCGGATTACAAATCGTAGGCAAGCCACCCGTCAGAGGTGGCTTTTTCTTTTGGGATATACTCCTGATATGAAAGTCCTTGCGATTGATCCGGGGTACGGCAGATGCGGGGTCGCGGTGGTGGAAAAAAATAATGGAGGAAAAGAAGTGCTTTTGTATTCGGCATGCATCGAGACGTCAACAAAAACCGAATTTCCTGATCGACTTGCCGCTGTCGCGAACGAATGTGTACGACTCATCAGGCAGTACAAGCCTGATTGTTTGGCGATGGAAAAACTCTATTTCCAGACCAACCAAAAAACGGCGATGCGTGTGGCCGAAGTGCGCGGCGCGCTTATCGGCGCCGCATCAAACGCCGGCATAGAAGTATTTGAGTACACTCCCGGCGAAGTGAAGGCGGCAGCGGCGGGCTTTGGCGGCGCGGACAAGCGGGCAGTCGCCCGGATGCTCCATGCGCTTGTGAAGATCGACAAGAAAATTAAACACGATGACGAGTACGATGCCATTGCGGTTGCGATCACGCATTTAGCTCGAGCGAGGCAGTAGAGAAAGAAAATAGTCGCAAAAGCGTCTAAAAAGCGATACAATCCCGTAATATATGCCCAGCAGTGAAATGTGCCTTGGGCTAAAACAAATTATGAAAATAGATGACGAGCGCATCCAAAGTGCACCCATCGAGAGTTCACTTATCAAGCCGCGGCAGCCGGCAGGCGTCTACCGCAAAGGCACATTATACTGACTGGGTATGGCCCGTACCCGGAATTTCTTCCGCCGCATCGCCCACGCCTGGCGCGCGCTTCCTACCTGGGTCGAGATGGGCATTTTGGGTATCGTTGCGGTTACTCTCATCGTCCTTGGGAGCGCCGTCGTGTGGGCGACGTTCGCGCCGATCCCGGCGATCAACAACTTCGAGAGCCGCCAGGTCGCACAATCTACCAAGATCTATGACCGCACCGGCAATATCGTGCTCTACGATGTGCATGGTGCCATGCGTCGCACCTCTGTGCCGATCGAGGCTATTTCTCCCTACATCAAGAATGCGGCTGTCGCAGTTGAGGACTCGACATTTTACGAAAATGCGGGGTTTCGCCCACTTTCATTCTTGCGTGCAGTCGCTGCCAATGTCTTCTCGGGCTCATACGTGCAAGGTGGCTCAACGATAACGCAGCAGGTCGTCAAAAACGCGCTCCTCACACGCGACAAAACTATCACGCGCAAGATCAAGGAGATCATTCTTGCGCTGCGACTTACACGTGTCTACACCAAGGACCAGATACTCAATACGTATCTCAACGAAACATCCTACGGTGGCACGATCTATGGCGTAGAAGAGGCAAGCCAGTATTTCTTTGGTGTGAGCGCAAAGGACGTGGACCTCGCGCAAGCTGCCTACCTTGCAGCGCTTCCCCAGGCACCCACCTACTACTCGCCACATGGCAATCACAAAGAGGCACTCGATGCGCGAAAGAACTTCGTGCTGCGGCAAATGAAAGAGAATGGCCTTATCACCAATGAAGAATACGAGCAGGCACTCGGCGAGCAAGTGGAGTTCAAGGATCCCAAAAACGCCGGCATCAAGGCGCCGCATTTCGTCTTCTACATCCAAGAATACCTCGAGCGAAAATATGGGGCCGACGCAGTGAGCCAGGAGGGACTGCGGGTCATCACGACACTCGACTACGACTTGCAACAGCAAGCAGAAGAGTCCGTCGCAGAGTTCGCACCGGGCCTTCTGAGCCGGCTCAATGCTTCAAATCAGGGAATGGTCGCGGTCGACCCTAAAACTGGCCAGGTCCTGGCAATGGTCGGATCAAAGGGGTACTTCGATGACACGATCGATGGAAAAGTGAACGTGACGATCGCGAAGCGCCAGCCAGGATCCGCGTTTAAGCCATTCGTCTACGCAACTGCATTTGCAAAGGGCTACACGCCCAACACGATGGTCTTCGACCTTCCTACACAATTCTCTACCCGCTGCTCGCCTGCAGACGTCTCAAACACTACCTATCCGTGCTACGCCCCGACCAACTTCGACGGCGGGTTTGAGGGCCCGATGACGCTGCGCGCCGCACTTGCTCGGTCCGAAAATATTCCTGCTATCAAAGTCCTCTACCTTGCGGGGATCCCTCAATCTATCGAAACCGCAGAAAACTTAGGGATCACGACGCTCGGCTCGCCAGGGCGGCATGGCCTTGCGCTCGTCTTGGGCGGCGGCGAGGTCACGCTCCTTGAAATGACGGGGGCCTACAGCGTCTTTGCAAATGACGGCATCAAAAATCCGGTAACGGGGGTCTTGCGCGTCGAGGACAATACGGGGGCGATCCTCGAAAGTTTTGAGCCACAAAGTGTGCAGGTCCTCGATTCACAAGTTGCGCGCACGCTCAATGACATCCTCTCGGACAATGTTGCACGGTCTCCGGAGTTTGGCCTCAATTCTCCGCTCTTTTTCAGGGGCTACGATGTTGCAGCGAAAACCGGAACTACAAACGACTTCCGCGACGCGTGGGTCATTGGATACACGCCGGGGATAGCCGTGGGCGCGTGGACGGGCAACAACGACAACAAGTCAATGGTGCAGAACGCGGCGTCCTTCTTGGTCGCTCCAATGTGGCACGACTTCATGATCTACGCGCTCTCAAAATACTCTTCGGCTTCGGACACGTTCCCCGCGCCCGCGCCGGATGCCGACGTTGCGTCGCTGCCACCGGTCCTTTCAGGCAACTGGAACACCGATCCCTCACAGGGAGTGCACGACATCTTGTACTGGATCAATAAAGATGATCCGCGTAACGAGAACAAGCCGAGGTCGTCGAATGACGTGCAGTTCCCCTATTGGGATTACTCCGTTGCCGCCTGGGCTGGGCAGCAGATTGCGAGTAGCACTGATACCACTGCGCCTCAGGCGGGGCCTGCCATGCATTTCCGCATCGCATCTCCTGGCGCTGGATCGACCATTCCCTTTGGCTCGCAGGTTACCTTCGGCGCAGAATCGCCAGGTCCGCAAACAGTCTTGAGCGTTTCATATTTCGCCAACGGCTCCCTCGTCGGCACGTCCGGCCAGCCCCCGTACATCGTCATGTACATTCCAGGCGCTCCCGGCCCCGTCACCTTGCGCGCTGTTGCTTCGCGCACCGACGGCACGAGCGAGGAAGAGACGATTACGTTCAGCGTACAGTGAATCGAATTTTCGACTACCTATTGAGTGGCATCACAAGATACGTGAATGATGCGTCGGAGACGCCACGGATGACCAGCGGTTTTCCTGCGCCAGCAAACCCAAGGATTATCGAATCAGATTCGATGATAGGAAGGCAATCAGCGAGGTAGCCGATGTGGAAATTGATGTCGAGATCTTCGCCGGAGAGCGCTGCGTCAATCGTGTCTGACATCTCGCCCACTTCAGCGGAGCGGGCCGTTGCGCTGAAAACTTTTCGCTTCGGATACATGTGCAATCCAACGTTTTGTTCATTGCCGGAAAAGACCCGTGCCTTCCGCAACATTTCTGCAAAGTCGTTTTTTAGAATCGTTGCCTCCGTTGTGAAGCTTTTCGGTATGATGTCTTTATAATTTGGAAATGTTCCATCTACGACCCGCGACACGTATTGTACTGCGCCCGCGGAAACCGATAGTTGCGAATCGTCGGCTGAAAGCTCCACCACATCTTCCTGGATTCTCTCCAATATGTGCATGAGTTCGAGTGCGTGTTTGAGAGGAATGAGAAGCTCACTTGATTGCTTTGCCCCTGTTGTGGGTGTTGATTTTTCTGCAAGACGGAAGGAGTCCGTCGCAACGGTCGTAATACTTCCCGGTTTGATCAACAGATACACGCTCCCAAGCTCCGGCCTGATCATCGAGGGAGACGCCGCATACGAGACCGACTGAATACCTCGCATCAACTCTTCCCGAGGGATATGCATCCCCTTTTTCCCGGCTGTGTCCCCCAGCGCGGGAAACTCTTCATGCGGTATTGCCTTAATCGTCGTTTTTGTCCCCCTAGATTCCACCACGAGATTCCCTTCTTCAATTTTCAATGAAAGCTTCTCCCCTGAGATAGACCGTAGCGTCTGCGAAAACACCGATGCAGGTACCGCAACGACACCTTTGTCCTCCACATCACAAGGGACCGCAATCTCGATCCCCGCTTCCAAATTCGTTGCTTTCAGCGCCACCTCACCTCGCCCAACTCCCCCCACTTGCAGAAGAAGGCATGAGAGGACTGGGAGGGATTCTTTTTTTCCCGTTATTCGCTCGGCCATCAGTGCCGCATTCAAGATACTATCTCTTGTTGTTGTTATCTTCATACTTATATATCTAATATATAAATACTATTACTACTATTAGTGGTGTGGACGACGGGGAGAACCTTAAAATAGTGAGAAGGTCTCATGCTACTTTCACGTTCAGCGGGAGTGGGTATGTTTCGCATAAGTCCTGGTTAGCTGTTGGTAAGTCGGAGAGCGCCGTGTAAAAGATTTTTATCGCAGAGTTGTCCGAATCTCGCGCAGGTACTGTCCACACAGTTGTTGAGCCAATATGAGGTATTCCAATTACGCATGAATGAGAGTGCGGATGTGCTCGAGCTCCTGATCAAGGCTTGGGTTCGTTTTGATCTCCTCCTTTATCTTCTCGCATGAGTGGATGACGGTGGTATGGTCTCGCCCACCGAGCTTCTCCCCGATCGACGGATACGAAACACTGAATTCTTCGCGAAGCATATACATAATGATCTGGCGCGGCTTCACCACTTCCTTCTTTCTCGTCTTCTCGTAAATGCTTTTTTCCGGCACATCGTAGTACGACGCGATACGGCGGACCACCTCATCGACAGAAACACCTCGATTTGGCTTCACATTGTGCTTGATGAGTGCGCGCACGTCAGCCTGAGACACTGTTTTTCCCTTAAGCTGGGATTTGCACACGATCATATTCAAGACCCCCTCGAGTTCGCGGATGTTTCCACGCAGATTCTCAGCGATATATTGGACAATATCGTCAGGAATGGAAAATCCGTGCTGCTCAAGCTTGGCCCTAATTATTGCAATACGGGATTCCATATCGGGCTCGGGAATTTCGGCGATCATGCCTGCGCCGAAACGCCCCTTGAGGCGATCTTCGAGCCCCAGAAGCAATGCAGGATGTTTATCGGAAGAGAACACGATCTGTTTGTTGTTATCGCGCATCGCGTTGAAGAGATGGAAAAGTTCTTCTTGCGTTTTTTCTGTGTTCGCGATGAACTGCACGTCGTCCATAATGAGGACATCGTACTGGCGGTATTGATCTTTGAAATTGTTGGCGTGCCCGGCGCGCACCGCGTTGATGTAATCGATAGAGAATCGCTCCGACGTCACATAGAGGACCTTTTTGTTGGCGTGCCCTTTTTTGAAATAATTTCCCACCGCCTGGATCAGGTGGGTCTTCCCGTGGCCCGTTGAGCCATACACAAAGAGCGGATTGTATGTGAGCCCAGGGCGCTCGAGGATCGCTTTTGCGGCGGCGTGAGCAAGTTCGTTGAACGGCCCCACGACAAACGTCTCGAAGGTGTAGCGCGGATTCAGATTGTCGCGCTTATCAATGTAGAGCGACCCTAGGTCAAGCGCCGAATTCTCCGTGGGCTGCGGGCGGGGCAGCTTGCGCTCGCTTGGAGCGCTCGCCCCCCGGTGGACGGCATACTCGACAGTACGGATTGAGCTGTCGAGGCCACGAAGCGCTTTCATAATGAGCTTGTGATGCTTCTCCATGAGCCACTCTTTCACTATCTTTGAAGGAACTGCCACATGGACGGTACCCGCATCACGGCCTGTGATATCTGTATTGCGAAACCAGGTCCGAAACGATGCCTCAGATGTGCCCAGCTCGATCTGCACGAGTGCGTTCTGCCATAATTCTCGGTTACTCATAGAAAATAGAATGCCATGCGCTTTAGCCTGCACATTATACGCGGAGGAACCCCAATGGAAAGCATCCGCGTTTTTGGAAGGCGGGTGCATAAGGTGTGGATAGTGTGGGGATGGCTAAAACACTCGCGATACCTTGCCACCGAACATCATGTTCGAGATTTTTTTGTGTGATTCACCACTATTGTATGTAGTGGCGGCTCGCATATGTGCTGCGCGAGGTTCTCGGCAAGGTATCGCGAGTGTTTTCTGGGTTGTGTAGATTGAAAAAATGAGTATAGTGTCCGGATGAAACGAACATGGCAGCCTAAAAAGCGCAAACGCGCCAAGACGCACGGATTCCGGGCTCGAACCAAGAGTGCTTCAGGGCGCAATGTGTTGCGTCGCAGGCGCCGCAAGGGCCGAGCACGACTTTCCGTTTAGAAAAATAATGAGCGGAGCGAATATATTTTACTTAACCCTGTTAAATGGCCGGAGGCCCCGCCGCTGGCGGGATTTAACAGGGTGTAAGATTTTGTAAACTCACCTGGGTTCGTTAACAAAATCTAACATGCCAAAGAAACACCGCCTTTCGCGCCTCGATTTCGCTCGCATTGCTCGCGCGCGAGTGCGCCGCCATCATGGGCGCTTTTTTTCGCTCGTCTCTGTGCCGCTGCCTGACACAAAAGGAGCCAAAGCTGCTTGTGTCGTCTCAAAAAAGTGTGCAGCACGCGCTGTCGACAGGAATCGTATCGAGCGCAGATGT
>MFKV01000005.1:0-330 GCA_001781105.1 Candidatus Kaiserbacteria bacterium RIFCSPHIGHO2_01_FULL_54_36 | reverse complement strand
GTCGACAGGAATCGTATCGAGCGCAGATGTCGCAGCGTACTTCGGCCGCTCATGCCGGGCTTCCCTCATGGAGTCGCGCTTGTTTTCTATGCAAAGCGCGAATCGAGAGGCGTCACCTTCACCGAGATTGAGAGTGATATTAGAAAACTGGTCAATATGGTTCGCTGAATGGTTACGGTATACCCCGTGAGATGCAGAAATTTGATCCGTTCTGTAGTGAAATTGGTCATTCATCTCACGGGGTATACAATGCGCTGCAATGATTTCTAATCTCTTCCACGCGACGATCTATGACCCGCTTTACAACGGGATCATTTTTTTTGTCGGGAT
>MFKV01000004.1 GCA_001781105.1 Candidatus Kaiserbacteria bacterium RIFCSPHIGHO2_01_FULL_54_36 | reverse complement strand
TGATTTCTAATCTCTTCCACGCGACGATCTATGACCCGCTTTACAACGGGATCATTTTTTTTGTCGGGATCGTCCCTTCACATGATATGGGGCTCGCGATCATTGCCCTCACCATAGTTGTGCGCATTATTATCTTTCCGCTTTCGAGCCGTGCCATCAAAACACAAATGGCAATGAAAAAAATCGCGCCAGAGGTGGATGCGCTCAAAGCGAAACATAAGGACAACCGCGAAGCGCAGGCGAAGGCTATCTTTGCGCTCTACAAAGAGCGCGGCGTACGGCCATTCGCAAGCTTCGGATTAGTACTCATTCAATTTCCAGTGCTAATCGGGCTCTATTGGGTGTTTTACGCAGGTGGCTTCCCGCAGGTAGATCCAACCTTGCTCTATTCATTCGTGCAGACACCGCCGTCGGTCAATATGGAATTCCTTGGACTTCTCGACATATCACAGCGAAGCCTCATTGTTGCCCTTCTCGCAGCGGCTACACAGCTCATCTACACGCGACTTTCCATGGGCCCACGTGGGCAGGTAACGGCGACAGAAGCCACCCTTTCGGGAGATATGGCGAGAAGTTTTGATCTCCAAGCTCGCTACGTGCTCCCGGTCATTATTGGCGTCATTGCCTACACTATTCCCGCAGCGGCGCCGCTCTACTGGGTGACGAGCAATATATTTATGATCATTCAGGAATACGCGTCAGGGCGAAGATTCAACGGCGCCTAACGGAGACGCCGTTATGACACAGAAAGGGGCTTCCCGGTACATTGCGGGAGGCGGGCGCCCCAGGGTATAGTGCCCCGCATGAGCCTCGTTAGAAGCTTCACAAAATCTCTTTCGATAAGAGCCATTAATCCCCGTAGCTCAATTTCCTATGGCTTCTAACGGGGTGAGCGATGCAGTCACAAACATCCTCAAAGAGCTGCTTATAACCATTGGCATACCGTATTCGAGCATCGAGAGAACATCAGTTGCAGGCCAGGAAATTTTCTCGATCCGCACCGATGGCGACGCGCGCTCGCTCATCGGCGCGCATGGAGATACGGTGCACGCGCTTGATACGCTCGTAAAAAAGATATACGAGAAGGGCACTGATGATGCACATCCGAACGAATCTGCTGAAGCAACAGCCGCTACAGAGAACCGAACGCCGATGTTTTTGGTCGATGTCAACGAGTACCGCACGAAGCAGATCAAAGACCTGCAGGCGAAAGCGCTCATGATGGCGGAGCGTGCTCGGAGCTTGGAATACGATGTCGAGCTTTCTCCCATGAGCTCGTACGAGCGCCTCATCGTGCACACGACGCTCCAGGACGCGCCTAATGTGAAGACGGAATCTCAGGGCGAAGGAAGAAATCGCAGGGTAGTCATTAAATACTCAAGTGAAGTTTGATCGCTTTACTAGTCTGTAAAGCCTCGACCTTCCTCACCTGCGGGGATTGGCCCTTGGTAGACGTTTTGCTGCCCTGATGAAGCGGGAGCGCTTTTGATCACGTCGAGCGCTTTGAATTGCACGATATCTGGATTGATCTGGAAGAGTATGAGATAGATAGAGAGGAGAATGAGAAGCCCCAATGTCACGTCGGCAATGATCGTACGAGCCTCCCCTTTGTGGCTCCACATGTCGGACTGGCCCATGTAGAGGTATCCAGCATAGGCGAGGCGCAAAACGGCGATGATCGCGCCGAGCGCTATGCCGAATTTGAAAAGGCCGTTGATAAAACCTGAGAGGTCTGGAGAGCTATACAGTTCGGCGAGCTTGCCCCCGGGTGTTTCTGCGAGCGGCACGAAGTTGCCCGTCTGCGCGTGCACAAGAAATGGTGCGAGCAAACACGCGCATACAAACGCGAAAATCGCGGTGAGCAAGTACACACGATACTGGATACATGAGCGCATATTATTTGACGAGTCGGAAAAGCCAAAGAGATTTATCAGCCGCATTGGTGAATGAGAGATAATCCCCCTTGCTGTCTAATGTAAGATTTTCCACATCAATAGAAGTGCCAGTAGGGGGCGCATAAACGAGTTCGGCGCTTCCCGCCCCCGCATCAACTCTCCAGATAGCGTCCGACGAATGCGCAGCGCCACGGTACCATTCGTCAATGAAATTACGAGCTACTATCCCCTGCGGCACTCCGCAGTACGCGATCGGGCTGTCGGCTTTCGCCCACACGCACTTATCCGCGATCGTCCGTATTGGGAGCTGTACCGATGAAGCACTTGGATTTACTTTGACGAATAGACCGAGCGACCCGCCGGAGGAGCTACCCCACAGCAGCGCCCCGCCCGAACGCGGCAAGATCGTGAGCCCGGGCGCAGGGTCAAGTAACCGCACGAGGGAGCCATCGCCTTTGAGCTCGTAAGCATGCGTGAGCGTGCTATCGAGTGGTGCCTGCGCAAGGATAGTGCGGCCATCTTGGAGAAGTGTCGATCGCCAATTCATGAGCGCGGATCGGAAGATCTGTTTTTGTTTGGTGCCGTTCCACTCTGAGCGTATCCCAAGTACTCCGTCCGTGTCTTTCACGGTATAAAAGAGCGCTGTAGACCGAGGATCGGCTGAAACATACATAATATTCTTGGCAAGCTGTACGCCCGCAAGCGCGCGCATCGTCGAAGTAGCGCCGTCTTCTTGTGTCGAAGTAGCGATAGAGCCCACAAAGGTCGTTATAGCATCTCCCGCGTCAAGCGAACGCACGATAATGTGATTTTCTGTGATGATCGCTTCGTATATTTTTGGCATCAACGTATTGGTAAGCCGTACAATGCTACCGGTCTCAGGGTCTGCATCGAAGACATGCCCACTGGAGCGCTCAACGTACCGCAATCGAGTATTTCCGCCTATTTGTACGAACGCCATGCCGGCAACTGGTTTGTTTTGCACTTGCCACAGTTGCTGCGGCCGTGCTTGAGCAGGCGCAGTCTGTATTTGCAAAGCAGCGTTTGAAAAGCTCGCGGCTTCGCCAAACGATACACTGCCAGCAGGCTCAGAAACTCCTGTGCCTCTGCCCATGAGTGCGTTCCACATGCGCGACAGAAACCCTTCTCCTGGCGCAGGCATGCTGGCCTGAGGGGTTTGTTTTTGTGGAGCGCTCTCAGTCTCTGGGACGCTCGCGGTGCTCTCTACCCCGCTCGCGCTTGGGATCTCTGTCTCATAACCCCGCGCGGCGCTCTGCGCTTGCGTAGATTGTGTTTGTGTGCGCAGGAAAAAGTACCATCCTGAAAGCGCGCCCAAGATGAGGACGATAAGTGCCGCGAGAATATATTCGATGATCGCTCGTGCTTTCATGTTAGTTTTTCTTAGCGAGTGCTAACGAGCTTAGAAATAACTTACACCCTGTTAAATCCTTCGCCACGGGCGAAGGCGCGGCAGAGCCGCGATTTAACAGGGTAAAGAATATGTAATTCGCTTTGCTCATAACATCTTCTTTATTGCGTAGTACGGAATGGATTGGTGGCCGAGCCTTCCGTTGAGAACGTAATGTTCCATGTTGCCCGAGCGTCCAAGTAATAATTGGTTGCGTGCGTGAGGTCGAGCCCCACAAGCGCCCTTCCGCTTGAGTTCTCAGCATTGATAGTAAGCTCGTTTGACCTGGAGGGGCTCGACGCCACGTTCACTCCGTTAACCTGCCAGGCATACTGAAGTCCAGGATCATCAGCGCTCCTTGCCGGTGCGAAAAAGGGCACGGCGGTAAAGGTCATTTCGGATTCAGGGATAAACGTCGCGGGACCGAGCGCTCGGTGGTAGAGGATCCCGAAGAGCGGGTGATTTTCGTAGAGCGCGAGTATAGGCGTTGCCGATGAGAGAGTGAGAGATTGGATGCGCGAGACCACTCCATCACTTGTGCGCGCTTCGACCGAAATAGTGTCCGTTCCAAAGAGGGGGGGAGCAGATATGATGACGCTTGCTTTCCCGCGCCCCGAGATGCTTCCCATGACTTCACCGTTGCGCCGCCACGTATAGGTAAGCTCCGATGCTGAGACAAATGCCCCCCCACGCCTAAAGCGCGGGCGCGCTTCGAGCCGAAGCTCGCCCCCCGCGGAGGTTCGGGCGCCGCCTCTGTAGAATGGCGGGATATAGGTATTGGAATCAACCAGCAGGTCTAATTCGGCCGGAAGTATCGTGGCGTTTGCAGACGCGGCTGTTCCGTCGGGAGTAGAAACTGCAACCTCGACGGTAGTCGCAGCTCCCAGAGCGCCTGCCTGCACCTGTACCGAGTCAACTCCGGTCCCTTGCGCGATTATTTTGCCGTTGGCGCGCCAGAGCACCTTGCTTTGAGAGATATCGAACAGTGGACTTTGCACCGTAAGCGAGACTGTTTCTCCTGGTCCAGGATACAGCGGCGAGAAAGAGATCGAAAGCGCATGTTGAGCGCCCGGAAGCCCAAACTGGGCGTGCAAAGGGAACGCAAAAGCACATATCGCACCAAGAAAGATACCTAGAAAGGATACGGTTCGCATACCAATGCAGACGTTCATTATATCTCGTCGGGAGAGCGCCATTCCTGAATGACCGTGTATGTTATTGACCCAGTCCATAGGGGGATCGCGTTCACTACGGGGATGAATTCTCCGAGCATCGTGCCCAGGAACCGAAGCGCTCTTTTGTGATGCATCATGCTCACGTCGTGATGCGAAAGCCAAATACCAAATACAAGTGCAGCCACAATGCTGACGAACCATGCCAATGCCCACCCAACGAACGGAATGAGGTCAAGTAGAAATTGAAAAGAATCGATCACTATTGCGCATGCGATCATGAGTCCGCCTGTTGCGAGACTAATACGCGACGTGTTCATTGTTTAGGAACCACGTTCTCCGCTTGCGTTGCATTGAAGTTGACCGGTGATTGTTGCACGCGCGCTGCTGCTTGTGCCGCGGCGGCTGTTGTTTGGGGTGTTGCAGCGAGTTCTGCGTCATTCGCATTGGCAAGCTCTTGCTTCGCTTTTTTGATGGCGAGTATTTGCGAAGGGTCCGAAGTAATGATCTGATCTTCAGTATACGATGCGATGACCTTGATCGCAACGTGCTTTAATCCGGCGAAGAAGATCCCCTCCCCCACGTCACTTTCAAGAAGCAAATATTTCTCCTCGTCGGAGAGCTTGAATGTTTGCTGCACGAGATCCACGGAAGTCGGCGACTGGCGCAAGAGGAGCTGGATCGAAGAGTTGGTGATCATGGGGATGCCATAGGGAGAGTTCAAGAAGTCGGAGACGTCTTGGGTGATCGTGGAAATGCCGAGGTAGTACTTGCGGCCGCGCTTGGCGATCGAAAAGAGGAACGAAGCCGTGTCTTCACTGCGCATCATCCACCACGCCTCATCGATGACGAGCAATCGTTTGCGCAGCTCTTTGCGTACGGTGTTCCAGATGTGGTGCGTGATGATATACATCGCGACCGGCTTGAGGTCGTCTTCCATGTCGCGGACAGAAAAAACGATAAGCTTCTTGTTCATATCCACGTTGGTCGGGCGGTTCATAAATCCCGCCCATGTGCCTTTGGTGTATTTTGAGAGACGCGCAACCAAGCTCTCGGAGCCTTCCATGCCGGAGAGCACCAGCTCGAAGTCTGACAGAAGCGGCGGCTCAACGAGCGCGAAATTCGCATCTGCGGTGATATCCTTAAGGGCATACGTTTCCGTAATTGCTCTATCGACGACAGCATCCTCTTCGGGCGTAAGGCCGCCGAGCATGATGCGGAAAAGACCGACAAGCGTAATGATATTGCTTCGCAGCACGTCAGATGGGTTCTCATCCTCGCGCGGGATCGGGAGATCAAAGGGATTGATGTGGTGCTCGGACGAGAGGGAGATGTTGAAGTAGCGCCCACCCACTGTCTCCGCCAAGTATTCGTACTCACGCTCAGGGTCGATGACGATGACCTCGGCATCGAACATGAGGCTACGCAAAATCTCCAGCTTGGTCGTATACGACTTGCCCGCGCCGGATTTTGCAAAGGTCACCGAATTGTAGTTCTCGAGCGAGAAGCGGTCGAAGAGGATAAGCGATGAGTTATGCCGGTTGATGCCATAGAGGATGCCCCTATCCGATGTGAGGTCGAAAGAAATGAATGGAAATATGGAAGAAAGAGGGGCAGAGTTAAGCTTCGTGTGCACGTTGATCTCGTCGGTCGCGATCGGAAGGACGCTGCGGAATCCTTGCTCTTGCTGGAAGAGCGCCGGGCGGATGTAGACAAGCCGCGACTCCAAAATAGAGCGTACCTCGGTTTCTACCTTGTCTATCTCTTCGCGCGTGTTCCCGTAGATAGTAAGGTAGAGCCCGACTTCAAATATCCTCTCTTGTGCCTGCTGCAGCGAATCGCGCAAGCTCTCAAGATCGGCGTATGCGGTGTCGAGCATTGGGTCGCGCACCATGCCCTTCTCTTCGCGCGTCGAGATCTGGCTTTGCACCTCAGCGACTTTCTTCTGGAATTTCCGCAACATTTCGTTGGTATCCATCGGGTGAACGAAAATGGAAATGTCGATGACCTTGTCCATGTTGATGATCGGCGCGAACCAGCCAGTCGTCAAGAATCGTGGGTATGAGATAACGAAGAACGTGCGCGCGATCTTCTCCCCAAGGTCGAGCTCGCGCGAATTGATGCGAAGCGCGTGCGGCGCAATGACGTCTTGGAGGTCCAACACGCCGGACTTATAGATCTCTTCCGGAAGTACCGGCAAGACATTGGGGCTGTCCTCCGTTTTCTTCTTGAACAAGTCTACAAGGCTCATAGTAGGTAGAAAGTAGTTAGTAGTTAGTAGTCGGCATAAAGAATTGTAACGGGTTTTTGGATTTTCTACTTACTACTTTCTATTAACTACTGACTGTTCAAGGGCATTGGCTTCCCTTCTTCGCCAGGATTAAACATTTTGTATAAGAGCTCAATTGCCTCCTCAGTCCCGAGCTGCACGGTGCGCACCCCTGTGCGCACCAATCCTTGCTGCACGATGGAAATGCGCTGTTCGAGTTGCGTAACCTGCTCTTCAAAGGTCCTGTTCGTCTCTTCCGTACTGCTCTTTTTTGCGAACGGCAACATCGACAGCATCCCTTTTTTGTTGATTGCGATAGAAGGAGAATACGGGACGCAGACGAAGAAGTTTTTCGTCATGATATTTGCCGCCTCCGTGAAGCTTTTGACGAACTGAATGTATTCGCGGATCTGAATGCGCATCAGGTCGTCGAGCTGATTTTTATAGGCAGCTTCAAGGGTCGCGACATATGGACGGATATCAAGCATGCGCGATTGCACGAATATCTGCACGGAAAAATCGAGCGAGTTGAGGAAATTTTGGAACTGCATGATAAAGGCGGTTTGCTCGTCTTCTGATTTGAGCGCGAAGTTCAGTGATGAGGCAAGCAGAATTGCGCGCAAGCTGCCATCTTTGAGGACGATGATGCCATCGCGCACCTCAGAAACTGGGAGAAATTCCTGAGTCGACCTTGCGGATGCGCGCGGGCCTTTGTCTTCTGTTTGTGTGGGCATGGTAATTAGTGGGCAGCTTCTGAGAGCTCGTCCATGATCTGCTGAGGCGTGTGGACTGCAGAAACAGCGTGCTGCGTGTGCGTGACATGACGCTCTTCGTCGTTAGCCACACCTTGTGCGATCCGCTCCTTGATATCCAAACTCCACGAGAGCTCATGCAACCTGCTTTCCGAAAGCTTCGGGACGTATACGCCACCGCTTGCAGCGAGCTTCGCAGCGACAGGCGCCGCGTTTTTCTTGCGGGTGTTGTTCCACAGGTAGAGCTTGCTGCGGATGAGGAAGAAAAAGCCGCTCTCGAGGCCTAAGATGAAGGGCCGTCCATTGAGCTGGAAAAAGGCCAATCCCGCCGCAAGACCAGCGACGGCCGCGATGAAAGGTGCGGCAATATATATCGGGAGTATGCGCCAAAGAATGTAGCAAGCGCCAAGCCCCCCACCCACGTAGATGAATTGTTTGAAGGTCAGCGGGCCGAAGATCTTGTCCTCCACTTCAATAAACTGGGGAACCTGGAACTGCATATGGGTTTTTTCGTAGGGAAAGTACTAGCCGCGCAGAAAATAAAGAAGGCTAGGCGCTGATTCCCCGTCGCTCAATCATAGCACGCAACATCAAAGCTCCTTGCGATAGGGGTGATTTGTGTACAAAAACTCTTACTGCGGAGGCTCGCGATACGGGTCGTCGTCGACTGACTTGCGTACAGTGCTCGCCTCTCCTGCTTTGTACGCGGCTGAGATGGGCGCTCGCTCAATTTTGCCTTCAGGAGGAGCGGCGGGAGGTGTTGCTGGGGCAACGGCAGGCGTTGGAGGAGCTGCCGCGCTCGCGACCGTGCCAAGTTCTTGCGTTCGAGCGGCTTCAACGCCGCTTACTTCTGCCTGCTTTGCTTCCGGATGCTCAAGCTCTCGCTCAAGTTCTTCGCGGATCGGCTCGAAGACAATCAGCGAAATGTCGGTTGTAATCTTTGCGGCAGTTTCAGTATCAACGCCAACCTCGCTCTTTATATTGTCTGCAAGTTTGCCCACCTCCTTAAATCCAAGAAGCGTCATCAGCACGTTGTTCTCAAGCGCTTCCCACTGATCCAGATGCAGCTTGTGCCGTTCAGCCAGCTTTCGCATCTCCTTCTCCACATCTGCGGAAGTAATCGCGTTTTTCACGGGCGAGGGCAATGCTGCGAAACGCTCTGCAAGCATTTTCTTGAGCTCCTCTTTTTCTTTTGTATCATCAGCCATATATACACCTTACTTTATCAAGGAGTATGTCCTCCAGTTCCACCTGCGGCTGGCGGGGGCGGTGTGACAGATGCAGGTGTCCCCGCTGCGGGAGTTTTTGACATTTCGGTCACCGCATCCTCAAGCGCCTTTCTCCCCGCCGACTTTGATTGCTTCTCTTCGTACGTACCTTTTGCTTTCTTGCCTCCATATGTCTCCATTCCCACGAGTCGAGCGAGAGGATTTGTACCATACCGCTGCGCAGCAGCAGCCCCGGCGGCTTTTGCAGTATCAACATGTTCCTGAACAATCGTACGAGCTTCCCCAGCGATCCTATTTATCGTAGGGCTATTTTTGTCATCGAATTCCTTAACCTTTGACTTTTCCGCCTCAAGTTTTTGTTTGGCCGCCTCCACGCCCGCATCAAGTTCCTGCACCTGCTGACCGTGTCTTTGTTGGTCTACTCGCATATTGTCTCCCACTGCTTGGATTTGTTCTTCAAATTTCTTTACTTCTGCATGCACGCGCTTTATTTTGTCATCCTCTACCGCTTGGAGACCGCGCCTGTTTGCGATCTCCGTATCGATTCCAGTGTGTGAGGCTGTAGGCGCATGTGAACGTTCATCCATCAAACCTTGCACCTCTTTCTCGAGGATATCCTTCGTTGTCTTTGCCTGGGTTTCTATTGTCTGCGCGTTTCGTTCTTCTGTCTGCTTCAAATTCTCGAGTCGCGCTTTCTCTGTCGTATTTCTTCGGTCCGCAGCAGTTTTGTCATTTTGTAAACGAGTTTTTTCGTTTTGTGCTTGCTGTTCTGTTGCGAGGACCTGTTGTTGCGCAGCGTCTCGCGAGGCTTCTGCTGTAAGTTTTTGTTCGCGAATAAGGCGGTATTGCTCTCTATCGCGCAATTTATTCTGCTCTCCCTGTGTAAGATTGTATGCTCCTTCTGCTCGTGTAGCTGCGGCCTCCGCTTTTTTCTTCGCATCTGCTTCGAAATTATCTTTCTTATCGCCCGACGAGAGCCAGCTTGAAGCCCCTGTTTGCTTCGCCGCGATGTCCCCAAGTTTCGATTGTGCGATGTTGAAGTTTTGTTTCTGGATCCAGTCAGCCCGTCCTTTTTGTCGCGTCATTTTATCTACACGTTTTTGTGCGTCTTGTCTAGCCCATGCACTAAGATTCTGGTCTGCTACAAATTCACGCTGCGTTTTTATCTTATCTCCCAGGGCGGATGATCTCTTGGCATACTCTCGACCAAGTGTTCTTTGCAGTCCAAATCCTGCGAGACGCGAGCCAAGACCAAGCGCAGTAGCTACTCCGCCTTGCGCAAAATTAAATCCTGCGATCTTGCCGGCGAAGGAGCTTGAGAGCTTGAATGAGAGGAAAAGTAGGCCGAGGATCATGAGGTATGAAAATACGGCGGCAATGTTGCCCTCTGGATTACTTCCCGCTGCTCCAAGCGTTGCTAGGCTCGAGCCCGGCAGGGCGAGCCTCTGCGAGATCATGAGCGTGATCCATAGGAATAGCATGAGTATCGGCGCAAATACAGCGCTCTTGAGGAGAGAATTCCACCACGTCTTCCAGCCGTAGCTACTCGTCTCCCACGAAGGTATAAGATACGAAGCAAAAGCAAGAGAGGAGGTGACCATAAGAAAGATGAGAAGAACCGCGCGTGAGATAAGAAGGAAAGAGCCGTAGAAAAGCACGGCCGCCGCCCCGAGGAAGAATACCAGTGCAAGAAACCCGAACATCATTCCCTTGAATCCATCTTTCGTTCTCTCTTGCTGGCCCCGCACGTAGTCGATTGAATCTGCGGCCCCAGTTATGCCAATGGCCTGCATGAATTGACCAGCGATGCCGTTGCTGGAGCTCTGGGCGGTCTCTGTAGCGGTCTTCGCTCTCGCGTCCGCGTCTGCCACCACGGCAGTAACACTTGCGCCCGCCGCGCTCGGGCTCGCCACCTGCTCGAGCGCTGCCTTGTAAAATTGCGTCGCAGTGAAATTGGACGCATCTATGATCATCTTGGTAAAAAGCAGGCTGAAGTTGATGAGGACTGCGATGATAAGGACCTTGGCGATGAGCTTCTTTTGGCCGAATGTTTTCTCGCCAAGAATTATGGAGATGGCAATAAACGTGAACATCCCGATTATGAGGATGTTGGCAATGTCGCGAAACGCCGTCCAGCCGATCTCGATCGCGTCTTTTATCCTTGCGTATATCTCGGTACTAAATCCGACTATCGTGTAGTTGAGGAGAAAATTGAATAAGTATCCCGCGATCTGCAGGATTGCTACACCGATAGACAAAAACGCGCCAACGACGACGGCGCCAATTAGTCGCCCCCAGCACGTGACGCTGAAGAAAGGTGCCCAATCTCTTGAAAAATTACACGACTCATTTAGCGACCCAGTCGAATTGAGATTGCTATCATAGGTACGAGTGGGCTGATTAAGGCCCCCTGTTGTTGCATTAATTAAGCTGCCACTGGCGTCAAAAAACTGGTACCCTCCACCTCCCGGGTATGCACAAGCGTACGTAGCGTTAGGGGGCACGACCAAGCCCTGGATTGAAGATGTGGTCGGAAGCTGACCGTTGGTTACTGGTATCGGATTGTAGTATCGACAAGTCCCTAGCGAAGGAGAGAGGGACTCTGCTTGCAACTGTGCCTCAACAGGAGCTGGCACAAGTGCCGATGCGCATATCAATACGTTAAGAGTGAAAAATGCGAGAGATTTCTGAAGCGCAGAAGTCATACTTATGGAATTGGGCAACGAGACTTATCGGGGTTATCCTTGTCCCAGCATTTTTTCCATGCCTCGATGACTGCAGGATTATTCACGTTGCACCAGCCTGGCGGTATCGTCATCGAATCGGCCCACGCTTTAATGGTATTTATGACAAGTCCATCGCTCCCTAAGACTGCGCTCTGTATGCTATCCAATTGTTTGATGACGCCGTTGGGCCCGTCGAGATCGGGCTTGATGTGAAGCAGCTTTTGCGCGATGAGCGAGTCGAGCTGTTGGAGCGCTAGGCGCTGAGAATCGAGCGAGGTGCCCGTGACGCCGGCGATAAGCTGATCGATGAGCCGGAGCGCGTTTTGCGACACATTTATCTTATTCAGAGTACTTGAAGCAAGCGGTGCTATTTGAGAGTCAATGATCCGCTGTGAGAAGGCGGTTGAGGTCGCGACCCGAAGCTGCGCTCCGGTAGGGCACGTCTGGTTGCCGTCGCTATCCGTAGTGCAAGCTCCTGCCGTTGCGGTACAAGTCTTATCGCTTGCAAGCTCTGTCGCGCACACATGTGGTCCGTTTGCGTTCGATATGATGAGATCCCAACACTGATTCTCCGCGCTGCGCAGTTGCCTGATTGCCGTTGTCAGCGCCGTCCCCATTGCGTTCACCGTCTGCCAATACGCAGACTCTACCTGTCGGGCCGCAGAGAGGTTCTGCAGCGCAACGTTGACGGCGGCATTGCGCAAGCCTGCAGATGCTTCGGAAACGACCTGATCGATATACGACGGCCGGCCGCCGACGCTTTGTGTGAGCCCAGAGAGTCCCCTGTTGTCAGAAATGATCTGCGCCGTCATGCCGGCGTAGAGCGCATTGATCATCTGGCCGATATCGTTGGCGCTTTCGAGCATGCGCACCGGGCTATCAATGATATTCTGGAACGATTGCTGCACGGTGATCGCCGGCGTGACAGTATCCCCACGGCAAGGATTTCGGGGGTCAGTATTCAGGTCGTAATACCCGTTACCCCACTCCCATTGATTTCGCAAATACTGTTCGCATTCTGCGATGCGATTGTCTGCCAGATCTCGCGCAAGATAGTACGCACCGAGCGGATTGCACGCTGGATTGGCAAGCGCTCCAAGGCCCTTCCAGCTAAAAGATTGAGTAGGATTGGTGAGGATTCCATTGAGATCACCCTGATACGGGCATGTAAGTATGCTTGCTGGCGCATAATTTACTGCCTGGAAGTTGAGAGCTACGGCACGGCCTACCGGTCCTTCGAACGCAGGGTTGAGGTTTTGCAACGTGCCATCCTGCAGGAACCTTACAAATTCCGGTTCGCGGGCGTACGCGACCAGTTCTCGTCCCTGATTCACGACGTATTGCTTATTACCATTCCTCCCTGTCTGGATGCCGTTGTTGGCTATCCGCGTGATACCTGCCATTGCCGCTTCTTTCTCACGATTGATCACTTCGCGAAGCACGCACTCTTTGTATACAAGAATACCAGTGTTGAGCTCTACCGTGGCGTCCGCTACTGGTACATACACCCCGCCCGTTGCTGACATCGCACCCACCGACATGGCATATGCGCCATTGAGATTGCAGTCGAAGATCCCCTGGCGCATGAACTGATACGCGGCAGCGACCGACGGCGGATCAACAGCGGGAGGCGTTTCTGCCGGCGGGTTCTGGGCGCATATTTCTGTTCCATTCACAGTAACGCACGATGGCGGCGTCTGCGCAAAAGCGAACGCTGGAGCGAGCAAGAGGAACATGATGCTTACCGTGAGAGTTTTCATGATTTTTTCTGCCGATAGTAGTCGGCGAGCAACTTGTATGAGACGAACATGTGCTGTTCAGCTTGATTGTACGTACGAAGGAGTGTTACTGCGGCGAAGGGGTCGTCGGCATTTGCTGCCATCGCATCAAGGGTGGCCGCAAATTCCTCCATCGCATTCAAGATGCCGAGGTGTTGGTTCTGTGCATCTTTGGGTACCACGACACGCACGCTTGCCCGTATCGCGGCGCGGTAATTTTCTGCCACTTCCCGCAGTTCCGTGAGGTAGGAGGCATCGTTTGTCTTTACATAGTACGCGAATATCTCAAATTCAGCCTGCGTATTTTTAAGTAGTGGAGAAAGCGATGTCTGCAAATCGCTTCGGTACGCAAGCATGCGCTCATATGACGTGTCCGGCACGGTGGTGACATCAGCTGCGGCGTAGGTGCGGTAGGCAACGGGAGCCGTGAGAGTCGCTGCCATTTTTTCCGCCACCTTCTCTCCCACTTCTTCCGTATAGATGCCTTGCGCTTGAAGAGAGTTGTATTTGCCAATAAGTCCATCGAGCACCGTGCTTCCGATCACCGTGCTCCCCACCTCTGCTGAATCAGAAAGGAATGTTGAGAGATCGATACCACTGTCATCTTGCGCCTGAAGCGCCGCTTTCGCGACGTACGAAGTCGCCACGTTTTTGTTGCGCACCACTCTATCTATCTGCCAGCCTGTGACGGCAAGCAGTGCAACCAATGAAAGTGTCGCGGTGACCACGATGGGAGAAAAGCCGCGCTGATACGAGCTCGTCGATCGTAAGAAATACGCAGAGCGTGCGCGCATAATGCAAAAACTCACGCTCCTGTACGCGCGTTCTTTTTCCACGTATGAATTATAACTCAGGCTTGTAGCTCGAAGCCTGTCGCTTGTAGCAAAACAGGGAAAACTCAGATGGGTTCCCACTGCGGGCTACCAGCTACGAGCTACAAGCTGTTTGGGGTGAACGTGAAGACTGAACCAGCATCGATCGAAGCGAAAACGATCCCGTATGCGCCGAACAGCTCGGCAAGCGCAACGTAATTTTTGACAAACGTGTCAGCGTGGGCGTTGTAGGTCTCTATTGCTTTGAGGAAATCCGCATCATTTTGCGCTTGGGGCACGAGTGCGAGGTTCGTGCCGATCGCAATGTAGCTTTTTGCCACGCGGACATGGACTACTGCCATCTGCGAGGGAACGTTGTCGATGATAGTAAGGTTGTTGCCAACGCTTTTCAGTGCGTCGGCGATTGCTACCACCGCTGCGGCCTTTGACGCATCGTTTCGGTCTTCCACCTGATTCTTGAGGATCTGGGCAACGCCAGGATGCTGGTCTTCGAATGACTGGATGAACGATCCGACCTCGTTGCCATAATCGTAGAGCTTTTGCTCCATGTCAGTTCGTCTGTCTGGTGCGCTCGTCGCGCTCATAAGTTTGCTTGGGATGAAGGAGTATGCGGGCGTATCGATCTCTGCCTGCTTCGTGCCAGCCGTTGTGCGGTTCTGACCAGAAGAAAGCGTCTTGATGAACGCATCAAAATCAAATGAATCATCACTGTTCGTATTTGTATCGGTGGGCGCGGTGGTAGGCGGAGTGTAGGTATACGGCGGCCCACTCGTTACGTTCTGCATGATATTTTCCTGTGTTTGGGGCGTGCCGGGCGCACTATGTATGGTCGCGTAACCGGTCGGATTGAGAAACGGAGAGGTTGCCCCTTCCCAGGTTGAAGTTCCTGAATGAATCGGGCCCGCCACTTGCCGCTGCACTATATATATGCCAACTAAGAAAATGATTGCCGCTGCGGAGAGTGCGGATATATACGGGTGTGCGCGCAGCCATTCCATTGCATAACTATACCAGCTTCACAATGCTACAATGTGTGCATGCACAGGTTCGCAGTAGCGGCAACGATAGCGCTTCTTGTAGCTCCTATGACGGCGATGGCGTTCCCTTTTGGAGGGCAAGCTGGCACCGTTCGCCCGTGCTACAACAAGGCGATCTATG
Organism: Candidatus Kaiserbacteria bacterium RIFCSPHIGHO2_01_FULL_54_36; assembly: GCA_001781105.1. Classification (GTDB taxonomy): domain Bacteria; phylum Patescibacteriota; class Minisyncoccia; order Phycocordibacterales; family UBA2100; genus UBA10103. Next base: position 30,601 of record MFKV01000004.1, on the reverse strand, counting down.
CGAGCCTTGGTCCTCCGCGCGGCGGCCCCTACATCTGGACCCCTTCGACTAAGACCTATCAATTCGGACCGCCCACGCACGCGGGGCAATGGCTCTTGGGGCTTGCCGGAGCGCCGTACTACTGCATCATCTCTATTCAGCCGGTCATCGTCTGGCCGGGAACCTATATCACGATGATGGGGAGCAGTCGCTAGCGACTGCTTTGCTAAAGTTCTAGAAAAGCTGCTGGACAATTTTCTTCCACTGATCAAGAGCGACGTCCTCAGCACGGATATTCTTCGGAACGTCTGGCAGTGCAATATCGCCGAATTTCTTTTTCAAGTTGCCTGACAACTGTTTCCTTTTTGAACCAAACCCCGTGTGTAGTACCTCAAAAAACTTCTCCTCATCAAGGTCCGCAAAAAAACTTCTCGAGATGTTTTCAATAAGCAGTATCGCTGAATCAACTGACGGGGGTGGCGAAAAGTTGCCACGCGAGACATTCGCAACGATTTTCGGCGCGCCATAGGCTTTTACTGAAAGCGAGAGAAGGCTCTCTTTGCCGTTGCGCGCTATGATCCGATCGGCAACCTCCTTTTGCACCAGGAGTGCCATTTCGCGCGGCTGCATATCCGCGGTTAAGAATTTTCTGATGATCTCGCCGGTGATGTAGTATGGGATATTTGCAGCAACGATATAGGTTCCAGGTGCCAGGTTCCAGGTGGCAGGTTCGAAATCCCTGATATCTTGATGGACGAGCGTAAGCTTCTCGTCAGTAATTTCGCGTGCGAATGTTTTTTGTAACTGCTCGACAAGCGCTTCATCTTTCTCTATTGCAACGACATGCGCGCCAGTTGCCTGCCCGGCCAGGGCAAGCAATTCTTTCGTAAGCGCCCCTTTTCCTGGCCCTATCTCAAGGATCGTTTCACTTGGGAGCACTGCGATCGCCTCAGCTAACTTCTTTGCAGCCCACAACCCGGTGAGAAAATGCTGCCCAAGCCGTGCTCCCCTACCGGATCGTTTTTTCCTCATAGGTCGTTGTGTAGGGCCGGGCATATTCTATGAGCCGGGCATCAATGTCACTCAAAAATTCAGAAGGAATGGCGCGATCCCGAGAGCCATATTTCATTCGCTCGTCGGCGTACGATAGGAATAAGCGCTTCTTCGCTCGCGTAAGCGCTACATAGAACAAACGCCGCTCTTCCTCCGGATCGCGATTCTCGTCGACGCGCGTCCATGGAAATAAGCCTTGTTCTAAGCCAACGATAAAGACCGCCTCGAATTCAAGTCCCTTCGATGCGTGCACGGTCATGAGCGAGAGCGCTTCAGGTCTTTCACTAGGGCTTCCCGAGACGCCGAGGCCATCTTGCTCGCTCTGAAGCGCCGCTTCTTCCAAAAGTTGCTCGATTCCCTCCGACGGCTTCGCAGAATCGTATTTGGTCGCCACGTTGATAAGCTCGCCGATGTTTAGGAGCCGCTCTCTTCCTTCTTCACCCATATCTTTAAACATTTTCTCCATCCCGCTCGCTTCTGCGGCGAACCTGACAGCTTCGGATGCCGGGAGCACGCCAATAGCTTTCTGAATACTCAAAAGTACCTGCCGGAATGCCGCTACCTTCGAGCGCGCTCCAGCTGGCAGGTCGCCGCCTTGTCCTGCGAGCATCTTCTCTATCGTTACGCGGCCGATGCCACGGGCTGGGACTCCTGCGATGCGGATAAGGTCGGTGCGATTCTTCGGGTTGAGGCTCGCGCGCAGGTAGCTGAGGAGGTCTTTTACTTCCTTGCGCTCGAAGAACCGTGTACCGAGCACAAGGTAGGGCACTCCCATATGCAGACATGCCTCTTCGAGAACTCGCGATTGGAAATTTTCGCGATACAGGACCGCGATCTCGCTTGGCATCACCCCACGTTCGGTAAGTTTTGTGGCGGCGCCGGCAACGAACCATGCCTCGTCCACTTCGTTTTGTGCGCCATAGAGCAATATCGGCTCCCCGATCTCACCTTCCGTAAATAAATTCTTTGGCTTGCGGCGAATGTTCTTCTCGATGACCGAATTCGCTGCAGCAAGTATGGTGCGGGTGGAGCGATAATTTTGCTCGAGGGTCACCACCGCCGTATTGGGGAACGCATGTTCGAATTGCAACAGGTGTCCGATATCGGCCCCTCGCCAGCTGTATATATTTTGGTCGATGTCGCCAACGACACAGATATTCATTCGCGCCCCCGCCAAGAGCCTCGCGATCTCGTATTGCACAAAGTTGGTATCTTGATATTCATCTATCGTGAGATGAGTCCAGCGCTCTTGCAAGAGCGAGAGCACATCATGAGAGTTTTGCAGAAGCCGCAATGTGCGGACTAGTAAGTCGTCAAAATCGAGCGCCCCCTCTTCGTGAAGTGCATTTTCATATTGCTGCCACGCGCGTGCGATGTCGCGCTCCCTAAAATTGCGAGCAGCTTTCTCGAATGCTTCAACCGTGATGCCCGCCCCTTTCTCGCGGGAGATCCGCGAGAGTGCGGCGCGCGGTGCGAGAGAATCATCTTTCGTATCAAGAATTCGCTTGAGCGCCCGCAGGCTGTCGTCGTGATCCCAAATACTGAAATTGCGTTCAATTCCTGCACGTCCGGCGAATTCTCGCAAGATCCGCACGCCCAGGGAGTGAAAGGTAGAAATGAGAGGCACCCCGCGCCCGGCGGGCACGAGTTTCCGGACCCGCTCGCGCATCTCACCTGCTGCTTTGTTGGTAAATGTGAGCGCAAGTATCCTGTACGCGTGCGTCCCTTTCTCGATGAGGTGGGCAATCCGATGGGTAATGGTCTTCGTTTTTCCCGCTCCGGCACCGGCGATTATCAAAAGTGGTCCCTCGGTATGGAGGACAGCAGTTTGCTGTCGATCATTGAGAGTATCGAGCACAGACATGCGCGGACTATAGCATGCGTCTGCTCCTTCATTTAGGAAATGGCTTAAAATATGACTAAAATCCATTGACACGTACCGTTATCCACCGCCCAAACTCAATATGAATTGACCATGAACAACCATGAGGGTAGAGTGAACGGAGCGGCACTTCCTGTTCCCGGCTCGTCTCGCAGTTGTCTTTTTTGAGCGAGATTTAGAGCCATATTTCCGATCTTCTGCCCGTGCCGTGGCTCCAGTTAGACATTTTGTAGGCTTATTTTGGGTAAAAAAAGTGATCCGCAGGCGGATTTGGCAATTCCGCGAGCGGTGAAATATACATCGTTGAGATCCGTGCGCACGGCGGCTACTCTCATATCGCTTATCCTCGTGCTTGGCACCCTTCTGCCCGCGACCGCGCGGGCGTCTGTTTTAGGGAATTTTATGGCTGCAATACTGCAAAAGCCAGAAAGGCAGACCAACGCTGTCTCAGGCGGAAGTAATCTCCAGACCATGGCGCTACCCAAGCCCGCGATGAACGCTGACCCGATGGCCGGCCGCGGTGGCGGTGAGATAAATATTGCCGACAACTCAGCCCTTGTCCCAGAAGAAGGCCCGTCCGGAACCATCGCGGATATTGAAAAACCCAAGAACTCTACGATTAGCCTCTACATCGTTCGATCGGGAGATACGCTGAATGGCGTAGCGAAGCTTTTCAACGTCTCGCCCAATACGATTATATGGGCCAACGATTTGCCGCGAGGAAGCGCGCTACAGATAGGGCAGAAGCTCGTCATTCTTCCAGTTACGGGGGTTAAGTACACGGTCAAGAAGGGCGATACGCTCGCAAGCGTAGCGAAGCGATTTGGAGCGGATGTCACGGAGATCGCAACATTCAATGATATTACTGATGGGAACCTTGCTGTCGGAGTAGATATTCTTATTCCCGACGGCGAAGTCGCGGCAGCCCCTGTGCTGTCGAAGAATTCTTCTTCAAAAACTGGGACAATAGCCATACTCTCGGGGCCGAAAGGCACGGCAATACAGATCGGCTACTACATGATCCCGCTTGCCCGCTACGTGAAGACGCAGGGCGTCCACGGCTACAACGGCGTGGACTTGGCAGCTCCTGTCGGCACGCCGATACTTGCTTCGGCTGAAGGCGATGTCATTGTCGCCAAAGAAAGTGGGTGGAACACAGGCTACGGCAATTACGTCGTCATCAGGCATGCCAATGGCTCGCAAACCCTCTACGCGCACCAGTCCCGGGTCGCGGTTGAAGGGGGGCAGCACGTTGTCCAGGGCCAAGTGATCGGATACGTTGGCTCTACAGGCAAGTCAACTGGTTCGCACCTGCACTTCGAGATACGCAATGGCATCCGTAATCCTTTCTAAATTATGCACAATCTCCTGCAAACAGCGTTTCTTATAATTCGAATATTTCTCTAAATTGCGGCATTTGCGGCGAGGCCCGTGGTCTGCTAGACTACGGCAGCTGTGTTGACTTTGGATGTCATAGTTGATCTCCAGTATGGAGATTGTGGCAAGGGCAAAGTTGCCCACTATTTGGCAAATAAACACTCCTACACCCACGTGCTCCGCTACAACGGCGGATGCAACGCCGGGCACACGATCTTCCACAAAGGGAAGAAATTCATCACCCACCATATTCCGGCGGGCGTTTTTTTTGGCATCAAATCCATTATCGGCTCCGGCTGCGTACTCGATCCTGATCAATTCTTCCGCGAGATAGCCATGCTCGAAAAGGGTGGCGTGCGCACGAAAGGGAAGATCTTCATTGCGAAGAACACGCATGTCATAACCGATGCGCACAAGAATGAGGACAAACAGAAGGGTGGCAAGATCGGCACGACCGGCCGTGGCAATGGACCTGCGTACCGCGACAAGTACGGCCGCACCGGGCTTCGCGCCGAGCATGTGAAGGCTCTCAAGCCCTACCTCATCGACCTGTATGACGAGTGGTTTGAGGTGAAAGGCAACAAACATGTTCTTGCTGAGGGCGCGCAAGGATTCGGACTCGACATCGACTGGGGCGACTATCCGTTCGTCACTTCTTCGCACTGCACGACCGCCGGCGCACTCCTGAACGGCCTACCTGCACATGCAGTCCGCAGCGTGTGGGGAGTCGCGAAGATCTACGAGACCTACGTCGGCAGCAAGAAATTTCAGCCTGTGGGGGCGGTGTTCGATACAATCGGCGACATCGGCGAAGAGTTTGGTGCAACGACCGGCCGCCGCCGGCAGACGAATTGGATGAACATGGCTTCGCTCGAGCGCGCTATCCGTATGAACGGCGTCACGCACATCGTGTTCAGCAAGACCGATGTCTTGCGCGACGTTGGCGCGTGGGCAGTGATAGACGATAAGAAAGTCGTCGAATTCAAAAGCGAGAAAACAATGCAAGATTTTGTGCTTAAGCGACTGAGATCGCTCGGCATCTCTCGCAACAAAGTCTATTTCTCCGACAGCAAGGAAACGATCTAGGTAGACAGCGTAGCACCTTTCGCATATAGTTGCGCCGGAGAAGAAACCGGTCGCCACGGAATGGCGAGTCATGGCTTAAAGGAGATTGCCATGCCGAAGGGAAGTACTTCCAAGATTTGCTTGATCGTTTCCGGAGACCCCCTGCTCCGCCGGAAGCTTTGCTTGACGGCTGAGAAGTACGGCTTTGAAGCGCTTGAAGCTGCTGGTGCGGACTCAGCGCAGAAGTGCATCGCAAAGCACAGGCTGGACGTCGTCGTGTTCGGTGAAGGCGAAAACGATGCCGATACCATGAAAGCGTTCCGAGCGCTGCCTTCCAAGGGCAACGTCATGCGTCCGAAGACCATTTTCTGCGGTGCGTCAGGTGAAGAGGCACTCGAATTGGGAGCGGACTGGGCAGTGGGAACGAATCCAGAGCTTCTCGACGCAAAGGTTGCCGATTGCCTGAAGCTTCTTAGGCTGCTCTGACCGGGGCGCTCGTCGTTGGGGGCTGGTGTTCAAATAACAGAGGGACCCACGGGTCCCTCGCGTTTTATATGGTTTCAAATCTCACGGGCGCGGTACTGGAGCGCCTCCAACATGTGGCTGGGCTCGATAGGATTGCTTCCGGCGAGATCGGCGATGGTGCGCGCGAGCTTGATCGTGCGGTGGTAGCCGCGCGGAGAGAGCTTCATCGAGCGCGCAGCCCCCTGCAGTGCTTCCTCAGCCTTCGGGGTGAGCTCGGCGAGCGATTCGATTTCTTTGGGCCCCATATCCGCATTGGTTGAGACATTCTTGAGATGCTCGAACCGCGCATATTGGCGCGCGCGAGCACGAGCGACATGCTCGCGCGCTTTTTTGGTCTCGCCGCCGCCGCGCTTCGCTTTTGTCGAGAGTGTCTCGGGCGAGAGGTGCCCGACGGATACCCACATATCAATACGATCAGCAACCGGTCCGGAAATCTTGCGGCGGTATTTTTCCACGATGTGTGGCATGCATTGGCACGCCTTGGTGCCCAAGAATCCGCACGGACAGGGGTTGAGCGCTGCGATGAGCATGAAATTTGCCGGAAAGGTGGCGGAGCCTTTGGCGCGCGAAATACTTACCACGCGGTCTTCGAGCGGCTCGCGAAGCGCGTTGATGACATCGCGGTGGAATTCTGGAAATTCGTCGCAAAAAAGCACGCCACGATGCGAGAGTGTCGCTTCTCCCGGCCGAATGCCCGATGAGCCGCCGCCGATCAGGGCCGCATATGAGCTCGTGTGGTGCGGTGAGCGGAACGGCGGGCGGAAGATCGCATCGCCCATGAGAGTGCCCGAGAGCGAGTGGATCGTCGTCACTTCGATCATTTCACTCTCGGTCAGATCCGGAAGGATCGAGACGGCAGCCCGCGCAAGCAGAGTCTTCCCTGTCCCAGGTGGGCCATAGAGCGCGAGATTGTGTCCGCCTGCAGAGGCGATGATGAGCCCGCGCTTGGCGCTTTCCTGGCCGCGGATCTCGTCGAGCGCGGTGTCGTCCTCTTCGCGCGCAGGCCGCTCTACATTTGGCACGGTGCGCACCATATGTGACTCAATGTCTTCAAGCTGGTCGATAACGTCGCGCAGTGATGCGACCGGATGTACCATCAACCCTGAAATGAGCGAAGCCTCGGCGACGTTTTCTTCGGGGACGTAGATATCGGTGAAGCCTTTGTCGAATGCTGCGCTCGCGATCGAGAGGGTGCCCAGGATCCGGCGTACTACTCCATCGAGCGCCAGCTCGCCGGCGAACATTTTTCCTTGCGGGAGAAAATGGATTTGCTCGGATGCGAGCAAAAAAGAGAGCGCGAGCGGTAGATCGAAGACCGCGCCTTCTTTTTTGAGCGCGGCGGGCGCGAGCGAGAGCACGATCTTCTTGTTCGAGCGTTTCGGCGATTCTAATGCGCGTTCTTCATCTTCAAATTCAGTATTTTTTATCGCCGCTGCCAATCGGTCTTTCGCCTCCTCCACCGATTTATCCGGTAGCCCCACGATCGTAAAGGCATGCAAGCCTTTCACGATGTCGCACTCGACGGAGACTACTGCGCCTTTCGGCAGCATCGGCTGCGCGCCATACACTCGTGCGAATCCCGATTCTATTTTTTGCTTCGAACCCATTCGTGCAATTGTAGCAAGTGGCGCCGCCTCAGAGCGCCGCCACTGAGTGAAGTTGTGAGTTTATATTGTGTGTGCGATGCAGGTTTTGGCAGCAGGGTTGGCTTCGAGGCGGTCATACGGAATAGGGTCACCGCACGTTTCGCAGGAGCCGTACGTTTCCGCCTCTATTTTCTCAAGCGCCTCTTCGATCTCTTTGTAACGCTTCTGCATTTCTCCGACGAGCGGAATGTTGGTCGCAAGTTCTTCAATATTGTCCGCCGCGTCTATTGGATCGGCCTCAGCACCCTTGGATTCCGAATCCCCTTCCCACTCGCCCCCTATTTTCTTGCCATGCGCAGCGAGCTCTTCTTCGAGCGAATCTTTCTCCGCCCCAAGTGCGCCGCGCAGCTCCTCTAGCTGCTCTTCGGTGAGTTCCACATCAGGAACTTTCTTCATGTTCCAATCGTATGTGACGCAAATGCAAAAGTCAAAGAGCGCTCTCAAAGATTACGCCCTGCCTGGAGGCGAGAGATGATCTCGGTGAATGAGTACGGGCTCTCCGCGATGATGAGAATGTTTTGGGTCGGGAACGAGTAGAAAAGCTGTATGGTGCCAGAGTCATCCTTGAGGGCGCGCACATCATAATTGCGCATCACGAGGTCTTGGTAGCTGCGCTTTACCGGAAGACCGTCCCCATCTGTCGTAAGCACGGAGAGCGCGGTAAAGCCGGGAGAGAGATCGGCATTGAGTCTCTCTTCCCACTGGAGCATGGCTTGGAAGGCACGATCGTGCGCTATGAGCGGGATGACGAGCAATGGAGCGTTCTCATCAACAGTGTGTATGCCAAAGAAGAAATCATTCCCAACAGCACGCAAGAGATCGTCCGGCGCGTGCGCGCCTAGGGCACTCATAAACTCTTGGAAGGTGGCTGGCCGCTTCTGCATCGAACCATCCGGCAAGGGTGCGGTGATGACGGGAATGATGCGGATAATTGAGCCGAGCGTCCCAGGGCTCGAGCGGGCGGCGGCGAGCGCACGTTTCAGGTCATTGGGCGATTGATCGTCGAGCGAAAGGAGCAGGCTTTGTTCTGCGAACAGGATGGATGAGCTTGTATCGAGAGGCGGCTGATCTTGCTGCTGGTTCATGATAGTGGTAACGCCAAAAATCGCTGCCGCCCCGAGCCCGAAAAGCAATAGCACGGTAAAGATGACGCCGAAGGTCCGCTTGGAGCGTTGCACTGTTGCGGGGGTACTCGGTGTGGAGGCAGCCCGTCGCGCTCTGCGCTCTTCTTCAAGTGAAACCGCTTTCACAACGGAGATCTTTTTGTCACGCACGACTCCTTGCAGGTCGTTTTTGAGTGTGTGAACGGCCACAACGCTGCTGGCGCCTTGTTCTGCTTGCTGTGGTGTCAGGACCGGAGGCACGTCTTTGGGTGTCGCGACCGTTTCTTGCAAAGGCGCTGCCTGCCCTGGTGCTCGAATTGCCTCCGCCGCAGTAGTGCCGAGCGTGGTATCAAATTTTGTCGGTTCGGCTGGAGAGCGTTTCTCCGTAGAAGGAGCTTGGCGCTCGGGCAATTTCACGCCCGCAAGAATTTTCTCGATATCACTGCCGAGCGCCGGCGCCTCACGCACCGGCGGCTTCGAGATATCGACGGGCGTCCCCTGCGGCGCGGGCATACCGGCAGGTGCAGGACGCGCGGGCGGCTGCACGGGTATGACTGACGCGGCTTTAGCCGGCACTGGAGCGGGAGGTATAGGAGACGGTTGTGCTGGCAGCGGAGGCGGAGGCGGCACCTTTTTTGCTACCGGGGCAGCCTCGCCTGTTGGCCTACGGCCGAGGGACTTCGCTTTTTTGATTATTACTTCTTCAAGAATGTGCGCCTCGGGCACAGGTGTGACTACCGCTTTTTGGTCTGCATTAGGTCCTCCTGCCAAGGGTACGGCTGGGGGTGTAGAAGATACGCCGCTAGATTCTCCGCGGTGGTCCTCTGTGGCCGCCTTGTTCTCGTCTGCCATTGTATTCTCCACCGCCCGTATCTGGTTTGAGCCCCTTGCGTGCGGCCCACTCCGGATCAGCAGCTTTGATAGAGAGATTATAGCGTCCTTTCTCGTCGATCTCTTTCAACACGACGGGGATGATGTCTCCGATCTGCACAGCGTCCGAGATCTTCGCAATGCGGAAGGGTGCGACCTCCGAGACGTGCACAAGCCCATCTTGGTTGGGGCCGATCTTTACGAACGCGCCGAAGTCCATCATGCGCACGACCGGCCCTTCGAACTTGTCGCCCACCATGTATTCGCGCGTCAGGTCGGTAATTTCTTTGAGTGCCGCTTCCGCTGATCCGTCTCGGCCTGTGATGAATATGGTGCCATCATCCTCGATCGTGATGTCATCACACTTCGTGCGTTCACGGATACCGTTGATCATTTTGCCGCCCGGGCCGATAACGAGTCCTATCTGGTCGACCTTCACGTGTGTTGTCAAGATCTTCGGCGCGCGTGGGCTAATGTCGGCGCGAGGCACCGGGATCTCTTTGGTGATGGCGTCGAGGATCTGCAGCCTAGCCTTTTTCGCCTGCGCGAACGCATTCGTAAGTACCGGCACGGGCACGCCGTTGACCTTCACGTCCATCTGCACTGCGGTGACACCATCTGCAGTGCCCGCGACTTTGAAATCCATATCGCCGTGGTGATCCTCGGGCCCTTGAATGTCGGTGAGTACTTTGTGGATCTCGCCGTCCGACATCATGCCCATCGCGATGCCTGCGACCGGCTTTGTGATCGGCACGCCTGCGTCCATGAGCGCGAGCGTCCCGGCGCATACGGATGCCATCGAGGTCGAACCGTTGGATGCAAGCGATTCACACACAATTCGAACCGTGTACGGAAATATTTCTTTGCCCGGCAAGACCGCCCGCAGCGCTTTTTCGGCAAGCGCGCCATGGCCCGTCGCACGACGATTCAAGCCGCCCACGCGTCCTGTCTCTCCTACCGAAAACGGCGGGAAATTGTAGTGGAGCATGAATGTCTTTTTCGACTCTTGATACTCGATCGTGTCGATGAGCTGCGCATCTCCCGGGCCTCCGAGCGTGAGGGCAGCGAGCACGTGGGTGGCACCGCGGTAAAAAATGCCGGAGCCGTGTAAAACCGGAGAGATCCCGCCGGCTTGCGCGAAGAGAGGGCGTATCTCGTCGAGCTTACGGCCATCGGCGCGCCGATCGTTCGAAATCACCTCGTCGTGGATGTAATCGTCGATGTGTTCTTCGTAATACGCTTTGAGACGCCCTTTGGGAACATCCGGGAATTTCTCGGTGGCCGCTTTCATCCACTCGCCTTCCAAGATACCGATGTTTTTCTTGCCGACGTTGCCATCTTTTGATCCGAAGACCGCTTGCTCTTGCTTGGGGATCACGAGCTCTTGGAATGCCGCGATCACATCCCTCGGCAGTGCTGGCAACTCGAACGGTTGCTTCTCTTTGCCTTGCTCCGCGATGATCATTTGCTGCCATTTCTGTATTTTTTCTATTTCGGTGGATGCGTGTGCGAGGCCTTCGGAGAGAACTTCTTCTGATACCTCAGCTGCGCCCACTTCGATCATATTGATGTGCTCATCTTTGCCGCAGGCAAGCAAATCCATCTGCGCCGTCGCCTCATTACGCTGTATATAATTCGGATTCACGATGAATTCGCCCTGGCCCTTTTCGGTACCGATGCGTACAGCCGACACTGGTCCGTTCCACGGGATGTCGGAAGTGGCGAGTGCGAGTGACGCGGCATTTACTGCCAAGACGTCGGTGTCGTATTCTTCGAGCGAGAGCACGGTGATAATGACCTGCACCTCATTTTTCATGCCCTTGGGAAAGAGCGGACGGATGGTGCGATCCACGATGCGGCCAGAAAGTATTGCCTCGTCGGAGGGCCTGCCTTCGCGGCGCATGAAGCGCGAGCCTAAGATCGCGCCGGCGGCATAGAATTTCTCCTCGTACTCCACGGAGAGTGGAAAATAATCTTTGTCTGACTCTTTGCCCATGACCGCAGTCGCCAAAACAGCGCTGTTGCCATATCGCACGAGTACCGAACCATTGGCCTGATCCGCCCAGTCGTTGAACTCGGCGGTCATTTCTTTTCCGCCAATATTGACGGAATATACCTTCTTTTCCATATACTCTTTTGTTTACCCCGAGCTTGTCGAGGGGGGTGATGTGTGGATTTCAGTAGTGAGCCTTGTTGGCCAATACTGCCTATCCAAACACCACGATTATCTTGTATGTTGACACTATATATCACTTCTTCGAAAGATTCCAGAGCGCTTCGAAGAACTCCCGGTACCCGTCAGCCACCTCCTTACTAAGAAGAACGAACGATAGAAGTGGATTGCCAAAGGTAACGAACATAACTGCATGCGGCCAGATACTGATATCAACGAGACCGGTAGAGAGTCCTGGAAAAATTTTATATGTCCACAATGGTCGATCTTTTTCCCATTTGTTGAATTTTTCTGCTTGGGACTTTGCTCCTATGTATCGGATCGCTATGTTTTTTTTCGATCGCTTGCGCTCGTACTCATCAGCAGCACCTTCTGAATCGAGAATCTGGAAGTACCGATCGTTCGGTCCACTAATAACATCAATGACTCCATTCTCCGGCGTTGATTCGATGAAAGAAAGTTGGTATGCAACAAACGCTTCCTCGCCTTGCAACACCTCAAAATCCTGCTCATGCTGGCCGGAGAACTTCTCCTCCAATTGCATGAGGATATTTTGGAAGCGCAGTCGTTTCTCGTCCAATAACGATAGAATTCTTTTCGGCGTACTTGCGCTAAATTTCTTTCGCCCGTTTTGTATTACATGTCTCGCCAATCCAAGTTCCTCCAATCTTTGCAATGAATCATAAACAAACTGCCCATGTAGTCCGGTCGCACGAATGAGTTTACTTGAACCGATATCTCTATATGGAAGCAATGCCATATACACCCGCGCCTCTTTTTGAGAAAGGCCGACCTCCTCAAGGCGCCTATACAAGTCAGTCTGTGTTTTTTCATCAGTGCTTTTTGACATACGAATACATTTCGCTGGATTACCTAGGCATTATGTCAAAATAATATCATCAAATAAGTTTGATGTAAAGCACCACCGATGCTACATTCACCGTAGAAACAAGGAGGTTTCTCATGGCAGCGAAAATGGTCTCACGGCGTGAACTACTGACGGTCTATGGAATTCCCTACTCGTTCGTTCATCTTTGTAATCTCGAAAAAGAAGGAAAATTCCCCCCGCGAATGAACGTTGGCAACTGCAAAGTCGCGTGGAAACAAAGCGAAGTTAAGCGATGGGTTCAACAATGGCTTAGGAACCGAGCGAGAGCCGAGAGGGTTCTTAAACATCTGATACCAAAGGCAAAAAACCCGCTCCGCATGCGTTTTGATCCAAGTATAAACGCTGACCACGGGTCGGACGAGGTTGGTAAACAGTTCACGGCGACCCGCGAACACATTCGCAAGATTGAGAAGGACGCGTTGAAAAGACGTAAGAGCCCCTCGCGTCAGCGCAAACTCAAATCGTTTCTAGACGATTAGTTAGAGTCTCGGGAGATCAAACTTCCCTTCTTTCACGGAGCGCAAAATGGCAAAGACAGGAGATCTCGGAAAATGCCTAAGCATGACGATACATCACCTGGAACCGCACAAGGTTCGTTTGATGGCGGCGCTGGGAGGTCTGGATGAAGAGTTTGTCTCTGAACGTTTCTCCAATGCAATCGCCAACATCAGGCTAATTGCAGAGATCATCCAGCAAGTTCGTTTGGCTGCAAAACAAGGTAATTGCGAGCAGATCCTGAAAATACTTGACACGGAGTTCGAGTACGACAGAGACCTCCCGCGCTAACCGCATGCGTTGCGGGATACAAATACGCTTCGGCCTCGCGAGAAATCGCGGGGCTGTTTCTTTTGGGGCACCATCACAACGATTCCATGGAATAGTTGATAGTGAGTGACCGTTTTCCGTGAATGTGGTAGGGTTGGACCCGAACAAAACGGGAGCTGCAAATGAACGAAACCTTGACGAAGATGCGTGCATGGATCGAGGCGGAGCAAGAGAAGGCGAAGAAGGACTATGCGGACAAGTTCGATCTCACGAGTCTCACCTTCTGCGGCGTAAAGGCAGCCGGTGGCGATGCGTTTGAGGCGGTCAAAAAGAAACTGTGGGCCGCGGCGGAGGCAGAAAGGCTCGGCAGGTACGACGTGGTCACGCCGGACGAGGCCATCCGCGTCATCGATCGCGCGCTTATCTCCTGAACCTCAACGACGGCGCTTCGGCGCCGTCAATATTAAGAACCAAGTGTGCTAGGATGGCGCAAATGAAAATTTTTATTTTTCCTGGCATCGTTGCTGCTCTGGCGCTCGTTGGTGCGTTCGTCTGGGGTGGGGTGCAGGCGCTTTTTTTGGTAGCGCTCCTCGCTGTCTTGGAAACGACACTCTCTTTCGACAATGCGGTGGTGAATGCCAAGGTGCTCACACGGATGGATGCGAAATGGCAGCGCCGATTCCTCATCTACGGCATTCCGGTCGCCGTGTTCGGGACGCGCTTCGTCCTCCCTATCTTCATCGTTGCCGCCGCTGCCGGCCTCTCACCAATCTTTGTGACGGAGCTCGCATTTTTCGACGCGGCGAAGTACGGTGAATACCTCGACGAAGCGCATACGGCGATCGCGGGATTCGGCAGCACATTCCTGCTTATGGTCTCGCTCAAGTATTTCTTCAACGATCGCAAGACCATTCACTGGATCACCACTATTGAAAAGCATCTTTCTCGTTGGGGCGGCATTGAGGCGATCGAGGTTGCGCTCTCGCTTGTCGTACTTGTAGTGTGCGCCATGTTGGTGCCCGCGGAGGCGGCGACGATCCTTATTTCCGGAATTATCGGTATCGTCCTCTTTATCATCATCGAAGGCATCGCGCAGTCATTTGAAATGGAAGCAGGAGCAGGCGCTGTAAGCAGTGGATTAGCGCTCTTTGTGTATCTCAATGTGCTCGACGCCGCATTCTCGCTCGACGGCGTCGTTGGGGCGTTCGCCATCACCTCGGCGCTCCCCGTCATTATTGCCGGCCTTGGCATCGGAGCGGTATTTGTGCGCGCGTTTACGGTCGCGCTGGTGCGTGCGCATACACTGAAGGCGCTTCCCTACCTCGAGCACGGAGCACATTGGGCCATATTTGGGCTCGCACTCGCAATGCTTCTTGGTATTTTCGTGCACGTGCCCGAAGCAATCACCGGCTTCATCGGGCTTGTGTTTATCACCTTCGCGTACATTTCCTCCCGCAGAGAAATGCGCGCGGGAATAGTTACTCGACTCCCGTGATCTTGCCGATCTCTGAAGGATCGGACTGTTCTGCAATGGAGTCTTCAGGTGCCGAAACTTGCACATCGCCGGTATCCCGTGATCGGCCGCGGGAATTGCGCATCGGGCGGTAGTTCATAAGGTAGCGTCTCGGATCTTCATCGAGATCGAGAAAGTGATCCGCCGCTTCTCTGAGCTTGCTTGAGGTCGAGCGCCCGAATGATGCGATCTCCACTTGGCAGCCGCCATGCACTTGTAGGTATTTGACGAGCGGGATAAAATCGCCGTCGCCGGTAAAAAGGATGACCGTGTCGAGCTTGGGCGACATCGTAATAGCGTCAACCGCCATTCCGACGTCCCAGTCCGCCTTTTTGGCGCCCCCAAAGAATACTTGGAGGTCCTTCGTCGTCGTTTCGATACCGATCTTGCCGAGGGCCTCGAAAAAGCCTTTTTCCTCGCCCGATTCTGTGGTCACGACGTAGGCGCGTGCGCGGATGAGCCTCCTGCCGCCGACGGAATCTTTGAGGACGTTGCCGAAATTCACTCGCGCATGATAGATGTTCTTCGCGCTGTGGTAGAGATTTTGCGTGTCGATGAAAACGCCGACGCGCTGTTCTGGATGTTTGATGATAGACATAAATAGCTTGTAGCCAGTAGCTTGCAGCTAGCAGCAATAAAAAGAAAAACAAACTTATTAAAAACTTACTAAAGTGTACTCTCTTACGAAGCGTGAGCAAATGAAGATCTTGCTCCGGGCTGACCTGCTACGAGCTGCCGGCTATTTCTTGAGACCGAGTTTCTTCACGAGCGAGCTGTATTGCCGCTTGTTGGTCGACTCGAGGTACTTGAGATGCTTGCGGCGATCGGCAACGAGGCCCAAAAGACCTCTGCGGCCGTGCTTGTCTTTGCGATTCTTATCCAAATGCTGCGACAATTCCTCGATTCTTCGCGTCAAAATGGCGACCTGCACTTCCGGTGAGCCCGTATCCGCGTCATGGCGGCGCGTTTTCGAGACCACATGCTGCTTTTTGCGCTTCGTAAGCATGGGCCAACGATATCACATTCTGATGCCTAATGCAAGCCCGGTAGTGTAATTTCGGCTATGTTTTCTGCCCCCGCAGAGAGAATCGAGGTCGACAACGCAGCCCTGATTTCGTGCCTTCGTTCCAACATTTTCAGCTCTCGCCTTCGGCAAGCCGAAATTCTACTAACCGGGCAAGCCCAGTTTCGTGTTTCGCTGAGCAAATTCAGCCTTGCCGGTGAGGTCTATTGGGCTTCTGTACCAGGCACAACCTTCACAAGCTGCACTTCAAAAACGAGGGTGGAGTCCGCAGGAATCACGACATTGCCCGTTGCGGGGTCTTTTTGGTCCTCGCTTCCGTACCCAAGCGAAGGGGGGATCGCAAGCAAGCGCTGCCCGCCCTCTTTCATACCTCGCACGCCGATCTGGAAGCCTGGGATGACTCCTGGCGCACCGAGCACGAATGTAAGTGGCTGGTTGCCGTGCGCAGCCGAGCTATCGAAGATCGTGCCGTCAGCGAATTTGCCGACATAGAGCACTGAGACGGTATCACCCGGCTTTGCTTCTACTCCGGTGCCCACCTTCACATCTTGCCCCTGTACTTGCTCTTGGTCACTGGTCGTCGTGGCAGTTTGCTGCTCTGTGCCGGCGCTCGACTTATTCATTGATTTATAAACCAAGTACCCGCCAAGCGCGATAGCGCTGATAACGACGATCGAAATGATGATTGATTTTGTATTCATACAAGAACCATAACGCATCTTTCTGGATTCGCAACTGGGGACAATGGCAAAAGAGTATACTGGCTTCATGGAACCGCTCGCATCGAAAATAAGGCCAAAGAACCTTGATGAATTCGTCGGGCAGGCACATCTCACCGGAAAGGACAAGCCGTTGCGAGTCGCGATCGAGAAGAAAGAACTGTTCTCATTTATATTGTGGGGCCCGCCCGGCTCAGGAAAGACGACGCTTGCGCGCATATACGCCAACGCGCTTGATGCCGAATTTCACGAACTTTCTGCAGTTGACTCAGGAAAGGAGGACATTAAGAAAATTGTTGCCCGAGACTCTGCTGCAAGCTACCAGCTACAAGCTACTGGCTTAACAAAACCGAAGGTTTTGTTTATCGACGAGATCCATCGATTCAACAAAGCGCAGCAGGATTTCCTGCTCCCGTTCGTCGAGCGCGGCGACATCACGCTCATCGGCGCAACGACAGAGAACCCGTCATTTGAAATAATCTCGCCGCTTCTCTCGCGTACGCGCGTGTTTGTGCTTGAAGAACATACCGAGAATGAGATGGAAAAGATAGTCAGGCGTACAAAAATGACTATCCCTAAAGACGCGCGCGACTGGCTCATCCAAATGGCCCAAGGCGATGCGCGGCAAGCCATTACGACGCTCGAGACCGCGGAGAAGCTATACGGTAAGATCACGCTCGATACACTCAAAGAGGCCATACAGTCCAAGCATCTGCGCTACGACAAAAAAGGAGAGGAGCACTACAACACCATCTCCGCGTTCATCAAAAGCATGCGCGCAAGCCAGCCCGACGCCGCACTCTACTATCTCGCGCGCATGGTGGATGCGGGAGAGGACCCAAAATTCATCGCGCGGCGGATGGTCATCTTCGCGAGCGAGGATGTGGGCTTGGCCCAGCCCACCGCGCTCGTCGTTGCCAATGCGGTCTTCGAAGCGGTCAACAAAATAGGTTACCCGGAAGCGACGATTAATCTTGCCCACGGCGTTGCCTACCTCGCGCAGTGCAAAAAAGACCGGCGTTCGTACGAAGCGATATTCGAAGCGCTCGATGATGTAAAAAAATACGGCAACCTCCCCATCCCGATGAAAGTTCGTAATGCACCCACGAAGCTCATGAAAGAGTTGGGGTATGGAAAAGGCTATGAGATGTACCCTGGCCGGGCAGGCGACAAAGAATCCTACCTCCCCGACAAACTCAAGAATAAGAAGTATTTAAAGTGATTAAAGCACTCACGGTCCGGGTGATATCATTTACCTATGGAAAGTGACGCCTTGGAGATCTCGCGTCAACGGTATGTAGATGGCTCAAGAGGGTTGCAGCGTTTCGCTGAACAAATAACTGGTCTCGAGGTACCCACTGAAACCATCGAGAAATGGCGGACGCTACTCTCTTCGATGCGAATTATCGATGATCGGCTCGACCGCATCGAAAATGTAGAAGAACGGAAGAGGGTTTACTCACATATTAAAAGCTTCCTGCAGGACGGAGCAGCCGATTTCTCTGCCGATCCTCCACTTGCTGCTGCGATGAGCGATGTTCGCGGACTTTTGGAGACGATATCCGATGATAAGCGAGCTTTCTTTATCCGGACCGTTGAGATGATTCTAAAAACGACGGAAGATATCAAATTAGAAGAGAAAGCCGGCAGCTTCGCAAAGCTCACGCGATTAGAAGGACAGCTAACAAGCAAACTTTTTCTACCATTCCTGCCTGATGAATATACCGCGAGTGATAAACATCCGCAGCTCGTCAACTTCTTCGCACGGCTCGGGCGAGTAGGAAATTCAATCGATTCGCTTTTTGATCTGCCAGCTGATTACCAGAGCGGGCAAACTCGCGTGCGCCCTACGCTGCTCAATCGAGCGGTTCTCCTGGGTGCCGTACTCACAGACGCCCCATCGCTAGTGAAGAATGCAAATATATCCAAGGAGCTATTGAGCAAATTTGTTCGTTCTGTACGCGACACAATGCGCGATCGCCCGAAAAAATAATTGCGGCGGCAGTACGGTACAATTCAAGCATGAGGTCTCTGGAAAGATTGCCGCGAAAGACGCTTGCTCCAGTCGAAAGATCCGACGCCGCAGGGGGCAGCATAGAGAACACGTTGGAACGCCAAGAACTATTTGAGTACCAGGTAGTGGCTGCGGATAAATCGGTTGAATCTCTGGAAAAGACCGGTGTCGCCCTTATGGATATGGCGACTGGGCTCGGAAAAACGCGTGTCTCTATCGAGGTCTCAGAGCGACTCAAGCCGCAAAAGATCCTCTTTCTCTCTGACAACAAGACCGTGTTAAAAAACCACGAAGAAAGCTTTTCTCCGTATCTCGAAGAATATAGTCGCGGGTTTTTTATTGGTGAGGATAAGGCGGGAGCTGGCGCAGACGTCGTATTCTCGACGCGGCAAACAATGCGTGATTATCTAGAAGAATTCTCTCCCGAACATTTCGACCTCATTATCGATGATGAATCGCACCACTCGATGGCGGAAACGTACGAGCCGACGCTCCGCTATTTCAAGCCCAAATATCTTCTCGGTATGACGGCTACCCCGGACCGTATGGATTGGAAGGATATCCGCGAGATATTTGGTCCGCCCGCAGTGAGCTACACCCTTGCGGAAGGCATGCGCAACAGCTGGCTCACGAAAGTTGACTACCGACTGGTGACAGAGAACGTCGACCTAGAAGGCCTCAAAGAACTGCTGATGCGGATAAACGGGCCGCTATCGCGAGAGGAGCTGAACGAAGTCATTTTTAAAAAGAAATCACTCGAAGAAAATCTCGAACACCTCATAAGCAATGTGGGCAATCGCACGACAGCGATCATGTGCGAAAGCATCGACGAGGCCGAGCAGGCAGCATACTTTTTGCGCTCACGTGGGCTTCTAGCCGAAGCATTCCATTCGGAATCTGAGGACGATGAGGCTCTAAAGCGGTTCAAACAAGGAAGTACGCAGTTTATTACAGCAGTAAATATGATGAACGAAGGAGTGGACGTACCAGAGCTCGGTGCTGTCGCATTTCTGCGTCCCACAGACTCGAAACGCATCTTTTTGCAACAGCTTGGCCGCGTCTTGCGCAAACACCCGAGCAAAGAGCAAGCCCTTGTATTCGATTACGTTGGCTCCATCGAGCGACTCGATCTCATCAACGGGATCATGCGGGATATCGGTGGCAAAGAAGGCGAAAGAAAAGACAAAGAACGCTACTTCGACACCACCCTTGTTGGCGGCAACAACGTCTTCACGTTCGACCAGAAGATCGTCAGCGATATCGAAGAAGTGCTACGCCGGTATGAACGTCGCTACGTTTCTTACGAGGACGCAGAAAGGAATGTGCAAGAGTTAAAACTAACCTCAGTGAAAGAGTACCAGCGCCTTCCGGGGAAATTCCGCAACCAGCTTGGTTTGCCCCTAAGACCGCGCGTCACATTTGGCGATGAATTCAAGGGCTGGGCGAAGTTCTTGGGGCTGGAACGATTCATCAAGAAATATTCTTTTGAAGAAACGAAACGGTATGTCGACAGATTTAAAATCCGCACACCAAACATCTACAAACTGTTTTCACATATAATCGAATACGACAAAAAGCGGCTTCCACAACCTGATGAGCTCAGTTCTCAAGAGTGGGGTGCGTTGCACCTCGCAGACTTTGCTCCGGGAAAAGAAGAGTGGAAGAGCGTTCAAGATATTAAAGATTCTATTGGTACCGTATACACGAATACGATTTTTGGACACCGCCACTGGGCAGATCTCAAAACCGATATGTACGACTACGATACCAATCGCGATGGTCTATCGGATTATCAACTCACGCCCGATGATCGGCAGGCCGCGATCAAAGAATTGCTCGATCTTGCGCGTGGCGACAAACGTAGCGCTTTCGTTGACGAATTCAACGAGAAACAATGGGAAGAAACACATCGCATAGACTATCCGGAAGCACAGTCAGACATCGTCAAATATATGAACGACTTCCTTGAAGGTCTCAGCCGTGCCGGACTTCTGTGCCGCGAGTTTTTCGCCCCGGAAATATACCACCAGTTCTGCGAGCAAATGCTAGAACAAGTGAGAGGAGAGTACTACGGTGGAAAGACCCACAAAGGGTATTCGTTTGAACCGACAAAAGGACCCAACGCCAAACCGCCACCTATAGAAGCAAAGGTCTTGGATAGCGCAAGAGGAATGCGTGCCTGGAATGTTGTAGGAAAAATCGATCGTAACTATCCGTTTGGTCACACCCGAACGACTTATTCTGATTATCCGAACTACATAGGCGTGAATATTTGGGGTGAGTACCGTCATCGCGAAAAAGAAGGATTCGAATATCCTCACTTCGAAGTATCGAAAGCCGAATTGCAACACGTTGATTTCAAGACGATTAATCAAGAAAAAGCCTACGTGCCTTTCCCGGAATTTGCAAAAAAGCACAACATACAATTTACGATTAAAGACGACAAATTCGTTGTACCAGATAAGTACTGCTTTACTTTGGAAGAAGCCTACTTAGTCCTCATGCAGCAAAATAAGATGATGCATAAGAGAGAGAAAGGTGGACCGCTGAAAAAACCCGGAGAAAACATGCTTTTGGTCAAGGACAGGAAGGGAAATCTCTTTTCGCTGACAATCAGTTTGCACAGCACGTCTGCTGACGAGCATCGTCGTGGTAAGGGGATACAGGATTATGTGCAGTGGCGCGCCTGGTTCAGGAAGGTCGATGTAGAACGCGGTGCTTTAGCTACGGACCGGCTCTTTTTACCGCTTTCAAAGTAGATTCCAGGAATCATAGAATTTGTGCACAGGTTATGCACAAGCCTCCTCATTGTTTCCTCATTTGGGAGAGCTAGAGTAAACGCATTAGCAGTATTCACGCGCCGTAAGGTGCGTATAACGAATTTTTAGTTATGCAGCAGAAAACATATGCACGGCGCGCTCTCGCAATGGGGGTAGCGTCGCTTTTAGTAGCACTTCCGCTCGTGGCTTTTGCTCAGGTGAGCAATGAATCCTTCGGGCGGCAGATCGTTAACCAGGTATTCGCACGTCTGTGTGCGGCTGGCGTCTTGAAAGGGTCTCGCTGTCAGCAAACACCTCAGCCCATGGCGACTCTTACCTTGATAAAAACGGTCATCAACGACAACGGCGGCACCGCGACGACGACGACCTTCCAGGGGCGTATCGATGGCACCAATGTCCCATGGAACGCAGCACAGACCCTTTTGCCAGGGCTTCACACCGCATCGGAAGTCGCGACCTCTACGTATAGCGCATCTTCGTGGGGCGGCGACTGTGCCGCGGACGGCACGATCATCCTGACACCGGGAGACAACAAAACCTGTACGATCACAAATGACGATCAGGCCGGCAGGCTTATCGTCGATAAAGTCACGGTCCCCTCAGGCAGTGGCGCAGTATTCAGCCTCATGGCAACAGGCACCGGCTCGATCATGGGCGGCGGCTCCGGCACAACGACCGATGCCGTGAGCAAGGAGTACACGGTCTCGGCGGGCACGTACTCAGTAGAAGAAGCCGCGCTCGCGGGATGGGTACAAGCGAGCAGCACCTGTACCAATGTCGTCGTGGGTGTGGGAGAGACGAAAACATGCACCATCACGAATCACCAATTGCCCAAACTCACTGTCACCAAAATCGTGGTCAATGACAGCGGAGGAGTGGGCACGACGACGGACTTTGCCCTCTTCGTAAACGGTGCGACTACGACTTCCGGCGTACAGAATTCATACGTTGCCGGGACGACCACGGTCTCCGAAGGGGCTCACGCGGGGTATGCCTCGATGATCGGCGGCGATTGCGCAGCCGACGGCTCCGTCATGCTTAGTATTGGCGATGTGAAGATCTGCACCGTTACCAATGACGACATCGCGCAGGCTTCGACGACAGGACATCTCATCGTCGACAAGGTGACGCAACCTTCTGGAAGCTCAGTGGAGTTCGACATCATGGCAACGGGAACAGGCGCGATCATGGGTGGCGGATCGGGAATGGTAACGGACGCAACGAGTACGAATTACGAAGTCACGCCCGGCACGTATTCTGTCACTGAGGCGACCTCAAGCGAGTGGATGATAGTGAGCAATACCTGCACGGACATAGTTGTCGCAGCAGGAGAAACTGAGACGTGCACGATAACCAATGCAAAATTGCCGACACTCATTGTTACAAAAATGATCGTGAATAACGACGGCGGCACTGGCACAACGACTGACTTCACGCTCATGATCGATGGCGCCACGACCACTTCGGGCGTCGCGATGACTGTCGCAACCGGGACACACACTGTCTCCGAAGGAGCGCATGCTGGCTACACATCTTCTATCAGCGGAGACTGTCTCTTGAATGGCAACATCACACTCGCAGCCGGAGACAACAAGACCTGCATCATTACGAATGATGATGAGGAAGTGACCGGGCAAGTTATGATCAGCGAGGTGTACTACGACGTCGCCTCGACCACGGTGACCGGTACTGACTCGCTCTTCGAGTGGGTCGAGATCTACAACGGCACAAACGGCGCCGTTGACCTCCAGGGCTGGTGGATCGGCGATGAGACTTCTGTAGATATGATCTCCTCAAGCTTTGTGATCCCGTCGGGCAGCCTCGCGATCATTGCGGCCTCTACCACGCCTTCGGGCATTCCGGGCGGTGTACCCGTCTTCGTGTTGCATAGCAGCATTGGCAACAACGGCTTCTCCAACGAAGGTGATGCCGCACGATTGTTCAACATCGCAAGCACGAGCATCGATATGGTCGGCTTTGGCGACAACAGCAGCGTCTCGCCCAATGTAACGATCCCAGGAGCTGGCTTGCACGACGGCCACTCGATCATGCGAGTGCAGCTCACCTCCGACACTGACACAGCTGCGGACTGGGCAGATACGGACGCACCGACACCGGGCTCATAGTTTGGGACCCGTATGTGAATCAATATTGTGCGACGCGGAAAGCGTCGCACAATATTCGGGTACAATGAGGTGATGACGGCTGATCTCAAGTCCCTCAAGACCCAATTTCTCGAATACATTGAGATAGAAAAGGGCCGAAGCGTGAAAACGGTCGAGAATTATGACCGGTACCTGAATCGTTTTTTCGGTTTCGCGAAAGTGAAGTCCCCTTCCCAGATCACTGAGGCGATGGTGCGCGAATTCCGTATCGGTTTGAATCGCTCCTTGGGCACTTCCGGCACAATGAAGAAGAATACGCAGAATTATCACCTCATCGCGCTGCGCGCGTTCCTCAAGTTCCTCCGCAAGCGCGATATCGAGTCGCTCAATCCCGAGCGCATTGAGCTCGCAAAGACTTCTGGTCGCGATCTCGACCTCATCACTGCCGATGAATTGAATCGAATTATGCGTGCACCTGCCGGTGATGGGCTCGGCGCGCTTCGTGACCGCGCGATACTCGAACTTTTGTTCTCTACTGGCCTGCGCGTCTCAGAATTGTGCGCGCTCAATAGCGACATTGACCTCTCGCGCGATGAATTCGCCGTGCGCGGCAAGGGCGACAAGGTTCGCGTCGTCTTTCTCTCCGCGTCAGCGAAAAAAGCGGTCGCTGAGTATCTCAAAAAGCGCGGCGACATGGGCGAAGCATTGTTCGTCGGCTATGGAAAACAGTTCTCCAAGAATAAAAGCAAAGACCTCGGGCGTCTCACTCCCCGCTCAGTGGAGCGGCTCGTGAAGCAGTACGCAATCAAGGCCGGTATTACCCGTAAAGTCACGCCGCACGTTATTCGCCACTCATTCGCCACGGATCTTCTAGAGAACGGCGCCGACCTTCGAAGCGTGCAGGCGCTCTTAGGCCACGCTAATATCGCAACGACCCAGGTCTACACGCACGTCACCGACAAACATCTAAAAGAAATACACAAAGCATTTCACGGAAAACGAAGAAAGTGAGAATGTCCAAGATTACCCACGGTCGTAGCAATTTTTGGACATCATGTTTGGATTGTGGATTGGACGTAATCAAAGATTTTCTTCATTGTGCGAGCGATATTCTCATCTTCTATCAAAACGGTGATCGGATTCTCGACGGAGAACGACGTGATCGATACTTTATTGTCATAAATCGAGATCTCGGTCTCCATCGCAAACTCTGGCGGAATGAATTTTACTTTGCGATAATATTTTTCATCAAGCTCAGCCTCTTTGCGAGCAAAGGGAGTATCAGGAGAGATATATTCGGAGTACGTTTTCGTTTCAATACGCCTTTTGATGTAGTAGTCGACAAATTTTTGGCCAAGTTTGTCATAGCCGGCATCCATGCCGGTAAACTCGTAGAGTTTCTTGCCCACATTGTTCTCAATTTTATCCTCGTATGCCTGTTTTACTCCGTCCTCACCTTCGAAAAATTGTACTTTTGGCAATGCCTTACCTTTCGAACGAAGCAACTTGATCTGTGGCACCAATTCGGCAACCTGTTTTTTCACTTCGAGCAGCTCATTGCCTCTGCGTTCGATATAAGCGGGCAGAAGTTCTGGCGCAATCGATTGATATTTGGTGGCGGTGCCGGTAGAAGCGGACACGAGCCCCTTTGCTGCCAGTTCTTTCAAGATGCCGTATGTCGTTGTTCGGTTGAGCTTGGCTGCACGCGCTACTGCCGCCGCAAACATGGCTCCCCCCTCGAGCAATACTAATAGCACCCGAACCTCCTTGCCTCCAAGTCCGATGGTTTCAAGGGCATTCTTGATAGTCGGGGACATACTGTTTGTTTTGACGGCGACCAAAGTCGCCTATGCAGTCTAATCTGTTGTTGGAAAAAGTCAACAGTATCTCTAAAGTATATTGACTTTTGGCTCTAGTATTGTAATATCTCGGTCGGGAAAGTCGGACATTCGTCTGGCTTCGCACATTGAAAGCGCAATCCTGCGCCGAGCCTATGGAGGGCTACATGATCGCTATCTCACAACTTCGGCGTAACGCCATGCGGCACATTTACCACGACGGTCTCGGGTGGATGTCGAATATCGGAATCGAAGATTCCAATGCTCGACATTGGTCGCACGTAGTTGTTGGAGAAGAGATGCCGATTCCAAAAGAAGAATTCATCAAGCTTGCCAAAAAATTCTATTTGGAAGCAGAAAAGCACTTTGTTTTTCCTTGGCATCTTAAAAAGATCATGATTGACGGTGCGGAGCATTACTTGGGATGGATTAGATACGACGGTAAGAACAAACATCATCCTTCCTGGGGGCTCGTTGCTTATCCGTGTGCCGACATCGACATTGAGTCGTGAGGCTGCCTGGCAGGAATGAAACATTCCTGCCCTTATTAGAGGGTTTGTGATTCGCCAGCTGGCGAATCGAACTCTCTTAGAGAAAGTTCTTTCACAGAGAAGGAGAAAAACATGCAGGTCGATTTGTACAAGAAGCCCATATGGGCAGTCACTTTGCTGCTCAACAATGGCCACTATTCCATGAAGCAAGCGAATGCTCTAACTGAACAGGAGCAGTTGGAACTTGCAAAAATTGCGACCTCAGCCGGCGGTGATCCGCGATGCGCGTTCGAAAGTTCCTGGAGACATGAGACGTTTCCGAGCGTTCGAAAAGTGCTCGTTGATTTTGCGGCTCAACACGCAGATGACGAACTCGCGCGCGAACTGTGGACATGTCAGCCGTGCTATGAGGTGTTGACCTTTGAGCAGAAACGGAAGCTGTTTCAAAAGATAGTCCCCTCAGAAAGAATCGTATACCACATTCGGATGATCGTGATCCATGGACATCGGCACAGTAAGCACATGACTGACGCAGAAATCGGCGCGTTTATACGCGCACTGCTTCGCCGAAATAGTCGAGGGCTTGCGTGCGAGGTGCTAGATGATCGTGACATCTACGGCTGGATCGTTAGTAGCAAGAGCGCAGCGTTGCTACAGGGCTTTGCACCGGTCGTTGGTTATCATAGTAGACTTCGGATGCCACGAAAAGGTGAAATGTGGTGGTAAAAACGTCCAGCGCGTGGTGAAGAGGAATAAAGAAGAAACTCATAGCAAAAACCCCACGCGGTCAGAGCGATCGCGTGGGGTAACTATTTGCGAAGCTGTTAGCTGCTGAATTTAGGTGTGAGGTGGCGTGGGAGACGGGTGATGTGAAGGATGTTGGGGTAGCGGGGGGTTTCGTGTTTGCGTGGCGTGAGCACCTGATATGCGCCTGCGTGATCGCCTCGGACAACATCGAAAGTACTCCACTCGCGAGAGCCGTGCTCGCGCGGGGCACTGAAGAGATGCATCTGATTTCCCGAAATTGGATTTTTCATATACGTACGTAGGATTTAGATTAATAATCCTCCGCTACTAGTAAGACGATATAGCCACTTACGTATTACATCCTATTACAATGAGTATGATGATTTCGTGAACCCCGTGAGAAATCGCGCCCGCGCTTGCCCCGTTAGAGGTGCGGCTTCGCCGCCAGAACGCTTTGCATTCTTACCTCTAACGGGGCTTGCGCGCCCGAAGGGCTGGGGCGGGCTATTTCTAACGGGGTGAACCCGCGTGCTATCGTGGTCGCATGAATCCCGTTAGAGATGACAAAGGTTGGTATACCTACGTTTTACGAAGTAAGCGGGATGGTAAGTGGTACACAGGTTCGACAGGTGATCTACGGAAGCGTTTCAAACAGCATACTGACGGTGAGGTTTCCTCGACCAAGCATCGCGGCAAGCTTGAGTTGATATACTACGAGATGTGCAGGAACGAGGGTGATGCACGGTCGAGAGAATTATTTCTTAAATCTGGCATGGGTAAACGTTACCTACAGAATCGTATGAAACGCTTCCTATCTCTAACGGGATGAAACTCGTCTCTTGGAATGTAAATGGCATCCGCAGCATCCACCGCAAAGATCTACTCGTCCCCTTCCTCGAAAAGGTGAAACCAGATATCGTGTGCCTCCAGGAGACCAAGGCAGAGGAGCATCAGTCGGAAGTTGACCTCCCTGAGTATGAGGAATACTGGAATTCCTCTAAGGGTCGCAAGGGATACTCCGGTACTGCCATCTTCTCAAAAATCAAGCCTTTGAGCCTTATTTTCGGCTTTCCGGAAGAGATCCTCAAGAAGTACAAGCTCAAAGACGGGTACGGAGATCCAAATGAAGAGGGGCGCGTCATTGCCGCCGAATTTGAGACGTTTTTCTTGGTCAACGTCTACACGCCCAACTCCAAGCCCGATCTGAGCCGCCTTTCGCTGCGCCACAAGCAGTGGGACCCCGCATTTCTGGAATTTGTGAAGCGTCTCGAAAAGCAGAAACCTGTCATTTTCACTGGAGATCTCAATGTGGCCCATACCCCTGACGATCTAGCCAATCCAAAGGCCAACGAAGGAGAGCATGGCTTTACCAAAGAGGAGCGCGAGGGCATTGACACCATCATAAAAGCGGGATTTGTGGATACATTTCGCCTTTTTACGAAAGGCAACGGGCACTACACCTGGTGGACCCACTTCGCCAACGCTCGTGCGCGCAATATAGGCTGGCGGATAGACTACTGGTTTGTAAGCGAGAGCCTCAAATCGAAGGTAAAAGCCTCAAAGATCTACCCCGAAGTCTTCGGATCCGACCATTGCCCTACCCTTTTAGAGCTTGATCTATAGCCCTGAAAGGGCCCATTTTGGGCCCTATTTTGTAAAGGACATGTTATCAACATGCCGTCCTTTACAGCGTCCTATAGAGCGATATCATTGCTCGTAGGCGCTCTTTCTGTCTCTCGTGACTCTAATTCACGAGTAAATACATTACAAAGTACTCTCGCAATTAAATTTAGGCGCCTCTGCGCCATTGAATGCCAAGGTACTGCGTGTACGTACTCCCAGTTCTTTTGGAGGAACGGAGACAATGTTTAAGCCGCTTCACGGCGGCGACCTCAATAGAGAAAGCGGGTCGCCTGGTGAGGCGGCTTTTTCTTTACAGTTCGTGACAACAGGCCTTTGCCGTCGCTATCTGCCGTTGCTACGGCAGCGCTGCCTCTCGGCCCGTCGGCCTGCGAGACACGGCAAAAACCTATTGCCACTCACTTTATTTGTTTGTTATTTGAGTGGGATTGCGGAGGTCTTCGTGAGGCAAAGCCCGCCGGGATCGCAAAGGCGGCTCGTGGGGTTTTTCTTTGCCTCAGCTCACGTGATGTTTTTTGCGTAGTTCTGCAATCGCTATCTCGTCCTCCTCTTCGCGGCGACCTTTGCCTGCTTCTCCAAGCTTTTTAAGCTCTGCCTCGGGCAATGCCATTAGCTCGGCCGCTCTTTTCTCGAGATATTCCTCGGTATTTTTTGCTGGATCATCGAGCACTTCTTCCAGGAGTGCGTGCAGTATCCAGCCGATGCGAGGTCCGGGCTTTTCCCCTAATTCAGTGATCTTTGTGCCGTCGATCTTGAGCATACTCACCGATACCGGGTCGCGCATTGCTTCATCCACCATCGACATGTACTTGCGCAAACGGAACGGATGGCTCTTTGGCCTGCCCGTGCCGATGCGGTCGCACACGCGCAAGTTGAGGAGATCAGTAATGTTTTCTTTGCCTACGCGCGAGATGACGCGTCGTACCGCAGAGAGCGTGATCTGATCTGGATCCGAGAAGAACATATGCAAACGCACCAGTGTCGAGACTTTTTCTATCGTCTCTTTGGGAAATCGCAGGTCGGCAAGGATTTTCTTCGTCATCCTGGCCGAAACGACATCGTGCCCGTAAAATGTCCAATCCTTTTTCTCATCGGACCACACTCTCGTCGCTGGCTTGCCTACATCGTGCAAAAGGGCCGCGAGACGCACGTCGAGCGGCCACTTCTGGTCGGCAGCGTGCTGGAGAGCCCGCATAAGGTGTTCGAATACGTCGAACGAATGCGCCTGATTTTGCGCGCAGCCAATCCCCTCCTCCAACTCGGGAATAACATGTTTCAGAATGCTGAGCTTCTGCGCCACGTAGAGCGCCTGCATTGGCCGAT
This sequence comes from Candidatus Kaiserbacteria bacterium RIFCSPHIGHO2_01_FULL_54_36, assembly GCA_001781105.1. Classification (GTDB taxonomy): domain Bacteria; phylum Patescibacteriota; class Minisyncoccia; order Phycocordibacterales; family UBA2100; genus UBA10103. The sequence continues at coordinate 1,079 of MFKV01000004.1, read as the reverse complement.
CACTCTGCAAGATCCTAGTAAGCTCGTCGCGTACACGTTCACGCGAGATCTTCGCTAGTTGCGCTGCTTGCGCTGCGATACCTTCGGCTGCTTGCGCATCGATCACAAAGTCGAGCTCAGCGGAGAGGCGCACGGCGCGCAGCATCCGCAGCGCATCTTCTTCAAATCGCTCGTGCGGATCACCGACCGTTCTTAAGCGCTTCGCAGCCAAGTCATCGCTGCCGCCGTGCTCGTCCACGAGCTCTCCTTTTTCAGGATCGTAGGCGATCGCGTTGATGGTGAAATCGCGGCGCTTGAGATCGTCCGAAAGACTTTTACTAAATTTCACTTCATCAGGGTGCCGCGCATTGGAGTACTTCCCTTCTATGCGATACGGCGTTACCTCAATGACTTTGAGGCGCGGATTTCCAGATTGCGTGACAACGCCGACGGTGCCATATTCGTTCTCATAGAACGTTTCTTCGAACAACGTCTGGATCTTTTCGGGAGTGGCGTTGGTCGTAATATCCCAATCTTTTGGCTCGCGCTGCAGAATAAGATCACGTACGCACCCGCCCACGAGATATGCCTCGAAGCCGGCGCTTCGCAGCGCACGGTGGACCTCGAGGACCTCTTTCGGGACAGAGAGCTTTGTTTCCATATCAAGCATTGTAGTGCATTATAGACGCACGCTCCCGTGGTGAAACGGATATCACATCAGTCTTCGGAACTGACGTTCCAGGTTCGAATCCTGGCGGGAGCACAAGGTCAAACAAGCAAACTGCTTTGCTTGTTTGCACGCTTGTGCTGGACGGAGCGATGTCGCGCAAGCTTGCGCGACCGCGAGTCGGGGTCGCGAGCGGCTTTGCTGCCAAGCAAAGCCGACTTGTGACCATAAAGATTGCTTGGCATCACTATTTCTGTATAATCCCCTCCGTAGCGGGTATGGTTTAGTGGTAGAACGCGTCCTTGCCAAGGACGAGAGCGGAGTTCGATTCTCCGTACCCGCACACTCGTGCGCTCCGCTTACTTCGTGTGACTCTATACAACCACGCTCGAACCTATTTTACCAACCCCTGACCTTCGCGCGCTCCGCGCGC
>MFKV01000003.1 GCA_001781105.1 Candidatus Kaiserbacteria bacterium RIFCSPHIGHO2_01_FULL_54_36 | reverse complement strand
CGCGCTCAAGATGCCGCCGAGGCAGTTTGCGAACCTGCACGCGCTTGCTACGCTATCCTAGTGAGTGTCAAACAGAAGGGGTCCAGTTCACTACGAAATCAACGAAGAGGAAGCCCGCGTCGTACGGATGATATTCGAGTGGGTGGCGAATGAACATATGACACTCCGCAAAGTAGTTAAACGACTGCAGGAATATGGAATCGCACCTCGTTGGAGCGAGAAAGGGGTATGGAACACGAGTACGCTCTCGACACTCGTCAGGAATCGCACATACATAGGCGAGGGACACTACGGAAGCACTTACGCCGTCGTACCGGAGAATCCGCTGAAGAAGGATACGTATCGTAAGGTGCGGAAATCGAGTCGAAAAGTACGGCCACAAGATGAGTGGATTGTCGTGAAGGTTCCGGCGATCTTCGAAAGCGAGACAGACAAAGACCTTTTTGACCGTGCTCAGGCGCAGTTACGGCTGAATTTCGAAATGTCGCAACGCAACAAGAAGAACAATTATCTGCTTGCCGGAAAGATTCGCTGTTCATGTGGCCGCTCACGGGCAGGGGAGGGGCCGCAACGAGGCAAGTATCTCTATTATCGGTGCACGGGGCGAGTGCACTCTTTTCCGCTGCCCCCGGCGTGCAAGGAACATGGAATCAACGCCTCTATAGCGGATCACCTCCTATGGTTGGAACTCTATCGGCTTATGACATCGGGTACGTTAATGATGGAACAGATTCGGACATGGAAGAGCAATCGCGAGGAAAAGCGGCAGAGACCAACGATCGATGTCTCGCGTCTAGAAGATGACATTCGCAAAGCCAAACAGCAGGAAGATCGGTACACCGAGGCCTACGGCGCTGGTGTGATCACTATGGAGAAGCTTCGAGAGCATGTCGAACCGATACGGAAGAAAATAACGAATCTTACGAATCAGCTTTCAACCGCTAAGGCCATTGCGACGGTCAATGATGATGACGGACTACCCGAGGAACAGGAGGTAGAAACCTATGCCCAGATGGTCGGAGAAACTCTTCGCGGCTTGAATTTCGAGGAAAAAAGAGCGATAGTCAGGGATACGATCGATAGGGTCATAGGCAAGCAAACGGAAACAGGCGGCGAATTACAGGTATATGGCTCAATTCCTCTAAAAAATTATGTCGAGTTCAAAACTAGCGATAGGAATTGTTGGGTTACCGAATGTGGGAAAGTCGACGCTGTTTAATGCGCTCACGAAGAAAGGCGTGCCGGCGGAGAACTACCCATTCAATACAATAGATCCCAATGTCGGGGTTGTCGCAGTGCCGGATTTCCGGCTCGACAAGCTTGCTGAGATGTCGCATTCGGAAAAGAAAATCCCGGCCGCGGTTGAGTTCGTAGATATCGCGGGTTTGGTGAAGGGCGCTTCGCAAGGTGAAGGGCTGGGCAATCAATTTCTCTCGCATATACGAGAAGTGGATGCCATCGCTGAGGTGGTGCGCATGTTCGAGGACGACGACGTCCATCACGTGGCAGGAAGCGTTGATCCGCGTTACGACATCGAGATCATAGACCTCGAGCTTGTGCAGGCTGACCTCCAGGGCGCGCAAAAGCGGCTTGAGCGAGTAGAGCGCGATTCGAAAGGAGGGGATAAGGAACTTATTGCCGAGCGCGATGTGTTGCGAAAGATTGTCCCTGCTCTCCAAGCAGGGAAAGCCGCGCGCACAGTGGCGCTTGATGCTACAGAGCAACTCGCAGCAAAACCGTTACATCTGCTCACGATGAAACCTGTATTGTATGTGCTCAACAGGAAAAGCGGTACTGTGAATGTGGATGCTGAAGGTGGGGAGCGTTGGCGGCAGCTGAAAGAGTTCCTCGACTCCACTGAGGCCGGGCATGTCATCGTTGATGCGGGCGTCGAAAGTGACCTATCCGATGTGCACGATGACGAGCGCGCTGATTTCCGGCGCGAGCTGGGCGTGTCCAACGACGGCCTCGATGACCTCATCAAGGCCGGCTACAAATTGCTGGATCTCATTTCGTTCCTAACAACCGGTGAGAAGGAGAGCAGGGCATGGACTATTACGCGTGGCTCTACCGCGCCTGAGGCGGGTGCCGCGATCCACACCGATTTTCGGGACAAATTCATCCGGGCCGATGTCATCCATTGGGATACGCTCCTGGAGGCCGGTTCGTGGGCAAAAGCGCGAGAAAAGGGCATGGTTCGCACAGAGGGAAAGGAGTATGTCGTGCAGGACGGGGACACTATGGAGTTCAAGGTTTAGTGGTATAATACTTCTATATGGACAAACCAAAGGTAACGCCGAAGGATTTCGTGCTGTGGGTGGGAGCCATGGCGACGCTCTATAGTGGAGTGTTCGCCTTTATCTCGCTCGTGTTTGATTACATTAATCAGTTGTTCCCAAACCCGATTACTAATTCCTATACCTATTACGATCCCTACCAAACGGGCAACATCAGCTACGAAATGGCTGCGCTCATTGTCCTCACTCCCGTATTTTTGATCCTCATGCGCGCGATACGCGCGGACATCGCTCGTGACTCTTCGCGCCGTGAAGTATGGGTGCGCCGCTGGGCGCTTTTCCTCACGCTCGCACTTGCTGCTGGCACGATGGTCATCGATCTCATTGTGCTCGTCAACACCTTCTTACAAGGCGAAGACCTTACCGCAGGATTCTTACTCAAGGTACTCGTCGTGCTTCTCGTCGCAGGAGCCGGCTTCTTGCACTTCCTCGCAGACCTTCGCGGGTACTGGGAAAAAGAGCAGGGCCGGGCAAAAATGGTCAATTATGGAGTCGGTGTTCTGGTCCTCGCCACGATCATCGCCGGGTTCTTTATCATCGGGACACCCCAGGAGATCCGCGCGCAAAAACAGGATGCACTTCGCTTGAGTGACCTGCAGAACATTCAGTGGCAGGTCGTGAACTATTGGCAGCAGAAGGAATCATTGCCCGCGACTCTCGACGAGCTGTTCGACCCCATTAGCGGCAGCATGATCCCCGTCGACCCGGAGACCAAAGAGCCGTATGAGTACACGCGAGTGAGCCCTCTGGATTTCCAGCTCTGCGCGACGTTCAATAAAGAGGGTGGCTACCAGATCGGTGGCGGCCGCTATCCGGTGGCGGAGCCAGTAAGCATGGCTCCTGGCAAAGGAATTGAAGACAACTGGCAGCACGCAGCTGGTAGAGTATGCTTTGAGCGCAGTATTGATCCAGAGAGATATCCGCCCTACAGCAAGACGCGCTAGTCTTTAGCGTTACACTCCCGGAATTAAAAATATTGCTGGGGTGTGTTAGTCTGTCTCCATGAAGAGCTACGACCACAAAAGTATCGAGAAAAAGTGGCGCAATAAGTGGGAAAAAGACGGCCTCTACAAGACCCCCGATAGCGCCAAGGGCCGTGAGAATTTCTACCTCTTGACCGAGTTCCCGTACCCCTCAGGCAATCTCCACGTGGGGCACTGGTATGCCTTCGCGCTACCGGATATCCGCGCGCGTTTTGAGAGCATGAGGGGCAAGAATGTCCTCTTTCCGATAGGCTTCGATGCATTCGGCTTGCCCGCCGAAAATGCGGCGATCAAAAACAAGGTAAACCCACGCAACTGGACCGAGAGTAACATCGAGTACATGAAAGGGCAGATCAAGTCGATGGGCACCTCCTTCGATTGGTCGCGCGAGGTACAGACGATAGATCCAGACTATTACCGATGGACGCAGTGGATGTTTCTACAATTTTTTAAGAACAACCTTGCATATCGCAAAGACACGCCGGTAAATTGGTGCCCGAAGGATAAGACGGTGCTTGCCAATGAGCAGGTGGTAGACGGCAAGTGCGAGCGATGCGATACGGAAGTCGTACAAAAGCAGATGCTCCAGTGGAATCTCAAAATTACGAATTATGCCGACCGCCTCATTGATGACCTCGAGCCACTCGATTGGCCCAAGGAGATCAAAGACTCCCAGCGCAACTGGATCGGCCGCTCAGAGGGGGCAGAAATTGATTTCCCGCTTGTGGGCAATGTGAAGGACGATTCGCGCTTCCTTCTTTTGCACGGGCGCGAGAGCACATCGGCGGGCGAGTATCAGCCGTGGCTCAAGGCGGAACTCGAAAAACGTGGGTACGAAGTGGAAGTCGTTGACCTCCCGAACCCCAACGAACCCAACGACAAAGAGCAAGCCGATTATGTCGAAAAGCACTGCAAACTTGATGAGAGGACAGTGGTAGTCGGGCATTCATTTGGCGGAGTCGTCGCGCTGCGTTTGCTCGAGCGTGGCCACAAAGTGCGCCGCGTTGTGCTTGTATCAACTCCGTATTCAGGCAGGTTTTTGGACAAGAAGGTTCGCAAGAGCGTGACCGCTGCGCTAAAAAAAAGGTTTGATTTTGAGACGATCAAAAAGAACGCAAAGACGTTTATGGTCGTCCCTGATGCCAAGGATCCTGTTGTCCCTGCCTCCGATGGTGAAGCCTTGAGAAAGGAGCTTGGGGCTATGTATATGCCTGGTAAGGCTAACTCATCGCATTTCACTGCCGATATAGAGCAAGATGTGCTCATGATGTGCGCGCCAACGATACGCGTATTCACCACGCGCGCCGACACACTCTATGGTGGCACCTACCTCGTGCTCGCGCCCGAACATCCGTGGGTCCAGCTTGCACTCGCACACAAAGGTCTATTGGAAAATGAGGATGAAGTAGTGCGATATATCGATACATCGAGCAAAAAGACGGAGATTGAGCGGCAAGCTGTAGAGAAAGAAAAAACGGGGGTTAAGCTCAAGGGTGTGAGAGCCATCAACCCTGCAACTGGGAAAGAGATTCCGATATGGGTCGCAGATTTTGTCATTGGAAGTTATGGCACCGGCGCGGTTTTTGCCGATGCGCACGACGAGCGCGATTATGCTTTTGCTAAGAAGTATGGAATTCCATTCAAAGAGACGCTTGAGCCGGTTGCAACTAAAACGACTGGTGCTGATGCACTCAAACCCAACATGCCCCTCATCGATAGACAGGCCGCGATGGCAATCGTTAGACACCCTACGGAAGATAAGTATTTAGGTGTGACATACAAGCCGACCAGCGTGAAGGGATTCATCTCGGGCGGTATCGAGGATAATGAGAAACCAGAAGAAGCTCTTAAACGAGAAATTCGAGAAGAGGCTGGTTTTACGAATATAAAGAACGTTCGCCAGCTGGGGAGCGTGATCCACAGCCGCTTTTGGAGCGTGAAGTACAATCGCAACACCAATTCACACTATTTGCCTTTTCTTGTCGAGCTTGAAGATCTTGCCAGAGAAGAAGTCTCCGCGGCGGAGAAAGCCGAGCACGATATGGAATGGATGTCGCCGACGGAGCTGGAGACATTTATCAATCGAGACGACTGGCGTGCTGCATGGAACCGACTACAAGGTCGCGCTTACGCAGGGAAGGGGATACTCTTCGATTCCGGGGAATTCTCTGGGCTTACGAGCGATGAGGCAATTCCGAAGATAGGGGCAAAGTTCGGACGGATCGTAAAGCAGTACCACTTGCGCGATTGGATAGTTTCGCGCCAGCGCTATTGGGGCGTGCCGATACCTATTATTCATTGCGCAAAGTGCGGCATGGTGGCGGTTCCCGATAAGGACTTGCCCGTGAAATTGCCGGAGGTGAAAGATTATTTGCCCGAGGGGAGTGGTAAATCTCCGCTCGCAAAAGCAACCAAATGGGTCAAGGTGAAGTGCCCGCAATGCAAGGGTCCTGCGGAGCGCGAAACGGACACGCTCGACACATTCGTAGATTCTTCGTGGTACTTCTTACGTTACAGCGATCCTAAAAACAAAAAGAAATTCGCGGACCGGAAAAAGATGGACGCCTGGATGCCGGTCGACCTTTATTCCGGTGGGGCTGAACACACAACCATGCACGTGCTCTATTCCCGTTTCTGGCAGAAGGCGCTCTTCGATCTTGGACTCGTAAAAGATTCAGAGCCCTACAAGCGCAGAATGAATCGCAGTCTCATCCTCGGGCCCGACGGGCAGAAGATGAGCAAATCGCGCGGCAACGTCGTTGACCCCGATGAAGTTGTGGCGCGACTGGGGGCAGACACCGTGCGCATGTACTTGGCCTTCATAGGCCCGTACAACGAAGTCTCCAGCTTCCCATGGAATCCCGATGGGGTCGCGGGGATACGGCGTTTCTTGGAGCGCGTGGTGCGCTTGAGCGAATGTGTTGTAAATGAAGAAGTGCCTGAGAACGAATCGATACTTCATAAAACTATCAAGAAAGTAGGAGATGATATACAGGCGCTGAAGTTCAACACAGCTATCAGCCAACTTATGATATCCGTCAATCATATCGAAAAGAGGGGAAAGATAGCCGAATCACAGTGGGATGTGTTCCTTCGGCTGCTCGCTCCATTCGCTCCCTTCGTATCGGAGGAGCTCTGGTACGATGCTGGACACAAAACCTCGCTCTATAGCGCCGAGTGGCCTGCGTATGACGCGGAGCGCCTGGTGGATGAGAAGGTGACTATTGCCGTACAGATCAACGGCAAGACGCGGGGCACAGCCCTGATCGATGTGGGCATTGATTCGATAGCTCAAGAGGCAGAGGCGCAAAAGTCGGTACAGGATCGCCTGATAGGCAAGAAAATTGCGCGAACGGTCGTCGTACCCGGTAGGCTCGTAAATTTCGTACTCGAAGAATAGCCACGACGGCTAGTTCAAGCTGGTATTCATTTCCGTACGACCCGCGTGCCACCTGCTTTGTCTTCGAGCGTGTATCCTGCAGATTCAATGAGATCGCGAAGCTCGTCCGCTCGCGGCCAATCTTTAGCTTCACGTGCCTCTTCTCGCTCACGCATAAATCCGCGAATATTCTCCGGCAAATTTTCTTCAGAGACTTCTTCTTGCATATATCGAGCCGCGAGAGCTCGTGCTGCTTCGTCTGGCAGAGATAGAGAGAGATTGAGTACCCTGTCGGCGTCAAGCAGTGTTCCCAAAAGCATAGCCGGCGAGAGGGAATAGTCTTTGGTCATATCCCATACGGTGGCGAGCGCCCCTGGAGTGTCGAGATCATCGTTGATGCGGCCGGTGAACTCAGATCGCCACTTTTGAGATACCACACCGGGCTCGACTTTTTGAGAGAGACGCAACGCCACGAGCTTGCCAAATGCTACTTGAGCCGCCCCCAGTGCTTCCCACGTGAAGTTGGCGCCCGTGCGATAGTGAGAGCTAAGCAGGAGGTAGCGAAACGCAAGCGGATGGAAGCCGCGCTCCAGGATGTCAGGTAGGTAGATAACAGTACCCTCTGACTTCGCGATCTTTGCCCCCTCAAGCTGCAAATGCGCACGATGCATCCAAAATCGCGCGAGCGGCTTCTTGCCGGTGGCTGACTCGGATTGCGCGATCTCATTGTTGTGATGCACGGGGATGTGCTCGATGCCGCCGGTATGGATGTCGATCTGCGTCCCCAGTGTGGCGCGGATCATCGCCGAGCACTCGATGTGCCAGCCCGGAAAGCCAAGTCCCCACGGACTATCCCAGCCCATTTTCTTGTTGGACTTCCAGAGAATAAAATCGGTCGGATTGCGCTTCTCTTTATCCTTATCAACGCGTGCACCCTCTCTGAGGCCGGCAAGATTGATATTGCCCAACTTCCCATAATCGGGGAAGCGAGAGGTATCGAAATACACGCCATGCGTTCCTACATACGCGTATCCTTTCTCTTCCAGTGCTTTGATCATCGCGATCTGGGTGGGTATGAAATCGCTTGCGCGTGGGAAAGTCACACGATCCACTTCGATATTGAGCTTGCGAATGTCCTCGAGGAAAAGGTTCGCATACTTCTCGCCCAGGGTGCGCATGTTCTCGAGCGTGAGCGCAAGACCCTCGCGCTCGAGGCCTGTCGTCATTTTGTCTTCTCCCACATCAGCGTCGGAAGTAAGGTGGCCGAAATCAGTGAAATTGATGACCTGCTTTACTTTAAAATCGTTGTACTCGAGCGTGCGGCGCAAGACGTCGGTGAAAACAAACATCGAAAGATTGCCAATATGCTGACGGCCGTACACGGTGGGGCCGCAGTTGTACATACGCACTTCCCGTGCATGCGGGATAGCTTCGAAGCGTTCCTTCCCGCCGCTCAGTGTATTGAAGAAATATAGAGGGACCTGTGTACTCGACTTAGGACTAAGAAATCCATCAAACCACATGAGAGCATTCTACCAACTCTAAGCGAGTACCGCATGTACCTAAAAGGCCCCTCGCAGTCGCGTCGGCGACGAGAGGAGCAGGATTGCCAGCAGGCAATCACGCGTGTCTTTTAGGTACATGCGGGCGAGCGACCCTCTCACAGCCATTTCCTGTGTTTAAAGTACAAGAGCATGGTGACACCGATCGCTGCTACAGCGCCCACAACTATCCAGAACGCGTGCGGCGCATCGGCGAGCGGGTTGGATGCAACGTGCAGATCGAAGATTGCGACAAACAGCGAGAGCGGAAAGGTGAGGACGGCCATAATGGTAAGAATGCGCATCGTCTCGTTCTGTTTGGTGGAAAGAAGAGAATTATTGGTCTCCCGCAGCTCATGCAGCGACTCAGTCTCGCGCATGATGTGATTGTGTACGCGATAATACTCATCGGAGAGCGACCGTAAGAAGGGAGCGAATTCGGCCCCGAAGAGCGCAGCGCCTCCTGATTCGAGCTCGCGCAACACCTCCCGATGCGGTTCGATCCGTTGCCGCAGGTTCAAAAGATCGCGGGCCGAGCGCGAGAGCTCTGCGACCATGTCTATTTCATGGCCAGAAAAAATATGGTCCTCTCCCATGGCAAGATCGTGCCTGATATATTCCACCTCATGCTCGACGGCGTGGTAGAGCTTTTTCATCATGTGATAGAGCAAGTAACCACCGTGATCACCAAGATTGCTCTTGTCCAGAAGCGAATTGACCTCAAGCACTTTCGAGAATTTGTGCAACGGGTCTATGGTGTCGTAGTGGGCGGTAATAATGAAATTATGCCCAACAATGAAGTCGATCTCCTGCTCTTTTGTCCTGTGGGAGTGCCTAAGTGCCGGGTAATGAAGGACGAGATAGATGTAGTTCTCGTACAATTCTGCTCGTGGTTTAGAGGCCGGAAGAAGCAATTCTTCTGCGGTGAGGCTCCCAATGCCGAATTCATCCATCACGTCCTCTACCTCCTCACGGCTTGGGGACTCGAGGTCTACCCAAACAAGCCCGTTGTGCTCATAGCGGGAATGCATGGCTATAAGTATACCCCGAATTTTGGTATACTCTTCCGATGCATCAGAGCGGTGGAAAGAAATTTCACGCAACAATGGCCGTCGGCGGTATCACGATCGCACTTGTCGCTTTTGGAAGCGGGTATGTGGTAGGGGAGAGAACCCCTGGCGCATCGATCGTTCCCGTATCTCTTAGCGCTGGGCCGCCGCCGGATGTGGATTTTTCGCCGGTGTGGAAAGCGTGGGCAGTCATCAACGAAAAATTCGTTCCGGCCTCTGTCGCTACCTCGACTCCGGTCGCCACCTCCACAGAGGAGCAGAATCAGGAGCGAGTGTGGGGGATGATCCAAGGCCTCGCCGCATCTTTGAACGATCCATATACATTCTTCCTACCCCCGACCGAGAATGAGGATTTCAACGCCGACATGAGCGGGAGCTTCGAAGGCGTGGGCATGGAGATCGCCGTGCGCGACCAGGTACTCACCGTTGTCTCGCCGCTTAAAGGTACGCCTGCTGAGCGCGCTGGCATCAAGAGCGGCGACCTTATTTTGAAAATAGACGGCGCTTCTACCGAAGGGCTCGATGTCGGTACGGCCGTGCACAAGATCCGCGGACCGGGAGGCACGCAAGTGACGCTCACAATGCTGCGTGAAGGCTGGAGCGAATCTAAGGAAATAAAAGTAACGCGTGAGGTCATCAACGTGCCTGTCATCACGACCGAGATGCGCCCTGACGGCATCTACGTGATAGAGCTTGCGACCTTCACCTCGAATTCGCCGGAGCTCTTTCGAGGGGCACTGCGGCAGTTCGTCGAATCTGGCAGCACGAAGCTTATCCTCGATCTGCGTGGCAACCCGGGCGGCTACCTCGGCGCTGCCGTGGACATGGCGAGCTGGTTCTTGCCTTCAGGCAAGGTGGTCGTGACAGAAGATTACGCAGGGCACGCCACAAATATCGTCCACCGTTCTCTAGGTTACGATATCTTTAATGAGAACCTCAAAATGGTAATACTGGTGGATCGCGGCTCGGCATCCGCTGCAGAGATCCTTGCAGACGCGCTACACCACTATGGCATTGCGAAGCTGGTGGGCACCAACACCTTCGGAAAAGGTTCGGTACAGGAGCTCGTTGACATCACGCCCGACACGGCGCTCAAGATCACGGTCGCGCGCTGGGTGGGACCCGATGGCGTTGCTATCCCGCGAGAGGGGATCAAGCCTGATGTGGAGGTCAAGATAACTGATGAAGAGGCGAAAGCCGACAAAGATCCGCAGATGGACAAAGCTGTGGAGATTTTGAAGGGGGAGTAGCACATTGAAGTGCGCTTGCACTACATTGATATTTCTTGTATTGTCAAATCGGACTATAACGACTATATCTTCAACCTGTGCCGCTCTGCGGCATATAACCCACGAGGAGCTAACCGATGTCTCACATTGGGACTACTGAACATATCAGGAATGGCATTACGTTCCCCGAGTTCGCGCTACGTTGTGCGTGCATGTTTCTGCGGGACACCTCGGTTGTCAAAGGAGGACCACTGGGGGTGCACATCCCCAAGTTCGAGACGACGGCGTACCATCGCAATGAACTTATGCAGGCGAAGGCGACACGGAAAATGCTCAAAGGTCTGTCGTCCCGCGCGCGGTTGAAATGGGCCGCGAGAGAAGCGGGAAAGGCGTTTCGTGCCGAGCAATCGGAATACGAGAAGTCCGTCGAGCGGATCCGCAAGCTCAGGTCGAAATACGTGAACATGCTCACCAAGACCAAGGCGTGGGAACCGCCTGCCCAGCACATTCGGCTCAAGGAAATCATGCTGGAGCAGATCCAGAAGGACATGAAGGACGATCTGAACGCTGGCGACCCGCCGAAGCAGAGTACGGCAAAGCAATTTCTCTCCTGGGAGATGGCGAAGCTCAAGCGTGACATCGTCTATCACTCCAAAGAACTAAAGATGGAACGATCTGTCACTGCGGACACTAACCAATGGATTGGCGACCTCACCAAGAGCCTTGTCGTCTTCCAGAAGAATGGCAGGGGCGCATCCGCGCACTAGACCGAAGAGGTTTCAGAAAATCCGAGGTTAAACTTTCGGACAAGTCCCGGTGGAAACGCCGGGCTCTTTTTTGCAGCGCCAGACTCTTAAGAAAGCACTTTGGTTTCGAGTTTTTTGATACGACCGGCGTGAGAGTCGAGTTGCACTTGAATCGTCTCATCGAGCCTGCGCTTGATCTGCGAAAATCCAACGTCCATCTTGTGTTCTAAACTTTTTATACTCACACGCACGCTACCCAACTCATCGTGTAATTCACCATTTATCTCTTTACGTATATCCTCTGACTCGCTTTTAATGAGCCGCGCGAGCTTATCGAATTTGTCTTCTTTTTTACGTTTCGCCTTCACCATGTCGGCAAGTATATCATCGCGTGCGATTATGCAACAACTTTTGCACAGGGGAGGGAGTTCGAGTAGGATTAGCAAATGAAAATTATCTTACTTAAGGACGTGGCGAAGGTGGGGCAGCACGGGACTATTAAAGAGGTGTCCGATGGATACGCGTTGAATTTTCTGATCGCGCGTGGGCTTGCCGTGCAGGCGACACCTGAGAAAGTGAAGAAACACGAAGAGGAACAAAAAAGGGAAGGGGAGAAGCGGGAGCGGGAGAGCAAAGCGCTTGCCGTTGCCGTTGCAAGTCTGCGCGGCGCGCGCATTGAACTCAGTGTACGCGCGACAGAGAAAGGCGGGCTTTTTAAATCTGTCGGCCCGAAGGAAATCGCGGATGCCTTGCAACAGCAAAAGGGTGCGGCTCTCCCAGAGGAGGCGATACACCCGCTTGAGCCGATCAAAGCGATCGGAGATCACATAATCAAAATTTCCGCCTCGGGAGCAGAAACAGAGATAATGCTAAAAATTGTCGCTATCTAGGTGACGTCCACAATGCGACGCGTGACGGTACGGCCGTCGAAATTGGTCTTGCGCTTGCTGCGGAAGTGCACGGTACCTGCGACCTCTGCAAAGAGGGTGTGGTCGACACCTACACCGATGTTTTTGCCTGCCATGATAGCGGTGCCGCGCTGGCGGACGAGTATCTCGCCCACGCCGACTTTTTGGCCGTCCGCGCGCTTGACACCAAGATACTTGGGATTGGAATCTCTCAGGTTGTGCGCTGTTCCGCCTGCTTTTGTATGTGCCATGGAATGAAAACCCGGTATACCGTATACGGTATACTGTATACCGCACATGGAAACCAGTAGCGCCAAGATACAGGAATTCTGGCAAAAAATCAAGGTATTCGCTGACGACCTCATCAGTGAATGGGGGCTTATCGCCATAGTTCTCTTGGTGGGCCTCGCTTCCTTCGGGCTTGGGCGATTATCAGCCTTGGAGGACTCTCGGCCGCCCATTACCATTACTCAGGCGCCAATGGACATGAAGCCTCGCTCCATGGCCCCAGGAGGGCTGTATGTCGCCTCAAGAAGCGGGAGCGCGTATTACTACCCGTGGTGCGCGGGCGCGACAAGGATCCTTCCGAGCAACCAAGTGTGGTTCCAGAGCGAAGAGGCCGCGCGTAAAGCTGGCTACAGCGCGGCGAAGAACTGCAAAGGACTCGGGGCAGTTAGTAGTCAGTAGATAGTAGTAAGTAGTAAAACGCATTTGGATGTTTTCGCATTCAACTATAAACTACTAACTACTTACTATAGACTATGCTTATTGTAGACGTCGAAGCCTCGGGCACAGAGCCCTCCAAACACTCTATAGTGAGCCTCGGCGCGCTCGATCTCGCCAACCCCTCGAACCGCTTCTACGAGGAGTGCCGCATTTGGGACGGAGCGCACGTGATGGACGAGGCGCTCGCGGTCAATGGATTCACAAAAGAACAGATCGCAGATACCAAGAAACAGTCTGAGGCAGACCTTACCCATGCATTCCTGCATTGGAGCGAGGGATTGGAGGAGCGCACGCTGGCCGGGCAGAATGTCTCCTTTGACCGCGACTTTCTCAAAGCAGCAGCCGAGCGAGCCGGGCATACTGAATGGCCTTTTGCATATCGAACCATTGATACCCACACGCTCGCTTACATGCACATGATAGGAAAGGGCTTGCAGCCGCCGGTGAAGCATCGCCGCAGCGCGCTCGATCTCGACGCCGTGCTCAACTACTGCGGCATCCCAGAAGAGCCGAGCCCGCACAACGCGCTCACCGGCGCGCTCTCGCACGCGGAAGTCATCTCGCGCCTCCTGTATGGCCGGAAACTTCTCCCCGAATTCACGCAATTTGATATCCCGTGGACAAAAACCTAACGCAGCACTAGGCTGCACCTTTATGCGCATTATCCGACGTCTCGGAATGTATCTCTCGCTGTCTATCATCAGCATCGTGCACACAGTGCGCTACTGGACTGATTTCTCCACCAGCCCTATCCAGGGAGTCCGCATCATTTTGGTACAGGACAGGAAGGTCATACTGGTGACCCATTGGTACGCTCCATGGACATGGACGCTCCCGGGCGGCGGCATACATAAAAATGAGACACCGGAGCAAGCCGCGATGCGCGAGACGCAAGAAGAAACGGGATTCGTCGTCAAATCTCTTGCAGGCGAGATCGGAAGATACCAAGGGACCTGGGGGAGAGGGGATATGGTGGCAGTTTATTACACTGGCGATTTCGAAGGCTCTCTCTCGCTCACGCCGAATATTGAGATAATGGGGAGGAGCTGGTTTGACATCGATAATCTTCCAGAAGAACTTTCGCCAGCAAATCGCCGGCGCATCGAAGCGTATCGAGACGGAGTGCGAGGGGAGACCGGGAAATGGTGATTTGGCGGACGTGTGTTGTAATGTTGTTCCTTCATGTTCTAATACTATCAACGTCGCACAATATATCTTTTGCGACATATAGCATGTCGGAAAAGATGGCCACGATTGTGTAAGGCATGAGTACAAGCATCGCACAATCGTGGCATGCTAGCGTGCGCCATAGCCTCGTATAATGCGTTAAATCGCCTCTGGTCCAATCGTCGGACTTTCTGCTTCCCCGAACTCTTGCCGGTCTTTCTGATATACTTTTTTGTAGCTGGCATCTCACGGCCAGCAGTTGCCTATTGCTCGGAGGGCAACTGGTACCGCTTGAGCATTGGAGCTCTGCGATGGCTGTGTAGACAGCGCAGAGGGTTTGCTGGCGCACTCCTTACACTGCGCTCCACATGCGCCGAACTGAACCCCGGGACCGCGACGTTGCGGCCCCGGGGTGAAGATTTTGTATACTTCCACTATGTACGCAGAAAGAATAAAAGCATTGCTCTCCCCTGCTGAGCGGAAAATTATTGCGAGGCTCACTACACCACAAAAGATCCAAGATTATCTCGACACGCTCCCGGTCAATTTCGAACTGCGCGGCGAG
This sequence comes from Candidatus Kaiserbacteria bacterium RIFCSPHIGHO2_01_FULL_54_36, assembly GCA_001781105.1. Taxonomy (GTDB): domain Bacteria; phylum Patescibacteriota; class Minisyncoccia; order Phycocordibacterales; family UBA2100; genus UBA10103. The sequence continues at coordinate 4,248 of MFKV01000003.1, read as the reverse complement.
ACGTACATGTCGCCGCGGCGCACTATCAAACAGCGCACCGCCCATTGTTTCGAGGGCGCGCTCTTGGCCGCCGCGGCACTTGCATATCACGGGCAAAAACCGCTTCTCATGGACCTACAAACCACTCCCTCAGATGAGGATCATGTGGTTGCGCTGTTCGAGCAAAACGGGCGGTGGGGGGCCATCAGTAAGACGAACCACTCAATTCTTCGCTATCGCGACGCAGTGTACCTGTCGCCTCGTGAGCTCGCGATGTCGTATTTTCACGAATATATCGAATGGAAGAGCGCAAAGAAATCTTTGCGGGGATATTCGGCACCGTTCGACCTTAGCCGCTACGCGCCAAAACGCTGGGTCACGGCAGAAGAAGAGCTCGAGTGGCTCGTGGAGGCACTCGATTCCTCTCGCCACTTCCCTATCGCGCTAGAGAAAAACCTGCGCCAGCTGCGCCGCGCATCAAAGATCGAGTTAAAAACACTTGATCTAGCCGAGTGGAGCAAACCGCGTAAAAAACGCTAAGAAAGATAGCTCAGCGGATTGAGGAAGCCGGCGGGGGGCGTGATGGGAATTTTTGCTTTCGCGCACGCGGTCACTTTGTTGGTCGCTTCGCCAAAAGTCGTTATCTTCGTTACCGAGGTCACGTAGACGCTCAAGTGGAGGTGCGGGCCGGTCGCGTAGCCCGTGGCGCCCACGTTGCCGATTATTTGCCCCGTGACGACGCTTTGGCCCTCCGATACACCTATCTGCGAGAGGTGGCCATACATCGTGGAGAGGCCGTTATTGTGCTTGATCATGATCCATTTGCCGGCAGAGTAGCAGCCTCTGTAGAGATCGGTATTGCCGGTACCGATGACGATGCCGGAGAGTGCCGCCTTGACCGGGGTGCCAAGTGGCACGCCGAGGTCAATGCCGTTGTGCCCCTTGCCATTATATGCGCCGCTTTGGGCAAAAGCCGATTGGCCGAAGGTTTGGGTGATCCTGATCTTATCGAGCGGCCAGCGCAATATCCCCTTTCGCGCAGCAGGGACTTGCGTAGGATCTACATTTTGAAGAAACTGCGCTTTGAGGTCGTTGAGCGCGGCCTCATATGCGGCCTTGCCCGCAACTTTCTCCGCAAGTATTGCTTGGTAGGTTGATTCCTGTGACTTGGTCTGTGCGAGGAGCTCAGCCTGAGCTTTTTTTTGCGCATTGAGTTCGCCTTGCTGGGCGAGCAGTGTATTTTGCTGTTGGAGGAGTTGCGCGCGCTTTGCCTCGGTATTTTTCTTGATATCGGTGAGCGACTCCTTTTGCGTTGAGAGATCGTTGATCTGTTGGTTAATAGCGCCTTGCAGTGACTGATGCGCATCCATATCACTCCATGCGACAGAGAGATCATTTGAGGAAAGTATTTGTACGACAAGCGGTTCGTTCTCCATCTCATTGAGGCGGCGGAACGATTCTCCGAGGCCAGCCTCGTCGGTATTAATGGCCTCTTGCTTGTCGGCGATGCCGTGCGAGAGCTTCTGGATCTCAAGCTGTGTCGCGCCTATCTTTTTCTTCGTGGCATTTATGGAGGCGGCGCTTTTCTTGAGCGAGAGATCGAGTTGCGAGAGCGTATTCTGGAGCGTCTTTTTTTTGCCGGCAACGACGTCGAGCTGGACTTGGAACTGCGCGATCTCGCGGTCTAGCTGGGCGATCTGCGTGTTGTGATCGTCGATCTGCTGCTGTATGTCGCTTTGCGATTGAGCGGGCACAGTGGCAGGCCAACACATCACAAAGACGGCAGCGAGTGCCATTATTCTACTAGCCGCAGTCCTCATATGCTTTTCAATAGTTGTATTGCGTTATCAATTCTTCGCACGCTAGCACCTTTCCCGATGATGTGAGCGACGGAAAACGGGTCCGGGCTCTTTTCTCTGCCAGTGAGGCTGTATCGCAGAGGCCACAGCACGGCCCCGCGGCCTTCTGATCCTGCGTATTCGAAGACGCGCGCTTTTATCCGCTCAGGATCATCATAGACGGCATCATCAGATCCGTCGAGGCTCTTCTTCATGATTTCGAGATGCCGGATAGTGTCGGCGCTGCTTATTCCTTTGTGTGCGATACGTGCAGCCTCAGGCGTGGGATCGGAGAAGAAGAAATCGAATTCGCCTTCATGAATGAGATCTCGCAGATCCTGCCACACACTGATGCGCTCACGAATGACTGGCGCCAAGGCGTGAGCGACGCGCTCGTCCCACGGGAGATTGCGGCTCGCGATCGCTTCCTTCAGAATGGCGGTCGCACCTGCACTGAAATCCTGCTCAGGTATACGAAGCAGGTAGTGTCTGTTGTACCAGCGCAGTTTCTCCATATCAAAGACCGCGCCACTCTTGTGGAGATCTTTGAGCTCGAATTCTTGCACCATTTCTTCTAGGGAAAGTATTTCTTTGCCCGACGGCGGCGTCCAGCCTACATTGGCAATGTAGTTAAGGAGTGCCTGCGGCAGAAAGCCCATTTCGCGGTAGCTCCTAACGGCAACGTCACCCATACGCTTCGAGAGTTTGGATCTATCAGCACCAAGCAGCAGCGGGTAGTGTGCGTACACGGGCCGTGAATAGCCAAGCGCCTCTTGGATGAGGATCTGTCTCGGCGTATTCGAGATGTGGTCTTCGCCACGGATCACGTGCGTAATGCCCTGCGTTGCGTCATCAACGACGACTGCAAAGTGGAACAAAGGATCGTCGATCGCGCGCCCGAGCGCAAAATCCTTTAGTTCCGTAGTGTCGAAGGTGATCTCTCCGCGAATTTCATCGGCAAAGGTGACGATCTTTCCGGGATTGCGAAGGCGCACGATCTCGACAGTCTTTCCGGGCTCTTTGGCACTCTTCTCTTTGGATATATACGCCGTATCCTCATCGACGAGCTTTTGCATCGCGGCAGAGTGCACTGCGACAAGTTCACTCGTGCGAGAAAACTCGTCCCACGAAAGGCCAAGCCACATGAGCTGCTCCTTGATATCTTCCTCATACTCGGGCTTACTTCTCTCTTTGTCAGTGTCCTCACTTCGGAAAAAGATGGTGCCGCCGTTCTTTTTTGCGAAAAGATAATTCAGCACTGCCATGCGGGCAGTGCCGACATGGCAGAGACCTGTGGGGCTTGGCGGGAAACGTACTCGTACGCTACTCATAGTCAGGATGGTTCGTGTTCTATGGATATATTGAGAAGTTCCGAGGCGATCTTGCGTGCTGCGTCCGGCCTGGCAAATGTTTTCGCTGCCTCACGCATTTTTTTCTGGAGTTCTTGGTCGCCCGTAATGCGCTTGATCTCTGCAACGAGTACATGCGGCGATAGATTGCGCTGCTCGATGACGACCGCGGCGCCTGCGCGGGCATAGGTGAAGGCGTTCTCTGTCTGGTCGTGCGAGACGTCTAAAGGTATCGGGATGAGTATGGCAGGGAGCCCCCAGCTTGCGACCTCGAAAATGGTGCCGGAGCCCGCACGTGCGACGACGACGGTCGCGATCCCGGCTGCCATGCGCAGCGCAAACGTATTCAATAGACCGTACATCTTATAGCGATGCGCAAATCGCGAATCCTTGAGCACCACGGAGGCTACTTTGCTCGTATCGTCGAGATTTGCGGTACCTGCCTGGTGCACGACATTGAACTCGCTCGTAAGGGCTTGGAGCGCGTCCAAGACGACCTCATTGATAGAGCGTGCGCCTTGCGAGCCGCCCATCACGAACACGGTGGGCGCGGTCGCATCGAGCTTGAGGAATTCGTAGCCACCCTCCTTGGCAGGATCGAGGATCTCTTTGCGGATGGGATGGCCCACGCGTGCGATCTTGCCGCGGACTTTTTCTGGGAACTTTCTCGCGGCATCTGGGTGCGCAAGCGCGATCCAGCGGGCGAACTTTGAAGACCAGAGAGAGACTCTGCCTGGCGCGGAATCAGCGTCGTAGATAACAACAGGGATGCGCAGTATGCGCGCAGCATAGAGCGTGGGAAATGCGGCGAATCCGCCGGTCGAGAAAATGACATCGGGATACAGGTGGTAGAGCTGAAATATTGAGCTGATGATGCCTCTCATCGTACTAAAGACGCCCAAGATATTGAGCACACTGCGATAGCGGCGGACTTTGCCGGCGCTACTTTGGACGTACTCGATGTCGTGCTCGAGCAAGGCTTCGGCATCAAAGGCAGGAGGGCCAACATAGAAAAGCTCTGGTTCCACCAGCGTGCGTTCTTTGCAAATATCTTCTATGGCTTCCGCAACAGCGACGAGAGG
>MFKV01000002.1 GCA_001781105.1 Candidatus Kaiserbacteria bacterium RIFCSPHIGHO2_01_FULL_54_36 | reverse complement strand
ACAAGAGCAAGGTGAGCACGTTGCTTTCCAACACGTTCTACTACGGCCACTTCCGCTACGCAGGAGAAATGTACGAGGGCAAGCACACGCCTATAATCGCCAAAGAGCTTTTTGACAAAGTGCAAAAAGTCTTGGCTCTGCGCGGCAGAACGCAGAAGTTAAAGAAAAGTCCGCAAGCACTTTGTGGATTGTTGAAATGTGGCGAGTGCGGCTGCTCCATTACTGCCGAAAAGCAAACGAAGAAAAGCGGCAGGTCGTATGTGTACTATCGGTGTACGAAGAAACGCGGTCCGTGCGCGGGAGAATACATCCGCGAAGAAACGCTCGATATGCAACTCTCCGCGTTGCTCTCGCGTTTCCACTTGCCGCGCCATTGGGCGGAAGAATTAGATCGTATGGCTACGAAAGACGCGGCTGACGCCTCGCAAAGCACGGCGGCGTCCGTTCAAGCAATGCGGGCAAAGATTGCCGACATGGACGGCAAAATTGCCCGCCTCACCGACCTCTTTGTCGAACAGGATATTGAGCGCGAAGAATACCTATCGCGCAAGCGTGCGTTGATGTCCGACAAGAAGTCGGTGCAGGAGCGAATCCTCCTGCTTGAACGCAACACCGCCGTCTGGCTCGAACCCATGCGAAAATGGCTAAAGGACGCTTCGTTATTGGACGAAGCGGCACAATCTAAAGACCTCCCCTCCAAAAAATCCTCCCTCCAAAAAATCTTCGGCTCGAACCTCACTCTCCACACGCGCGAAGCGCGCGGCGTGCCCGCAAATCATTGGTTTTCCGTCGCTACCGCGAAGGAAAACCAATCCGAAACCGACCTTGTCTCTTGTCTTGTGGGTGCGGGGAGACTCGAACTCCCAAAGAGCACCTGTATGTAGCAATGATATGATGCCGATATGGGGATCAATAAATGGGTGCAGGATCAGATAGCTGCTCGCAACGCGCGTCTTGCAAATCCCACGCTCCGAGCGAGTATAGATAATTCCCGAGACAAAGCCGTAAATGCCTGGAAAAAAGCAGGAAGTCAAACGCTGGATTCGACTACGCAAGCAATTTGGAATACAACCGCGAGACCGTTTACCGGGAAAAAGACTATTGAAGACGCAGTCACAGGCAAGAAAAGCACAAAACCAGACCCGGTGGGGCATATGCATCAAGGAGCCGTAGACTCAACAATCGCTGTTGGAAAAGTCGTAGGGCGAATCCTTGTTGCGTCTGGCCGGACGGCATGGTGGGGAATCCGCCACACAATCGCAAAATAATATGACTAATCAAGATGACTTGAGCGATATTGATCCGAAGATAGTTGAATCGGTGCTCGCCAACGCCGATGCGTATGTAGAGGTACAGCGGCGCATCGAACTTATTCTGAAAAAAGCAGACAATGAAGTCGAAAAGACAGAGCGCATCATTGGTAGGGAAGAGGGCGCTGGCGACGAAGCAGTACAGAACTATCAGAATGCTTTGCAGCAGATAGATGCGCACGTGCGCGCGGCTCTTGGTGAGCTCGAATCCGAGTTTCAGCAACGGTATCCCGCAACGGAGTGAGTTATGGATGAAAGTCCTCGCGGCATAAGTAAGAAAAGACAGGCGGTTCTCGACGAAGCTGTTTCAAGATATCTCGAAGGCACAAGAACCACCTGGGAAGACTTAAGAGGTAAGAGTGTACTCGATATTGCTGTAGACGACGGGGCGTTCGCGGATGCAGCCCGACAACAAGGGATTGACGTTGTATCGATGGATATTCGTCGCAGGGAGTGGAATCGCTTTCATAGACACGCCGGTGAGAAACAGCCTTTCGTGCAAGCCGACGCAGCAACCCTTCCTTTTGCGGAGGCGACTTTTGATGTAGTCATTTCCCACGCGGGACCTTTTGATGGGCGTAGCGACGATGTTTTCCGTGAAGCGTATCGGGTCTTGAAACCGGGTGGCGAACTGAGAGTAGGACGGGTCCCGATCAATCCCGAAGGACCAATACCGGATCTCCCAGAAGATTTAGACGAGCGAATGGCAGCTGTCAGACAGCATTCACAAAAATACGTCGTGGAACTTAGTAAGAAAATGGGATTCTCCGACGTTGAGTACACAGAACATCCGGCCGATGCGAACGGCATGATCTATTGCAGCTTTGTTTTTAGGAAATGAAGATTTCGACTTTGCATTGTGGGTGCATGGCGAAATCCGGTGGGACGGTAAAGATCCGGCGACGCTGGTAGTTACAACGGAGCTCAAACGGATGTAATCTTCTTGGGGATAAATAGGTATACGCTATGTGCTTCAGCATCTATAATAAGATAGTGAAAAGGGGACCGAAACCAAAGGGCAATGTGAAGATAAGGTGGTCGCCGCATTTCGCGTACGCAGTCGGCCTCCTAACAGCAGACGGATGTTTATCGAAGGATGGTCGGCATATTGATCTTACCTCTGTCGATAAAGCGCAATTGATTTTATTCAAGAAATGTCTTGGTATCAAAACGAAGATAAGCAAAAAGTATTCAGGGATTGGAAACATGGCATATTGCGTTCAATTCAGCGATGTCCTCTTTTATCGCTTCTTGGTGGGCATCGGACTGTCTCCTGCAAAGTCAAAGACTATAATGGCAGTAGCTGTACCGGATCAATATTTTGCTGATTTTTTAAGGGGTTATTTTGACGGTGATGGATGTAGCTATTCTTTTTATGATTCGGTTTATAAGAAAAGTTATCGTTTTTACATCTCTTTCACCTCTGCAAGCCCCAAGTTTATTGACTGGCTCAGAGACCGATTAAACAAGTTGGTAGAGGTACACGGCCACATAGATCAGAGTAAAAAACCCTTTTATGTGCAGCTTAAATATGCGAAGAAAGAGGCCGTGCAAATCTGCAAGTATATGTACTACAACGACGCCGTACCGCGCCTGGTAAGGAAGCATTTGAAAATACAGCGATCTATGAGCATAATCAGCGGACGCCGCGGTGGTGAAATTGGCAAACACGCTAGCTTCAGAAGCTAGTCCTCGCAAGGGGTTGGGAGTTCAAGTCTCCCCCGCGGCAAAAACGGCACTTGCGGGTTCTTTGGAGCGGCGTAGTATAAAGGCGGTCGGTGGTATTTCTATCAACACTAAAGACGCTATTTGTATGGGAGAGGAAAAGCAGGTCGGTACCGTTACACACTGGTATGACAAGCTCGGCGTTGCGGTCGTGAAGCTCTCGGGCAAGCTCTCAAAGGGAGACAGTATCAAAGTCAAGAGAGGCGATGAGGAATTTGAGGATACCGTCGCCTCCCTTCAGATTGATCGCACCGATGTCGCTTCTGCCAAGAAGGGAGATGACGCAGCGATCAAGCTCTCGCAACGCGCAAAAGAGGGTTCAGCTGTCTTTCTGGCTGACTAATCGTATTGGAAGGAGCGGGATGCTATGCAGGTACGTCCCGTCAAGACGCGAATTTTTAAACAAGGCGATGATCTGATTGCGTTTGTTGAGAAATATATTCCGAAACTGGAAAACGGCTCGATCCTTGCGGTAACGTCAAAGGTAGTCGCGCTTGCAGAGGGGAGAGTCGCAAGCGTCAAAGATAAAGAAAAAGTTATTCGAAGGGAAAGCACGTGGGCGAAGAAGACAAAACACGTGTGGCTCACGGAGAAAGCAGGGATGATATTGGCGAATGCGGGAGTCGATGAATCGAACGCAGACGGAAAACTCATTCTATTGCCGAGAGATTCTTTCAAAGTCTCTCAAAGAATACGTTCTAGTATTTTGCAAAATACTAGAATAACAAAATTGGGGGTTATCATTACCGACAGTCGTGTATTACCGCTTCGAGCGGGGGTCGTGGGCGTGGCACTTGGCTACGCAGGATTCAAGGGTTTACGGGATTATCGTGGCAAAAGAGATATCTTTGGGCGCATACTCAAATTCACGCAGACCAATATCGCTGATTCCCTTGCGACGGCCGCAGTGCTGGCAATGGGTGAAGGAAGCGAGCGCCAGCCACTTTGCATAATCGAAGGCGCACCAGTCGAATTCACCAAGCGCGTCAACAAAAAAGAACTACTCATTTCACCCAAAGACGATATGTATGCGCCTCTATTCAAGCGCAAGCGCTAGGCGGCTTTGTCTTTCTTTTTGTCGCCGCCTGAGTCTACTTCGTAGTTAGTATTTTGTGCCTCAAAGAAATTGACCAGCTCGAAGACGTCGGTCGCGGTAGACATCCATTTGGCGGGATTGGTCGCGTTGTAGTGCTTTTCGAGGCCTAGCTCGACGAGACGTCTATCAGCAACATATTGGACATATTGATTCACGTAATCGGCGTTGAGGCCTAAGATTCCGCGCGGGAAGAGGTCTTTGTTGAAAGTCGTCTCCAGGTCCACGCCCTCGATGACTATCTTGCGGATCTCGTCGGCGAACTCAGGCGTGATCATGTCGGGATTCTCTTCGAGGATGCCGTGAATGAGATTGATGCCAAATTTGAGGTGGAGCGATTCATCGCGCAAGACCCAATTCACAAGCGAGCCGACATTACGCAGCTGGTTCCTTTGGCGGAAGCTGAGCGCGACCATAAAGCCCGAATAGAACCACACGCCCTCCATGACGATATTTGTCGCGACGAGATTGCGGATGAAATCGCGCTTGCCTTCGATCGTCGAGACGTCGAGCTCATCTTCAGTCATGCGGATCATGTATTTATTGATGAACGCTTCCTTGTCTTTCATCGAGGGCACCTGCTCGTGCAATTTGAAGACTTTCTCGCGGTCAAGAGGGAAGGTCTGCAATACGTATTCGAACGCGACACAGTGGTTCGCTTCCTCCCACATTTGTTTGGCGAGGTAGAGATGGCATTCAGCCGATTTGAGGTGTGGGTAGACGCCGAGCGCGAGTGAGCGGTTCACGACGAGTTCGGCAGGATTGAAAAAGGCGACAAGGAATTCAACGGCGTGCCGCTCGTCTTCCGTCATCTTCGCCCAATCATCGAGATCTTCTTTGAGCGCGATCTCGTGCGGGAACCAGGTATTGCGCACCGCTTGGTTATACAGCTCGATAGCCCACGGGTATTGTGAGGGGTGCAAATTATAGTCTTCTGGTGAAGCTTTGCCGACGAGCATATATTATGAGAGCCAACTATACAGCTATTGGCATGCAATACAAACGTTGGGCGAATCAGCAGGGTCCTCGGGGCCGGAAATCTCTTTTTTCTGCTTGAACGCGGTGCCGACCGTTGGCGCAGGAGCCTCACTCACGGGCTGCTCAATCTCTTGGATTGCAGCCACTGTCTTTTGAGGCATGGAAACCGCGACAACTTCAGCTTCGGCTTTGACGGGCGACGGCATATCTACAGATACAGGAGAGGCGACGGCATTGGCTGGCACGCCGGCGGCGGCCATTTTGATGGCCCCAAAGCCTCGTTTGCCGGTCATTTCTGCCTTATTGACGGTCGTGGTGGACTGCTCGGCCGTGTGACGCGGCTTCATGTGCAGGTAGTAGGTGGTCTTGAGGCCCTTGCGCCATGCGGTCATGTAGACGTTCTTCATGTCGTCCATATCGCGGCTTTCGAGGTACATGTTGCGCGAGAGCGCCTGGTCTACCCATTTCTGCGCGCGTGCGGCCACTTCGATGTAGGCGTATGCATTGGTCGTGAATGCGGTCTTGTAGATCTCTTTGAGGTATGCGGGGAGATTCTCAACTTTCGAAATATCGCCCTGGTCTTCGATGATCTGTTCCTTCACTTCATCCCAGACTCCCATGTTCTTCAAGTCCTTCACGAGGTTGTGGTTGAGATCGAGGTATTTACCGGAAATTTTGTTGCGCGAGAATACTTGCGCAAAGCGTGGGTCAATACCGGGAGTTGTGCCCGCGACGAGCCCAATGTTGGCGTTGGGTGCTACCGCCATGAGTGTGGCGTTGCGCATGCCTTGCTTTACCTTTGCACGCAGCTTGTCCCAATCAAGGCGTTTCTGCTTGGTGATCTTGGGGAGGTCGATCGTTGTGCCGCGATCTTTCTCCACTGCTTCAATAGTGTCGAGCGGCACCATTCCTTTGGACCATCCGGAGCCCTGGAAATTGTTGTACGAGCCGCGCTCACGGGCTAGCTCAGTGCTCTCATCGATCGCCATGTAGCTAACGAATTCGAATACGCGATCCGCAAAATCCCACGCGTGCGGGCTCTCATATGACATCGAGAGTTGCTCGAGCGCATCGGCAAATCCCATAACGCCAAGACCGATCGCGCGGTTCTCATGATCGGAGCGAGTGGCCTCTGCGATAGGGAGGACGTTGATATCAATGAGATTGTCGAGCTGGCGTACCGCGAGTCGCACGCTTACCTCGAGTTCTTTCCAATTGATCTGCTTGTGCTCGATGTGTGCCGCGAGGTTAAGCGATGCGAGGTTGCACACGGCGATGTTGTCTTTGTCTTGCGGAAGGCAGATCTCGGTACAGAGATTCGACATATGGATGGTGCCGGTGTTGTTGTTGAGCGCGCGCAGGTTGATGGGATCTTTCCATGTGAGCCACGGGTGCGAGGTGGATTGGAGCGAGGTCAGGATGTGGGACCACTGCTCGGTCGCCGGAACCCGCTTCACCAGCCTCATCTTCCCGGCTTTCGCCATCTCCACGTATTCGCCGTAGCGCTTGCTGAATGCTTGGCCATACAGCTCGTTCAAATCGGGAGCTTCCTTGGGATCGAACATGTACCAATCCTCGCCCTTCTCCACGCGGCGCATGAACTCGTCGGAGATAAAGACCGCGGTGTTGGCAGTGCGCATGCGTAAATAGTCGTCGCCGGCGTTGTGCTTCCAGTCGATGAATTCTGGGAAATCGTAGTGCCAATTTTCCATGTAGAAACAGAGCGCGCCGAGCTTTTTGCCGCCGCGCTGCACGGCGCGGATGGCGGTGTCCATTATTTTTGCAAACGGTGTCGGGCCACTTGAGACGGTGTTGGAACTCTTCAGCGGCGAGCCAGCTGCGCGGAGCTTTGTTATCGAGACGCCGATGCCACCTGAGGCTTTGGAAATTTTCATCACATCAGCAACGGACTTCGCGATGTGATCCATGTCGTCGTGCACTTCCAAGAGAAAGCAATTTGAAAGCGCAGGGCGAGAAGTGCCCGCGCCGATGTTCGTCGAGCCGCCGGCGATGTAGAGGTGGCGCGACATGCGATCATAAAATTTCATCGCAGCCTCGGTCGGGTTCTTTTCGTTGTACGAGAGGCCCATCGCAATACGCATGAAAAAGTATTGCGGCGATTCGATGCGCTTCTGATTTTCATCGCGCATCGAGTAGCGATCCAGTAGGGACGAGAGGCCCGCGTAGGTGAATATCTCATCACGCTCGATCTTTAAGGTAGAGGCAAGCTTCTCGAGATCGAAGAGCTTCTCCATCTTTTCGTCCAAAAGTCCTGTGGCGACCTGCTGTTTGATGTGCTCTGGGAACTGCGCGCGATGTTTTACCTCCAATTCCGAGGCATCGTGATTGTATTCTCCTACAACACGGCGATACACGGTCTTCAAAAGCAATCGCACCGCGACTTTGTCGTACTCGATATCTTCTTTGATGTTTTGGACCGCGGCGTTGATGGTCGCCGAGTCCATTTCTTCGGTTGTGATGCCGTCGTAGAGCGTGAGCTTCGTTTCGGTCGCGATCTGCGTCGTCATCCCGATCGGATCCAGGAGTCCTTCACATGCGCGCTCGATCGAGCGGTTGATCTTATCGGCGTTGAAGGCTTCTTTTTGCCCATCGCGTTTTGTGATTGTGAGTGTCATACCCAGTCAGTAGAATGTGCCTTTGCGGCAGACGCCTGCCGGCTGCCGCGGCTGCTAAGGGAAGCTTTGCTTTGTGCACTTTGGAATAGTTCGTTGTTTGTTTTCATACGTTGTTTGAGCCGAAGGCATATTTCACTGCTGGGTCATAAGAGAGGTTTCCTGAGGCGGCCTATCAGTATCGCATATTGGTATTCTCCGACAACGAATTTTTTACTGGGGATAACGCGGTTTCTGAAGGACTTTGGAGAGCATTCATGGTGGGACGCATTTTTGGGCTATAGTACGTGGCATGATAGGAGTCTTCGATTCAGGCTTTGGTGGTCTCCACGTACTCAAAAGTGTTACGACACGCCTTCCGCAATATGGCTATATATACCTTGGCGACAGTGCTCGTGCGCCCTATGGCCCCCGTCCATTCGATGAAGTGCATGCGTTCACCAAACAAGGGGTGGATTTTCTTTTTGAGCACGGCGCGCAGCTGGTAGTGCTCGCATGCAACACCGCATCGAGTGAAGCACTAAGAAAAATCCAGACACAATATGGTGAGGCAAAAAAGGTACTCGGCGTACTCATTCCTTTCGCGGAAGCAACGGCCAGGGCCACAAAAACAAAACGGGTGGGTGTGATCGCGACCGAGGGCACGGTACGCTCCGGCTCCTTTCCGCGAGAAATTACCAAGGTGGACCCCGAAATCGAGGTAGTTCAGCAAGCCTGCCCGCTTCTCGTGCCTTTAGTAGAAGCAGGTGAACAAGATTCGGCACAGGCAGAGAGGCTTCTAGAGGAATATTTGCGACCGCTTCTTGCGCAAAAGATAGACACGCTTGTCTTGGGATGCACGCATTACGGGCTCTTAGAAAGAAAGATACAAGAAGTCGTCGGACCAAAGATCGAGATTATTACCGAACGGGACGTCGTTGCGAGCAGTCTCAAAGACTACCTTGCGCGGCATCCGGATATCGAATCAAAAATTACCAAGGAACCGTCAGTAAGATTCTTTTCAACGGGTGACATTGAGCGGTTCGAAAAGCTGGGCAGTATTTTTTTCGAGAGCCCTATTCGCGCAGAGCACGTGGATTTACTATAGTGGCGATATGGACTGCACGAACCTATTCAAGGATAAGCGCATCACGGTCATGGGCGTGGGACTGCTCGGCCGTGGCGTAGGGGATGCGAGGTTCCTTGCTACATGCGGCGCAGAGGTTCTTGTTACTGATAAAAAAACTGAAACGGAGCTCCGGGAAGCAGTGACTGCTCTGAAAGAATACCCAAACATCACATTTCATCTCGGTGGGCATGACCTGAAAGACTTTACGAGTTGCGACATGGTCATCAAAGCGGCGAGCGTACCGCTCAATTCACCTGAAATCGCTGCCGCGCGTGCGGCTGGTGTAGAAGTGGTGATGTCCACGGCACTTTTTGCAAAATATGCGAGCGAGGCAGGAGCAAAAATCGTCGGCGTCACTGGCACGCGCGGCAAGACGACCGTTGCGCACATGATTTCCCACGTCCTAAAAAAGGCCAAAAAGCCGGCGTTTTTGGGCGGCAATATCCGCGGCCTCTCGACTCTTGCGATGCTCCCCAATGTGCATTCAGGAGACGTCGCAATCCTCGAGCTTGATTCCTGGCAACTACAAGGGTTTGGGGATCTAAAAATGAGCCCGCACATTGCGGTCTTTACTAATCTCATGCCCGATCATCAGAACTACTATAAAGACATGGAGGAATATTTCTCCGACAAGGCGAATATTTTCCGATATCAGCAACCGACAGACGTTCTTATCGCGGGAGCATCCGTCGCGGAGCGCATTCGTGCTACACAGCCACCACTCGACCCGATCGTCCCGGAATTAATCTCCTCTAAGTGGAAATTACAAGTAATAGGAGAACATAATCGCGAGAACGCATCGTTCGCCGCCGCGGCACTCGCCGCACTTGGTTTAGAAGAGCAAGAAATTCGTGCGGGCCTCGAATCATTTGAGCCAGTCGAAGGCCGACTACAATTCGTGCGAGAAATTAACGGAATCAGGATCTACAATGACAACAACGCAACAACTCCTGAAGCGACTATCGCGGCGCTGCGCGCAGTAGGCAAAAACACGACGCTCATTGTGGGAGGCTCTGAAAAAGGATTGGCACTTGAGGGTCTTGTTGAAGAAATAAAGGAAAAAGCCTCGCACGTTATTCTGCTTGTGCAGGGAAACTACAAAGGCTCAGAGCGGCTTGCAGACATTTTGAAAAAAGAAAATGTTGCGTTTGAAGAAGCGGGTAATTTGGAAACCGCTATTGAATCAGCGCTATCGCACACGCAAAAAGGCGCGATACTTTTTTCTCCCGCATTCGCCTCATTCGGAATGTTCAAGAACGAGTACGAACGCAATGACCAATTCTTGAGGCTCGTGCACGGATTTCAATAGGGGCGATACCTACGAGAGCCGGAGTACGAGCGCTTGGAGGCCCTTGTGCATCGTCTTACTCGTTTCCGGATCGTTCTGGAGGTCACGGATGGTTTCGGCGAGCCGCTCATCAACGCCGTTGGTGTTGTCGAAGAGGTATGACGGGAATTCTTCGAAGCGCTCGAAGTATTCTACGAAAACGTTCTTGCGGATCTTCGCGTTCACGCTTGTCGCAGCCGCTTTCAGTTCTTCAAAATCGAATCTCGGCTTCTTCTCGGTCTTCTGCATACTTCCATTGTAGCCCGTTTCGAGTTGTACCGATAGGAGATGTATACTGCGATTATGAAGATGCCTCAAAATATTTACATGGTCGGCATCGGAGGCATTGGGATGTCGGCGCTTGCGCAGTATTTGAAGCACACAGGGCACTCGGTGCATGGCTCGGATAGAGATGAATCGCCCGTCGTCACCATGCTCGTGCAAAAGGGGATTGCGGTCAGTGTCGGCCACGGAAGCATACCTGATGATACCGAACTCCTCATTTATTCCGATGCCGTGCCGGAGATTAATGAAGAGCGGGTGCGTGCGAAAGAAATGGGGATCCCACAGACGTCGTATTTCGAAGCGCTCGGAGTGATTTCTGCCGACGCCCGCACCATCGCTGTAGCAGGTACGCATGGCAAGACGACGACGACGGGCATGCTTGCGCTTATACTCGCACAGACCAGAAAAGAGCCCACGGCTATCATCGGCTCGATCGTCCGCGATTTCGGCTCCAATTTTCTACCAGGCCGCCCCGATCTCTTTGTGGTCGAAGCATGCGAGTATCGGGACCATGTGCTGAAGCTCTCCCCGGAGATCCTCGTCATCACCAATCTTGAGCTCGATCACACGGACTACTTTCCTGATCTTGCGGCGTTGCAAAACACCTTTCGCGCAGCAGCGGAAAAAGTATCTTCTCACGGCTTTATCATTACCAACCCCAATGACCCGAATATTGCGCCCATTCTTGAAAACGTATTTGCAAAGATCGTAGACTACACGCACCTCGATGTGCCCTCACTTTCGCAAATAGGGGAATTCAACCGTATGAACGCGCGCGCGGCCAAAGCCGCGGCACTCACTGCATTTCCAGATATCGCGGGCGCCGATGCCGACCAAGCGCTTACTGGCTTCCAAGGCTCGTGGCGCCGTTTCGAATACAAAGGTGAGACGCCCACGGGCGCAGTGGTTTTCGATGATTACGCGCACCACCCGACCGCAATCGCCAAAACCATCGATGCGGCGCGCGAAAAATATCCCGACAAGAAAATAGTCGTGGCTTTCCATCCGCACCTCTATAGCCGTACCAAGTCGCTCCTGCTTGAATTCGCCGCGGCGCTCACAAAGGCCGATATTGCCTACGTCGCCCCAATCTACGCGGCGCGCGAAACGCCCGATCCATCCGTCTCGCATCACATCCTTGCGAACGCTGCACAAAACATGGGAGGCACTGTGGATGCGCTCGACTCGTTCGACATCATCCGCAACCGGCTTCTCGAAGAAGGTGATAATACCCTCATCATCACCATGGGCGCGGGCGATATTTACAAAGTTGCCGAACAGATAGCGGACTAAAGATATTGGTGGTAGCGTCTCGGCATGGCAGCCGGGAAGCTCTCTATAGTAGCGACTCCCATAGGTAATTTGGGGGATATTACCTTTCGGGGGCTATGGAACCTCAAAGAGTGTACGGTCGTCTATGCAGAAGATACGAGAGTCATTTTGAAGCTTCTCAATCACTACGGACTCCGCAAGTCGGTATTCCGCCTCGATGCGGCGACGGAAGGGAAAAAAGGGAACGAGGTCATAGAACGGCTCGAAAAAGGAGAGCACGTCGTGTATGTGACGGATGCGGGTACGCCCGGAATCTCCGACCCTGGTGCGCGACTCGTCGCCGCTGTCCGCGAAGCACTCCCGGAGGCAAAGATAGAGGCCATACCCGGACCTTCGGCTCTCACCGCCGCGCTATCGATTGCAGGGCTCCAATCCGATGAGTTCTTGTTCTTGGGCTTCTTGCCGCACAAAAAAGGCCGGCAAACGGCCATTAAGAAGATCGCAGCATCAGAATACCCTGTCGTTCTTTACGAATCCCCGCACCGGATCCTCAAATTACTAAAAGAATTAGACGCCGCGGCGCCAAAATCGCGCGTAACGATCGCGCGAGAACTCACCAAGATTCATGAAGAGGTCCTCGTCGGGTCGCCGGCGGAGCTTTCGCGCCAGCTGCAGGCAAAAAAGGCTGTCCGCGGGGAATTTGTTGTTATCCTCTCTAGAAGCTAGGCAAGAGAGGTGTATACTATATGCATGACCATCGACGCACTTCTCATGGCAGCCGGCGCATTCGTTGCGGTGTTGCCGTACCTAGGATTTCCAAATAGTTGGGACACTGTTTTCTTTTTCATTGCAGGACTTTTCATCATCGGTCTTGGTATCGTCGTGCGCCGCAGGATTGGGCGCACACAGAAGAATCATGTCAGCGATGAGCAGCTTGGTGAGATCTCGCGTCATGAAAATCAACTGGCAGAGTAGCGTCTTGATTTTTGGTATAGGATTCTTGCTTGCACTCGGAGCGGCTGAGGCAGCCGCGACGATCACGCCCAAAATATCGTACGTGCGCGGCCTGCCTTTTTCTACAAGCACACCAGAAGCGCCACAGAAGCCCATTGTGACGCACCTGCCCACCCCGGAGCCGCTCAAGGCGATCTACATGTCGCAGTGCGTTGTCGGCACCGAATCATTCCGTGATTCGCTCGTGAAATTCGTCGAAGACACGGAGCTCAATGCCATCGTCATCGACATCAAGGATTTTTCTGGCGGTATCGCGTTTCCTACTGAGAACCCGATCCTGAAGCCGTTCGTTTCCGCTGATTGCGGTGCGCGGGACATGAGAGATTTCGTCGCCTCACTGCACGAAATGGGCATCTATGCGATCGCGCGCATCACCGTGTTCCAGGACCCCATGTATGCCAAAGCGCATCCTGAGCTTGCCGTGCAGAAGGTCGGCGGAGGAGTGTGGAAAAATTATGGCGGGCTAGCCTTTATCGACGTCGGAGCGAAGCCTTTTTGGGATTACATTGTCGAACTCTCGAAAGAATCGTACGAGCTGGGATTCGATGAGCTCAATTACGACTACATTCGCTACCCCTCCGACGGGCCGATGAGGCAGGCCGTCTACTCGCTAAGCGCGGGGAAGTCGAAGGAGGTGGCGCTCGAAGAATTCTTCCGCTACCTGCACGAAAAGTTGGAACCGATCCGTTCGACGAGCTCAGGACAAGTGGGCGTCGTGACGTCGGCGGATCTCTTCGGATATGTCACCGTGCACACCGACGATCTCGGGATCGGGCAGATACTCGAGCGCGCACTTCCGTATTTTGACTTCCTAGCCCCGATGGTGTATCCGAGCCACTACAATGCGGGCTTTGCGGGGCTGAAAGACGTCAACTCGGATCCGTACAAGATAGTCTACGCGTCCATGCATCAAGCCGTCGCGCGCGTGCTCTCGACGACGACGCTGAACCGCTCGTTCGATGCGATCCCGATAGCATCGACCTCGCCCCAGCTTTACGAAAAGAAAAGCTATCCCGCCTCGGCCATGCGCCCGTGGCTTCAATCGTTCGACTATCCGGTACCGTACACAGCCGCAATGGTTGCGGCCCAGATCAAGGCCAATGAGGATGCTGGGCTCGACTCATATATGTTTTGGGACGCGGCCAATAAGTATCGAAGTCTGCGTGCGGTCCTCAAAAAAGAGTAGGTGGATAGACACAGTGAATTTTCATGTTGAATGTGCTATCCTCTGCGCGGCCCGTGTTCTGTTTGGGCCCAATACTGCGAGTATGCGTAGCGTGGGGCTGTTGCGTAGAGTAGGACAGGAGTTGAGGCAACCCGCAACACAATTGAGGAATGGACTATGAAGAACCATAGGGGGTCTCTTGCCAACATCGGAGCAGCTCTCAATGAAATGCGTCCCAAGCTAGTACGTTTTGCAATGCGTCTTGGAGCATCACACGAAGATGCTGAAGACGCGGTGCAGGACACCATGCTTGCCGTTCTCAAGAACTCGGACGCGTTCGACGGCGAGAGCACGTTCGACACGTGGGTGATGGGTATTCTCAAGCTTCAAACCATCACCACGTATCGGAAGAACTCCAAGTATGTTGGTGGGGAGGAGTACGATGCTGCGATTGGGCGGTGCCTGGTTGGTCCTGCTCAAGAAGTGCACGTCGAGCTATTTGAATTGCTCGACCGAGTGGATGCGTTGACGCCAGAGAAGCGTCATGCGCTACTCGCCCACAGCCTGGGGTTCACTCACACTGAAGTTGCAAATCAGTGCGGCGTTCCCGTAGCGACGGTAAAAACGCGGGTGCACTATGCCCGCGCTGATATCGAAGACAGGCTGCAGGTAGCGTAAGCACGCAGTTATCGGTCTCATCATTTGGTGCCGTCGGGACTAAGGCAACCCCGACGGCATCATTTTTTTGATATACTTTCCGTATGAATCCTGGCCACCAGGACGATGAACGCCGCATCACGTATTTTGCGGCAACGCACACGCGCGGGAAGCGCGAGATGTTCGGCATACGAGGGATAGACCGCGGGAAGCACATCTATGTCATCGGCAAGACCGGCATGGGCAAATCGACCATGCTCGAGAACATGGCGATACAAGACATCCAAAACGGCGAAGGTATCGCCTTCATCGATCCGCACGGCTCCACCGCTGAAAAACTCCTTGATTTCGTGCCACACGACCGCATCAAAGACGTCGTCTATTTCGCGCCGTTCGATACCGACTACCCGATAGGTTTCAATGTGATGGAAGACGTGGGCTACGACAAGCGCCACTTGGTCGTCTCAGGATTGATGGGAGCGCTGAAGCGTATCTGGGTGGATGCGTGGAGCGCAAGAATGGAATACATCTTGCAAAATACGCTGCTGGCACTCCTCGAGTATCCTGATTCGACGCTTCTCGACGTGAACCGCATGCTCACCAACAAGACCTTCCGCAATGCAGTCATCGAGAAAATAAGCGATCCGATCGTCAAAGGATTTTGGGTGGAGGAATTCGCGCAATTCACCGACACGTATACGCGCGAAGCGACTCCTGCGATCCAGAACAAGATCGGCCAATTCACGGCAAATCCGCTGATCCGCAATATCGTCGGGCAGGGGAGATCCTCTTTTGACCTCCGTGAAATAATGGACAAGAAGAAAATATTCATCGTCAACCTCTCGAAGGGGCGCATGGGCGAGACCAACGCATCACTACTTGGCTCGATGCTCGTCGTCAAGATCTATCTGGCAGCGATGTCGCGCGCGGACGAGCCTGCCGCGCGCATGGCGAAGCTTCCGCGCTGCTATTTGTACGTCGATGAATTTCAATCAATGATGAATGAGGCATTTGCCGATATTCTCTCTGAGTCGCGCAAATACAAGCTCGCGCTCACACTTGCCAACCAGTATATCGAGCAGATGGAAGAGGAGGTGCGTGACGCCGTTTTCGGCAACGTCGGCACGCTCATCATATTTCGCGTGGGGCCATTTGACGCAGAAGTTTTGGAGACCGTTTTTGAGCCGACATTTACGCCCGAAGATCTGGTAGGACTCGGTATCGGGCAGATATATTTGACGCTCATGATAGACGGCGTGGGATCCAAACCTTTTTCCGCAGAGACCATCCCGCCCATTGATACCCCTCCGATCTCGTATCGCGATGACTGTATACGCAATTCGCGCTCTCTATATGGAAGAGTCCGCGCGGAGATAGAAACAGCGGTCAACCAAAAACAACTCGATTTCCAGCCACCGCCCAAAAAACCAAAAGAGGAGCGCAGCGCATACGGTTCTCGACCACGTCCCAACGAATTTACTCCTCGTCCTCGGCGAGAGCCGATCCAAGGAGAGGGGGTGGCAGTGCGCCCCGCCGCGGCGGGGCCACGTCCATCGCGCGCTCATCCGTCTGTTGCAGCATCTGTACCGCCCCCTGCCGCCCACGAAGAAGGACAGCGCAATGCGCTTCGTGCAGCAATAGCACAAGCGCTTCCGGCTACCACCACGCAAAACGGTGGCAATGACGGTCGTTCCACCCCCGTCCGCTCGCCAGCGGATATCCTTAGGGATCGTAAGGAAGCAAAGCCCTCCCTCGCCTCTCCTTCGCACAAGGCTTCGGATGAGCACGGCAAGGCTATGGAGGGCAAGCAGAATCCACAGCACCACCCAAACCCTCAGCCGCGCCCCGCAATTGCGCGCGATACTGTACAGAATGGGAGCAATGGCGAGGTTTCTCCTGAGATGCTTGAGGGAGTTCTTCGGGGAGAAGATTCGGAGGCGTAAATCCCTCCTCGCGATATTTCTCGTTGTCGCGTTGCCAAATTTTGCAGTAGCACAAATCGTTATCTCTGAATTTCTCTACGATGCGTCTGGCTCTGATTCCGGACAGGAATTCGTCGAACTCTTCAACGCAGGTAACGCATCGGTAGACCTTACGGGTTGGAAGATCAGCGACGGTTCGAACCACACGCTCAATGCGCCGCCGAAGAACGGTGGTACCGGCTCTATCATATTGGCGCCTGGATCTTACGCGCTTATTGTGGATGATGCGGAAGCATTTCTTGCGGCGCACAGAGGTGTACATGGTACGGTCATCGATACTGTTCTCAATTTCAACAACAGCGACGGATCGGTCGGTATCACTGACGCAGACGGCACGATCGTCGAGAGCATTTCGTATACAAAAGATAGTGGGGCAGCCGGCGATGGGAATTCACTCACGCGGCAAAGCGCGACGGATAAAATATTTGTCGTCGCAACACCCTCGCCCGGGGCAGGAATTCTTTCAAGAAGCTCGCCGTCAAGCCCAATTCCTGATCAACCGATCGCAGCAACGAGCACCGACACATCTCTACAGTCAGGCACTGTCTCCCAGACAGTCGGTCCCGAGCCGCAGCTTACGGTGGATGCGGGTGATAACAGGGTTGTGATCGTGGGCTCCGACGTGAAGTTCGAGGGGAAAGCATATACGAGAAAAAAGGAGATCGTTGATAGCGTCGATTTGGTATGGAATTTTGGCGACGGCACGACGCTGCGCGGGCGCAACGTCTCTCATCGCTTTCAGTATCCCGGACGATATGCAGTCGTTGCGGTAGTCCAAAATGCAAGTTTGTCAGCTTCGGACAAGGTCATCATTACTGCCGAGCTGCCGAAGCTTACACTCGAAAGTCTCGGCGATGGATCGATACTCATTCACAACAGTGCAAACCGCGACCTCGACCTGTCGCACTGGATCGTGAGGCAATCGGGAGCCGATTTCGTATTCCCGGATCAATCAATACTGCTTGCCGGAGCTTCTATCAAACTGTCGAACGCCACATTGGGTTTTTGGAGCAGTCCCACGGCAGAACTTCTGTACCCCGATGGATCACCCGCGGCGGAGCCTGAGCCTTCTAACACAGAGACTATTCCAGCCGCTGAATCGAATACCATTGTGCTGCCGCCGATCCAATCGGCAGAAACGCGTCGCGAGACGATGCCCTCGACTGAGGCAGTACCAATTGATATTGATGAGGACGATGTCTCACAAGAAGATGACACATCTTCATCTCCGTCTGCAACCCCATCCGCACAAGCAGCTGCGGCCATTACTGCGATACCCGCCGAGAGTGGAGGTATGGGGTACATGTGGTGGCTCAGTGCCTTCGGTGTAGCGACGCTTGCCGCGGGCTCTTTGGTCGTTGCTCGCAAGTTTGGAAAGAAAGAATGGGACATCGTAGAAGAAAAATAGTGGCACTTCGACGAGCTTCACTATTGGTGTACTGTGTCGGTATAGAGTCTTTTAAAACATGAAGCGCATTCTCATTTTTTCTCTTGCGTACTATCCGAAGTATGTCGGCGGGGCAGAACTCGCGATCAAGGAGATCATCGATCGCATCGATCCGCAGGAGATCGAGTTCCACATGGTGACACTGCGTTTTGACTCGAGTCTTCCCAAGATCGAACAGGTAGGAAATGTACTGGTGCATCGCATTGGTTTTGCGCGAGCGAACTCTTCTATTGAAGATCTAAGTAGCTATCCGCTGCGGCTCAATAAGCATCTCTTCCAATTTCTTGCGGCGTGGAAGGCGCTCTCACTGCACAGAACACATCAATACAATGGGATATGGGCAGTGATGGCGCACTCCAGCGGCATTCCCGCGGTCATCTTTAAGCTTCTGCGCCCCACGGTGCCGTATCTTCTGACGCTGCAGGAGGGCGATCGCCTCGAGAAAATCGAGCGTATGATGGTGCCTTTGTGGCCGCTTTTCACCCGCGCTTTCACCCGCGCTGACGTGATCCAGGCAATATCTACCTTCCTCGGCCGATGGGCGCGTCGGCGCGATTTCAAAGGACATCTTGAAGTAGTGCCCAACGGAGTGGACGTGGCGCGCTTCTCGCACAAGGAAATGCCCGCAGTTATCGATGAGATCAAAGACAAACTTGGTAAGCGGATGGGAGACGTATTCCTCATCACGACTTCGCGGTTGGTGCGCAAAAACGGGATCGATGTCGTGATAGAAGCGCTCGCGCTGCTCCCAGAGCATGTCAAATTCATTGTCGCTGGCATCGGGCCCGACGATCTCTCGCTCAAGCGGCTCGCGCGCGAGCGCGGAGTTGCTGATCGCGTGAGATTTCTCGGCGAGATACAAAGCGCGGACATTCCGAAGTATTTGCAGGCATCCGACATATTTATACGATCCTCGCGCTCAGAGGGAATGGGCAATTCGTTTGTTGAAGCGTTCGCTGCGGGGCTTCCAGTGATCGGGACGCAAGAGGGCGGTATCGCCGATTTTCTTTTTGATGAAAAGCGCAATCCAGACAAACCAGTAACAGGTTGGGCCGTAGACGTGGATTCACCTGAGCAGGTAGCGCACGCAGTGAAGGACATTATGGAGAATCCGGAAAAGGTGCGCGCGGTCGTAGCGACCGCGCGCGCTTTGGCTGCAGGAAAATACGATTGGAGTATCGTGGCGAATGACATGCGCAACAAAGTTTTTTTGCCGCTGCTTAACATGAGGGGATAACTCATTAGCGTAAACATTCGCACGGGTGTTTGCTTGAGGTGGAGAGGAGAATGGAAATGAACAAAAAACCCCTCGAGAACGGCGAAGAATCGATCGCGGTCACGCATGCGAAAGCAGCCGCGTTATTTCTCGATCTGATGCCCATGTGCATCATGTTCAATGCCATGTCGGCGATCGGCAAGGTGTGGCTTGAAGCAGAAGCCAGTACCAAAAGATCGGGTCCACCGATTTGAGACGGGAACGGGGCGCATGCGCGCGCCCCGTTTCGCTTTGCTATAGTGAGTACTCATGAACCCCGTTAGATAATGCGCCTTTGATTTTGGAACGATATATCTATGGCTAAGAAAACGCTAGAAACTGTGCAAGCTCGAGATGTTTTATCTAATGGGGTGAAGCGCACCCTACTTACGACCGGCATCTTTTTCCCCGACGTCGGAGGCCCTGCGACGCATGTACACAGGATCGCGGAGCACTTTGCGAGTTTGGGATGGAGTGTAACCGTCGTTGCGTTCGGCGATCATACAGCGGCCACTGAAGCGTACAGGATCATTCGTGTCAGCCGGAAATGGGGGAAGCTCATATCCTGGCTTCTCTACAGCCTCACAGTTGCTCGAGAATCATTCCGACATGACATCATATATGCCTTTGACCTCACAACTGCCGGCATTCCCTCGGCTTTTTTTGCAAAGCTGTTGCGCAAGCCATTTGTGTTACGCATTGGAGGCGACCCTCTCTGGGAGCGCGTCGTTGAAAAAGGAGAGCGATTCATCTCCCTGCGGGCGTACTACGAGCAAGGATTATTCAAAAAAGATAATCCGATACTGTATCCTTTAGTCCGCTTTGTCGTACGCAGTGCAGACACTACTGTTATCCCATGTGATCTGCTCAAAAATATCTATGTGCGCTATTACGGGGTAGATCAGGAGAAAATTGTCTTGATACAAAATCCGTTCCCGCCAAAATCTCCCTCGTCGCTCGAAAAAGACACATTCACGTTCCTTTTTGCTGGCAGATTTGTTTCCTACAAAAATCTCCTGCGCGTTTTGAAAGTATTCCGAGGTCTGGCACCCAAGTATCCGTATGCACGCCTTGTGCTCATTGGCGAAGGCCCTGATGAGGCGGGGCTCAAAGCGCGAGCAGCAGCTCTCCACGATACGATAGAGATAGTGCCAAAGGTAGATCAGGAAACACTCTTCAAGTGCATCAATGCCGCATCTGTCGCTCTTGCACCCGCACTAACCGAATTCAATCCGAATTTCATCCTCGAAGCTCTAGCACAAGGGAAGCCTGCGCTCATCTCCCGCGACAACGGCCTTTCAGCTCAACTTCCAGACAATATGCAATTCGACCCGATGGACGACCTCTCATTGCAAAACGCAATGGAGCGCATGCTTGATCCTAAACAGTACAAGAAAGCCCTCCAGTTTGCCGCCAGCCTCGATATGAGCCAGACATGGGAGAAGGTGATTGCGCAGCACGTCGAAATAGTCAAAAAATCGAGTTGATAGTATAGTTCCCGATAATGGAAACTTCCTCGCTCGAACATATCTACCAGACGCATCATAAAGATGAAGATCGGCACAGCGGACAAATGTTCCCGAATGAGCGGGGAGCATTTTTGAAGGAGCATGTGGGTACGGGTAAAAAGGTACTTGATATTGGGTGCAGGAATGGCGCGCTTACCAAGTTTTTTGTTGCGGGCAATGACGTGCTTGGCGCGGATATCGACTCGGGCTCGCTCGAGAAAGCGCATGCGGCTCTCGGCATAGAGACGATGCACCTCGATTTGAACGGCGAGTGGCCCCTTCAGGGAGGAGCATTCGATGTCGTTGTTGCAACAGAGATCATCGAGCACTTGTACCTCCCTTCAGAGATCGTGCAGAAGATCGCGTATGTGCTAAAAGACGACGGAAAGCTCGTCGGCTCAGTGCCAAATGCATTTAGCCTCATCAATCGTGTGCGACTGTTGCTTGGGCGGAAACGGTTCACACCGCTCGGGGACCCGACACACATCAATCACTTCAAGCGGTCGGAACTGCGAAATATTCTCGCGCAGCATTTCCACGAATTAGACATCCAGCCGTTCGGCTCCTATGCATGGCTCGACCGTTTTTTCCCTGGGTACTTTTCGTTCATGTTTTTCTTCACCGCCTCGAAACCCCGCCGGTAATTGCACAGCACGCCGATATCGTGGAAAATGTACCTGGCATCTTTTATCTCCTCATATGAACGATAATCTCGAATTTGCAGTTAATCTTGCCCGAGAAGCAGGAGAAATAATGAAGGAGAATTTCTCGCTTGGAATGAAAAAGGAATGGAAAGAAGATAACACACCCCTCACAATCACAGATACCAAAGTAAATGCACTAGTGCTCAATGCAGTTCAAAATACATACCCGGCACACTCTTTTTTAGGAGAAGAAGGAAGTAGATTAGTAAATAGCGAATACGTGTGGGTGTGCGATCCCGTGGATGGCACCGTGCCCTTCTCTCACGGATGGCCCACATTCGTATTCTCTCTTGCTCTCACGAAAAACGGCGAGAGCATGCTCGGCGTTATCTACGATCCGGTCAGTGATCGACTTCTCCACGCCGAGAAAGGCACAGGAGCATTCCTGAACGGGCAAAAGATATCAGTCTCCAAGGATTCAAATTTTAGTAAAATGTCACTCGTTGAGGTCGCTGGAGAGTACCGGCTCCCTTCTATACGTGAGAAGTTAACGGCGGAAGGATGTTACCTCCCTGCTTTCTATTCGTGTGTATATGCCGGCATGTTGGTTGCTACAGGAGAGTTTGCTGCCAACATCTACGAATACGACAAACCGTGGGACGGCGCGGCCGTTAAAATAATTGTCGAAGAAGCTGGCGGGAAAGTTACCGACTTAAAAGGTGAAGAGCAGCGGTACGACAAAGAGATAAATGGATTCATAGCCAGCAATGGCCTCATCCATCAAAAACTGGTCGACGTGATTCGACCTCTGCTGAAATAAAGATTCCAAGGTCTTGGTTTGAAAAAGCCGGGAAAACGGCTAGAATGCGCGGATGCGCGTACTGGTGCTCTCCACGGATTGGAATGCTTTTAATGAAACGAGCGCTGTTGCAAAGCGCTTGCGGATGCAGGCGCGCATGGTGGAGCGCATGGATGTACTCGTGCCACACGGGCCCAATCAGCTCGTGCAGATAACGGGAAACGCGGCGGTACGTGGCTTCGGGCTGGGGAAGGTATTCGGCTCTCTGCGGACCATTGCCGCGGGGTGGCGCATCACTAGGCCGGATATTGTCTCGGCGCAAGACCCGTTTTTGACCGGCCTCGTCGGCTGGCTTATCGCTCGCATACGCGGCTCAAAGCTTCACCTACAGGTGCACACCGACCTCTTCGACCCGTATTTCTCCTCCCGTTCAACGGGCAATCGCCTGAAAGTGCTGCTTGCGCGATTCCTTTTGTCGCAGGCCGATGCAGTGCGCGTCGTGTCGAAGCGTATCGCGGACTCGCTCGTCGCACGCGGCTTCAAAGCGCCAAACGTCTTGCCAGTTTTCGTTGATATTGAGAAAGTCACAAAAACAGAGCCGATCGATGTTCGAGCGCGCTATCCGAATTTCAAGAAAGTCCTACTCGTTGTCGCGCGGCTGGAGAAAGAGAAGAACGTCGCGGCTTCTGTTCGCGCATTTGCGGAGATCGTGAAGTCAGATCCAACGGTCGGACTCGTTATTCTCGGCAGCGGTTCGGAGCGTGTCGCACTCGAGCATCTCGCGAAGGAGCTTGGGGTTGCGGACAGAATTGTCTTCGAAGGAGCGCAGGATCCATTCCTGTTCTACAAAGCGGCAGATGCCCTGCTTGTGACGTCGGAGTACGAAGGGTTCGGCATGGTCATCATCGAAGCTCTTGCCGTGGGATCCCCCGTCGTCGCGTACGATGTCGGCCTCGCGCGCGAAGCGGGGGCCATCATCGCCACACGAGATGACCTGCCTCGTGTCGTGACCGCGGTACTTTCCGAAGGCAAACGTGGCAAGCTCTCCCTTAGCTTCCCGACGGAAGCCGAATATCGTGAGCTCTGGTACGCCGACATCGCCTCAGCGACAGGATTCGAACGACGCACGAGCACCCAGGCAGAAATGGAAGTACGCCCGACGGTGGGCTACGTAGGGCAGGGCTTTATCGGAAAGAATTATGCAGATGAGCTCGAGGGCCGAGGATTCCCGGTCGTGCGCTACGCCTTGGAGGAGCCGTATCGAAACAATAAGGACAAGATACGGGATTGTGACATCGTCTTCATTGCCGTGCCGACGCCGACGACCCCTGAAGGCTTTAGCGACGCGATCGTGCGCGAAGCAGTTTCCTTGGTAGGAGACGGAAAAGTCGCGGTTATCAAATCCACGATGCTTCCGGGTATGACAGAAAAGATCCAGGAGCAGTACTCGAAGAAGATCGTCATGCACTCGCCTGAATTCTTGCGAGAGGCAACCGCAGCCTATGATGCCGCACACCCCGACCGCAACATCATTGGCATCTGCTATGACATACCCGAAGTGCACGCTGCGGCCCAAAAAGTACTCACCGTGTTGCCCCCAGCGCCATTTGAGCTCATTTGCTCCGCGATAGAAGCTGAGATCGTTAAATATGCGAGCAACGACTGGCTCTATATCAAAGTGGTGTACATGAACATGCTCTACGACCTTACCAGCAAACTTGGCGGGAAATACGACGCCGTGCGCGATGCTTTTGCCGCCGATCCGCGTATGGGCCGCTCCCACCTTGATCCAGTACACCAAAGTGGGCATGGCGGGCCTGCAGGGCGCGGCGCGGGAGGACACTGCTTTATCAAAGACTTCGCTGCGTTCCGCTCTATCTACGAGAAAACATTCCCGGAGGATGCTGCAGGCGTTGCCGCGCTCGTAGCAATAGAGCAGAAAAATGTGAAGCTCTTGCGCGACTCGGGCAAAGACCTCGACTTGCTCGAAGGCGTCTATGGAAAATAAGCCACAGCGTCTCCTTATCGTGACACAGGTCGTTGACATACAAGACCCATACCTGAGTTTTTTTCACGGGTGGCTTATTGAATTTGCCAAGCATTTTGAGCACATTGAGGTCGTGTGTTTAAAAGAAGGTACTCATTCACTCCCGAGCAACGTCCACGTTCACTCTCTCGGGAAACCCTCCTACGCTGAAGCTTCGGAGGGCAGGGGAGAAAGAATGTTGTTGAGATTGCGCTACACTGCGAAATTTTTGGTACTCATCTGGAGACTTCGCCACTCGTACGATGCAGTATTCGTGCATATGAATCAAGAGTACGTGTTGCTTGGCGGGTGGCTGTGGAAGATCCTCGGCAAGCGCATGTACCTCTGGCGCAACCACTATGCTGGCGGACCTTTGACCGATGCGGCGGCATGGTTTGCCACAAAAGTATTCTGCACATCGCGCTACTCCTATACCGCGAAGTACAGGCAAACAGTGATCATGCCGCTAGGCATCGATACCCAATCGTTCTCGTCCGACACCTCTTCTCGTATCCCCGGCTCCGTCCTTTTCTTTGCACGTTTTGCTCCGGCGAAAAAGCCGCACCTGCTTATAGAAGCACTTGGACTACTTCAGAAAAGCAATGTCCCGTTCAAGGCCTCGTTCTTTGGCGCAACACTCCCCGCTGATGCTGCGTATCGCGCGCAAGTCTTGCGGCGAGCAGAGGAGCTAGGATTCGGCAATTCAGCCGTCTTTCACGAGGGGGTGCCGCATTCAGCTGCGCCGGGAATATTCAGCAATCACGAGATATATATAAACCTCTCCTCGAGTGGCACGTATGATAAAACCATATTCGAAGCCGCCGCGAGCGGATGTATCGTCCTTGCGTCGAGCCGCGATTATGCTGCGCTTGCCGGCGAGCGCTTCCTTGTCCCGGACGATAACGCGCAAGCGATCAAGGAGAAGTTGCGAGAATTTCTCATGCTTCCTGATGCTGAATGCCGTGCGATCGCTTCCAAAACAAGCGAATTGGTACTCAAAGGACAAAATTTACAAGCGCTCGCTGAGCGTCTCGCAGCTGAGTTATAGCCATGCAAAAAATCATACGATTCGTAATAGCCGGCCTGATCGCGACCATGACAAACCTCTTTGTCACATACGCGCTCACTGACACCTTCGGCATATGGTACCTCTATTCTTCAATTGGCGGTTTTTGTGCCGGCTTTTCAGTGAGCTTTACGCTCCAGAAATTCTGGACGTTCCGGCATACGGCACTCGAGCGCATGCACGTGGAAGCGGCGCAATACTTCTTGGTAGCACTCGGAGGGCTTCTCTTCGACGCAGGAGCGGTCTATACACTCGTTGAATATGCAGGATCCCATTATCTCTTCGCGCAATTCGTGGTCGGCATTTTTATCGCGATTGCGAATTTTATTTTTTATCACATGATATTCCGCGGCGCTCCTCGCCGCCCTTTCAAAACGCTTTGGAGCGAAGAATTGGGGGAGTGGGAGCGGGGGCTCATTATCGCGGGCGGCGTTTCTCTCCTCTTAGTCGCGGTGAAGTTCTTCGGCATCGATTTGCCTTTCCACCAGGACGAATGGAAGACCGCGCGGTTCGTCGTAGATCCGGTGGGCATGGCTGGGCTCTTCCACCATCCACCCTTGACCGAGCTCCTCTACCGAATCGCCGGCTTTCTCCCGCCGGAGCTTTTGCGGCTCATCCCGCTTGCCTTTACCGCTGGCTCATTTGGACTTTTGTACCTTATTGTAGAGCGCCGGGCTGGCTTTAAAGCGGCTCTGCTTACCATAATTGTGCTCGGGACAAGCGCGTACGGGACTATTGCCGCGCTGATGCTCGATCTCGACGGAGCCATATTGCCCTTCTTCATGCTGCTTTCGGTCTACGCCTATGATCGCGCACGGGAGTATTCTGGAGGATTACGAGTTCTTTTCCTCTCGCTTCTCCTCGTTGCGCTCATCCTCGGATTCCTTATCAAGCTCAGTTTCGTTATCGTCGTCGGCGCTCTCATGCTGGATTACCTTTATGAGAGGCGCAGAGACATCACGTGGGGCCTTGTTGCGCGGCTCGGGAGCGCACTCCTCGTTTTCCTCGCAGTCCTGGCGTTCCTCGTCTGGGTAGCCCGGTATGTATATCCGGCATTTAGCGCAGATGCGATGATAGGGCATGCCCTTACCTATGTGCAGGGATTTGACCGTGGATGGGGGCAGATCATCTTTCAAACCGTCAAAGCACTTCTCTATACGGGCCCCATCGCGCTTGCCGCCGTGGTATTCTTTAGCCGCGAAGTATTTGAACGGACCCGCATATTCAACATCTATCTGGGAGCGGGCCTCATTTTTTATTTAATGTTATTCGATTTCTCCATGGGCGCTCTCGACAAATACCTCATGTTCAGCATCGTTCCAGTCTGTGCTATAGCCGCTGTGGCGCTCGCGCCTCATTTGAGAATGTTTTCCCGCTCGCAAGCCGCTTTGCTGCTCGCCAGCGCCACCGCGCTCTTTGCGCTGAACTTCTTGCCGCATGACGTGCTGCCGCTCTACCCGAAGGCGGCATGGGCCAAAGAGGTAGCATCATTGCACTGGAATATCCTCCTCCCGTTCTTCGGCGGCTCCGGCCCGATGGGCTTCTATGTCTCCTTCCTTTTCATTGCGCTGTCGTTCATTGTCGGCGCGGCACTCGCTGCCGCTGCATTGTTTAAAAGAGAATGGCGGCAGTTCTCTGCCACTGCCCTCCTTGCCGTTTCGCTCCTCTATGCTGGTGTCTTTGCGGAAGAATACTTTTTCGGCCGACTAAACGGCAGTGCGCCAGTAGTGTTCCGCGAAGCGCTCACTTATATCGATACCTCCGACATTACTTCCGTCATCACCCACAACGATATCGGCGCCTTCGAGCTCTGGCAGCGGGGTAAGTATGCCAGCCGCTTCTATGCCGCACCGCAATACGAAGAAGCGCATAGAGGGATCTTTGCCGAACATAGCGGCCACTACCTTGTCGTCGGCATTCCGCGCTGGAGTGACGGGAGTTTTTATAGAAAATTTTTCGCCACATGTGACATTGAGTTCGTGACATCTTCGGGGGTCATTGCGGCACATGTATACTACTGTCCCGACAGTGATCCCTTGGCAACTCAATGAACCGTCGGGCAGTTTCAATATTGTTTCAGAATTCACTCTTCTTTCGATTTTAGATTGTAATTCTTGGCTGGATGTGGCATAGTATCGCAACGAGATTTTGCAAACTGCGAAATCCGAATCGGAGGTCTTTGACAATGCGCGACTTAAGGTTGAAACCCCTCGTAGCCTACGGTCTCTTGCATCGACCGGACGAGGTGGCAAAGAATCGCCACTTCATCATCTTCAACTGCATCATGCCCGGCGCGATCGTGCCGATGAAGAATGACATCGCTATCATCTTCAACAGTCTGTATGGCCCGCCGGGCTCGATTCCTCCCGGCTATGTCATGACGCCGAGTTGGGAAGGCAAGCTTCGTTACGAAAGCGAGCAGGTCTATCAACTTGCGAAGGCTCTCGAGCAGACCGAGGGTCTGTCGTGGCTCTACATCCTGCGCACCGGCTTCGTGGCGATGGGCTTTGACGAGATGAAAAAGCACGCGCTGCAGATCATGCCAAAGATGCGGGATGCGCTCGACAGTGTTTGCGGACCAATCGACGCGACTGAAGTCCCTGGTCGCGAACTCTGGCTGCCGAGACTCGATGCGGTGGCCGCGTCTCTGAAATCCGGCGTATTGATGCCGACAGCGTAACCCTGAAGGTGCGCGCCGAGCGCGCCGTTCAATCTGAAGGAGATCGACATGAAAGGCAAGGTCGTTCTGATTCTCTGCGAGGGCAACGACGCCAACCTTTGCAGCATCGCGGCCGACGACTACCCGGGCGGAAAGTCCCCGAAGGTGGGTGATCTCGTGCCGCTTCGTGCTAAGCGGACGTTCCGTGCGACAGTCGGCGAGGGCGCAACGTCCGAGTCCAAGGAACTCGAGGCCACATATCTCGACGGCCTCTATGAAGTGAGGGAGGTTCGTTCGGGCAAGGGCTATGACTTGCATCCGAAGGCGCGGGGAGCCCCGTTCTACACCCTCGACGAGAACATCGAAGGGTACGGCATCACCTTGGCGCGTAAACGCTTGCCGCTCGACGATACGATGAAGCCAATCGAAGCCCGTGTCGACTTCGGCATGTGAGGCAACCGCCCGCGAACTGAAAAGCTCCCGACGAGCTTCGGTTCGTCGGGCGGCTTTCTTTTTGAAATTCAAAGAACAGAGTGGCAAGTTCAAGCTATTTCTAGTATTCTGCACCGAGGAATGCGCAAGTGAGCGTTCGCTGTATGGTTTCGAAAGTGTTGTTTAGCGCATGCTATAACAAGAAATTAACAACATTGTATTCTGCAAAGAAAATCATCTTCTCTGGTTTTGGGAGAACCTTTGACATGCTTAGGTCAAGAAGGAATTTTCGGGTATGCAATCCGAAATATCTTGATAATTGGACATATTCAGCAAGCACTTTCCAGAAAGAGGGATAAGTGCTAGATTGTATCCGCAAAGCAGTTTTTCCATGACAAAAAAACTCGTACTCATAACAGGCGCTGCAGGATTTATCGGGCATCACTTACTCGATTATCTTTTACAGAAAACTGATTGGAACTTTGTCCTCCTTGACCGGCTCGACTTGTCGGGGAATCTCGATCGCGTGCGGGACATCCCTTCGTATGAGGTCGACAAAGGACGCATTCGTTTTGAATGGCACGACCTGAAAGCACCGGTAAACGAATCCTTGGCGAAACGCCTCGGTAACCCCCACTACATTTTGCATCTTGCGGCATCCAGCCACGTCGACCGTTCCATCGAAGACCCGGCATTGTTTGCAATGGACAACGTGGTCGGCACCGTGAACATCATGAATTTCGCGCGCAACTGTTCCAACCTTGAAAAATTCGTCAATTTCTCGACAGACGAGGTCTTCGGACCTGCTCCCGAGGGCCATGCGCACAAGGAAGACGAACCGCATCGGCCATCGAATCCGTATTCCGCATCAAAAAGCGGCCAAGAGGCTTTTGGCTATGCTTTTTTCATTACCTACGGACTTCCGGTTGTCACGACTCACACCATGAACAATTTCGGGATTCGGCAGCATCCTGAAAAACTTCTTCCAAAGACCATACGCTCCGTTCTGAATGGTACGCCGATGCCTATCTTTGCGAAGTTGAATAAAAAAAAGAGACTTGAAGCGGTCGGCAGCCGCTATTGGATCAATTGTTGGAACACCTCTTCCGCGGTCTACTTTCTCTTAAAACATGGCAAACCCGGAGAGAGCTACAACATCATCGGATTCGACGAATTCACGAACTTGGAGATCGCGGAAAGAATTGCCAAGATCATCGGCAAAAAACTCATCCCAAAATTCGTCGACTTCCACGCGGTGCGCCCCGGACACGATCGCCGCTACGCTCTCGACGGCACGAAGCTCAAGAAAATGGGATGGAAACCGGAGATTTCTTTTGACAAGTCCTTGCACGACACCGTGAAATGGTATTTGGATCCAAAAAACCAACACTGGCTGAACGATTAGCCATAGCAATAT
This sequence comes from Candidatus Kaiserbacteria bacterium RIFCSPHIGHO2_01_FULL_54_36, assembly GCA_001781105.1. GTDB lineage: Bacteria > Patescibacteriota > Minisyncoccia > Phycocordibacterales > UBA2100 > UBA10103. The sequence goes on along the minus strand of MFKV01000002.1, from coordinate 18,968 downwards.
GAAAGGTCTGATACTTGCAGGCGGAAAAGGCACTCGGCTCCAGCCAGTGACTTACGTGGTCAATAAGCACATGGTGCCAATACTCAACCGGCCGATGATATTGTATCCCCTGGAGACACTGAAACACCTTGGAGCAACGGACATTATGGTCATCTCCGGCGGCGGCCACATCGGCGGTATCGCGGAATTTCTCGGCGATGGTTCCGAATACGGGGTACAGCTCACCTATCGGGTGCAAAAAAGCGCGGGTGGTATCGCGCAGGCGTTGGGACTTGCCAAAGATTTTGTCGGGGTCGACTCGGTCGCGGTGGTTTTGGGGGACAATATTTTCGAGAACGCTAAACTTCCTAAACCTCCTAAGAACGCGGGAAAAGACGAAGCGTTCCTCTATTTTGCTCGTCCCAAAGACCCGAGCCGCTTCGGAGTTCCTGTGCTTAAAGGTAGCAATGGCAGAGTGGTAAAGATAGAGGAGAAACCAAAAAGACCAAAAAGCCCGTACGCAGTCACGGGGCTCTACATCTATCCATCGAATGTATTCAACGTCGTTGCGAATTTAAAACCGTCGGCGCGTGGAGAACTTGAGATCACCGATGTGAACAACTGGTATATCAAAAAAGGTAGATGCGGTCACGCTGTATTCAAGGGTTTTTGGTCCGATGCCGGTACGCGTGAGTCTTTGAAACAGGTCATTGATTGGGCATACAAAGCCTAGCGCTCCGTATGACCGAAACGGGCACAAAGCTCTCCAGTGTTTCTTTTTTCTGCCCTGCGTACCATGACGAAAAGAATCTGCCGGTCCTGATACCGCGCGTGCATGCATTCCTCTCCGAGATCGCAAACGAATTCGAGATCCTCATAATCGAGGATGGAAGTCCCGACAAAACCGGCGAAGTTGCCGATGGTTTTGCTGTGCAATACAAGGAAGTACGTGTCATTCACCACCCGAAAAATCTCGGCTATGGAGCTACCATCCGCGACGGGTTTCTCCATAGCCATTTCGAATACGTCATGTACACCGACGGAGACAATCAATATGATGTGCGCGAATTTGCGGCGGCTCTCCTGCTCCTGCAGGAGGCAGACGTTGTGACCGGATTTGTGCGCGAAAAAGCCGCGAGCGGGCGGCGTAAAGTACAGTCCGTTCTCTTCAACGCATTCGTATGCATTCTTTTTTTATTTCCTATCCGTGACGTCAACTGCTCGATGAAGATCTACAAACGGAAAGTTTTGGACGCCATCACCATCAAGGGGACCAGTGCCTTTATCGATGCTGAGATGCTTATCCGTGCGCGGAGAGCCGGGTTTCGTATCGCGCAGTTTCCGGTAACGCATTTCCACCGACAGGCGGGCCTCGCGAGCGGCTCCAAACTCTCGGTCGTCGTTCCCACGATCATCGATATGCTCAAGTTCAGATTTGGGCTATTATAATCCGGATGATACGGAAGACTGACACTGTCTTGATCACAGGTTGCGGCGGCATGCTCGGCGAGGGTGTGTACAAACGATTTACAGGTAATGCAAACGTGTTTGCGACTGACATTGACCTCAACGAAGCGTGGCTTACCCATCTCGACGTTCGTGACAAGGCGCAGGTGGAACAATACCTCGAAGAGATCCGGCCAGACTACATCGTGCACTTGGCGGCGCTGACCGACATGGAATACTGCGAGACGCATCCCGATGACGCGGAAGCCACCAACGCCGATTCGGTCGCATATTTCGCCCCCTACGTCGAAACGCACGGTACACCGTTTGTATACATCTGCACGGCAGGTATCTTTGACGGAAAAAAAGACGTCTACGACGAAGACGACGAGCCACATCCGCTAAGTGTCTACGGCAAGACGAAATACGGAGGTGAAATCAATGTCAAAAAGTATCCCAAGCATGTTGTTGCGCGCGCAGGTTGGATGATGGGTGGCGGTCCGATAAAAGACAAGAAGTTCATCAACAAAATTATCAAGCAGGTCAGGAGCGGCGCCAAAGAACTTTTTGTCGTCGACGACAAACTAGGGACACCGTGTTATACCTACGACCTCGCCAACATTCTCTATACGCTCTTGGATCAGGAGCAATACGGAGTGTTCCACGGCGTCTGTGAAGGAGGGGGCAGTCGCGCGGAGATTGCGCGATTTTTGATGGAATCGCTCGGGCGTAAAGACGTTACCGTAACCGAAGTCGGGTCCGACTATTTTAAATCCACCTATTTCGCCCCGCGGCCTCGTTCCGAAAAGATGGTCAACAGGCATCTGCATGATCTCGGCCTCAATCTCACTCGTGATTGGCATGACGCCGTCGAAGACTACGCTCACAAGTTTGATTGGGGACTCTAAGAGGGCGATCCGGCTTGCTACTTGCGCGTTTTTTCGTACAGCACGTATTTATCAAAGCGCGAACGCTCGCTATAAAAGGCCGAGACCCTTTCCGTGTCGGGGAACTCCGTATCCACCAAGACGTAATCGGGCTCGCCGCGGAAGAGGAAGGCCAGATTTTCTGCCCCGTGCGTGACAACCTCGCCGTACTGCAGGTACTGATAATAGTTGTGAGAATTGAGGAAAATCACCGCTTCGGGGACATTGTATAAAAAGATCTTTTTATCGTCCCCGATATCGCGCAAATGCAGGGAAAGAAGCGCCGAGCGGGTATTTTCCTGATGCTCGGATACCCATGAGTGAAAAAGCGTCTGGTATCCCTGAAAAAGGATAAGCAGGAGGAGGAATACGGTAGCAGCTTTCAGGAAAAAAGAGCGATACCTCTCGGCAAGAGGTGTGCGGTAGAGCGCGAGCGGTAAGAAGACGAGCGCGAGCGCTTCTGCAGGAAAAAAGTAGCGATAAAATCCGCCGCTTGGAAGGTAGAGAAGAAGACTAACCGCAGAAAATATGCCGGCAAAGAGCTCCACGGTCGGGATCTCGACTTTGCGCCATGTCCGGAACAGCAAAGATCCCCACCAGAGCGAAAGGAGACCTAAGAAATAGAGCGGTTGGAGCTCGGAAATAAATCGCGCGCTGTTGTTGATGAGGCGAGCCGAAAGCGCGTGGTCGTTCGGGTTGGTCACGAGAAAGATCTCTTTCAGCGCAGCAATGCTTGTGACATGCACAAAAAACCACCACAGGAGAACGCAGCCGGCCCCCGCGCAAAAGGTGAGCACACTTCTCCATGAGAGTTGTTTGCGACGCAGGTATGCAACAACGAGTAGAGACGGCGCAATGAAAATGAGGTAGCTTGGTTTCGTAGTCATTGCCAACCCCGCGAACACGCCGGAGAAAACCCACAGCGACAAGTAAGATTTTTTTTCAGCCCATTGGAGAAAGACGAGAGAGGCGACGAAATACATTAGTCCCGGTACTTCGCCGAGGACGTTTTTTCCATGCCCGTAGAGCGGGGCAAATGTTACCAACAAGAATAGGGAGAAAAGGGATATTGACCCCTTTCGTTCTCCGGCAAGACTCCGGATCAGGAAATATGACAGTGCACACAAGAGAGTCATAAAAAGGACCATTGTCCCGCGCGCATTCAAGAGCGTGGTACCAAAAAGGGAAAATGAAAGGGCGATCGGGTACGTGACGGGGAAACTCGTAGTGATAAAGCCGGCCGTAGTGATAAAGTGCCCCGGCGCGGTCTGCATGCCATAAATCCCGTGCGCTGCGAGATTGATCGACGTTTGCGTAATGGTCCCTTCGTCTATCCATGTTGGCGGGTTTTCGGAAAGTCGATATGAGGCAAGGGACGCAAAGAGGACGAAGGCCACGACCAGAAAGAATATGTGAGGAGGAGACATGCGTGTCCGTGTTTGGGTTGCGGAAAGAGGCGCATCATTCTTGAGAGCTCGGAATACGAAACGCTTATAGCTGAAGAAGTTTATGATTGCGATGAGTCCCATGCATAAGAGCTGTGCTGCCATATAGTGTACGTGTGCGTACTCCACCAGCACGAAGAGCAGGAGCGTGTTCAGCCCCAAGTCGGCGAGCGCTATCATTAGATACACAAAGGCTTGGGAGCGCACGCGATGCAAGGACGCATCGTTGAAGGTCCAGAATTTCTGCAACGTGAAGCTGACGAAGAAGGAGACGGAAAACGCGACCACCGACGACAACAGGTACCACACGTCAAAGAAGTGGGTCAGTACGAACAACGTGCCTAGATTAATGCCGGCCGCCGAGCTACCGGAGATGAGAAAACGCACTATGCGCATCTGCGTCGGATGTGAGGAGGAAAGCGATCTGTAGAGCGCGCGCATATCAGATTGGCCGTACCCGCCAGAACTGAAAGGCATAGAGTACAAACGTCAAGAATTGCGAAGCAATGATCGCCCCGATAGCGCCCCAGAGGCCAAACAACGGCAAGAGAATAAGAAACAGTGCGATCTTGATGATAGGCAGGACGGCTTGCGAGAGGTACAGCTCCCTTCTTTTCATGTGTGCAGTCAATGCCTCGCCAAACATGGTACCCGGCGCGAACAAGAGCGACAGAGCCAAGACCTGCGTATAGATGACAGAATCGAGATATGCGGGGAACAAGAGCTGGAATATAAGCGGCGCGAAGGCAATATAGAGGACGACAATAACGGCCATGATGCCTGCGAGAAGAAGGATCTTTCTCGGAAGGGATCGTTTCAATTCTGGGAAGCTTCGCTCGCTTAACTTCGGCAGCGCAAGCCGTGCAGGTATGTCGTTGAGCAGTTTGAGATTTCCGATCGGTGTCTGTGCGAAGGCATATATGGCGAGCTGGGAGGCGCCGAGATAATGGAAGACGAGCACTTTGTCGATATTTTCTGCGACTTTGACCATTATTCCCATGAGGCTCAGATGCTTGGCGTAGGGAATGCTTTGCGGGTCGACGAGCTCGTTGGGCTGGTATTTTTGCACGGTCGAGTAGTAGAGCAGGATATTTGTGACGGTACACGAAACAAAGAACACCAAAATGATCAGCACCGGATCACTGGTGAAAAAGACCGTCGCGATGAGTACAAATGCGGGTGCCACATTTCGCAGAGTGTCAAATATTGAAAATGTCCTGAAATCTTTTTTCCCCGAGATGAACTGGCCGAAGAAAGAAAATCCAATAATGAGAGGATTGCACGCGCCTGCGATGAGGAACGATATGGCGAGCACCTCATTCCCGTTGAGAAAATAGTAGATCGCGATCGCGATCGCGATGGCGATGATACCAAAGCTCCACCTCAAGTATGCCTTCGTGCCTTGATGCAAGGCCCCCTCGTATCCTCGAGCAACAGCTTGTATGATAGCAGTCCCCACGCCGCCCAGAGAAAAAGCGCCGATGATCGCAGCCCCCGAGATCACGAATTTATAGGTCCCGAATACCTCGGGGGGAACGAGGTTCGCCATCGCGACGGCAAAGAGGAGCGATGATATGAGTCCTACCACCTTCGCGAGCGAGAGCCAAAACCCCCCCTGCGTTGCGTACACCATATCTGTCCTCGTGTACGCTTCGCTCCATCGCAGAAGATCGAGCACTCTGAGCTTGATTCGCGTCAACATGAGTTCTATTGCACAGTCCAATCGGTTATCTTTTTCTTTGCTTGTTCGTGGAGCGGTATCTTGAGGCGGAAGGTGTCGTTCTCATAATTGTCGCCTCCGCGCGGGCCGTTGACGAAGCTCAGGAATGCGCACTGCTCCAGCGCGATGAATTCGTGCGCCTCCCCCTTGTCCCAATGCGTGACGTCATTCTGACGCACAACAAATTTCTCTATTTTTTTGCTTCCTTTTTTCCTGGTATACGCCAGCATGCTGCCGGAGAGCATAAAATCTGTCTGCTGTGACTTCTTATGAAAGTGGTTCCCGCGGACCGAGCCTTTGTTGGAATACACGATAACGCAATGCTCGTACGGCTCACCCACGAAGATGTCCATGATGGTCCCTCGCTTGTCTTTGAAGTCGACTTTCCTCTTTTGCCGCCTCATAATTTAAGAGCCTACCACATGCGGGGTAATAAAGTGAAGTGTGGGGTGCCGCGAGCCGATCTTCTTCTTGAGCAGACCGGCAATGTTCCATGCGAGAATGAGGGCGTCAGTGACGCTCTCATCTATAGCGTCGTCGGCGAGGATGGGCAAGTGCGAGCCTGGAGTGTATTTACCGATCTTCAAGGGCGATGCATCGGTTGCAAAATCAATGAGGGCGCTATCGATTCCACAGTAATTGAGCAGCGTGTTTCCTTTTGCCGCCGCGCCGATAGCGACTATTTTGCCGCCGCGCTCGCGAGCGCTTACCAATTCCTTCAATATGTTCATCTTGCAACCGCGGACGCTTTCTGCGAATTTCTTCCATACCTTCTTGTCATAGAGCCCGGCTTTTTCCTCGAGCGCGATGTGCTTCGCGACCGACGGGCCTTCTTTACCGAAGCCCACAAAAATCCGCAGGGAGCCGCTCATGTAGTCATTTTCTTCCACGTGCTCGATCGTGAGCCCGAATTTTTTGAAATAGGGGACGAGCGGCATGACCCCTATGTATGAGACGTGTTCCAAGTACACGACATCGAAATGTTTTTTGCGGAGTATTTCGAGGAAGTAGGGAAGTTCGATGACAAAGGTACTGTTTTTGTCCATGATCGACACGACATCGTGCATGAATTCGTTGAGATTTGAAACGTGGTTGAATGCATTGGTCATGGTGATCACTTTCGGCCTTGCTTTCTTTAGTATCTTTTTGCATGCCGACGCATTGAAAAAGTCGTTGATGGTGAGAATTCCGTTTTTCTCTGCGAGTTTTGCAATGTTGGGCGCAGGGTCTACGCCTTGGATCTGTGCGCCTAATTTCTGGAATGCACTAAGCAGTGTCCCGACGTTGCTGCCTATATCAACGACAAGGTCGCCCTTCTTCAATTTCGCCCGCTTCCATATCTCTTTGGCCATATCTGAAAAATGCTGGATGGAGACCCTCGAATTCGATGAGTCATAGCTATAGTCATTCTCTTGGTAGCGTACCTCAGCAGGGACGATATAGCTGTTCATTCCGTGGCCGCAATCCTGGCACTGAAGCAGCGAAAGCGGATAGCGGCGTTCCATCTCGGAGAGCTGATGCTCTTTTAGAAAGAAGTCCGCAAGCGGGTGAAAGCCTAAGCTCAGCACCTCAACGAGGCTCTTCGACGCGCACAAATGGCATTGCGTTACGTTCATAAGATTATTTTGTCTTCTTTGTAGGGTCCATCTTTGAAAGCGTACATGAGAGCATCTTTTCTTACCCTCACCTCGTGAGCGCCGTCAATAATAAGAAGGCATTGGCCAGCAGAAACGGATAGCTCCGAGACCGGAGCCCCTTTGCGGTCGTAAATGTTTGCCTGTATCTCGCCGCGAACGACGACGATAGCTTCCATGGGCCCTGATGACGATTTGCGGAGTTTTTTGTGCATGTGCTTTCGGACGACATGCCCGCTCTTTCGCTTCATCAGCAAGAGCTGCAGTGGCCACGAAGGAGCGGTGACGGGATAGGTTCCTTCGCCTATATCCGAAACGTCCAACAGCAGCGCGAAGAGTTTCTTTGATCCGTTCTTCCCCCGTATCTCAGTTATCATGAGGATGCGCCATATCGTAATCAATCATCGCATGAACGATATCTTTGAATTTCATTTTCGGCTTCCACCCAATTTTCTTTATTTTTGAGGCGTCACCGAGGAGGAGGGGGACTTCGTTGGGCCGTATGTATCGCTTGTCGGTTTTTACGTACTTCTTCCAATCGAGGCCCACATGCGCGAACGCTTCCTCGACGAACTCTTTGATCGTATGCGTCTCGCCGGTCGCGACGACGTACACGTCCGGTTTCTTCTGCTGCATGATGAGGTGGATTGCCTCGACGAATTCCGGCGACCAGCCCCAGTCGCGCTTGGCGTCGAGATTACCCAGCACGAGTGAGTCTTGCATCCCGTGCTTTATCCGCGCAACGGCCTGGCTCACCTTTTTGGTCACGAACGTGCCGCCACGCCGCGGGCTTTCGTGGTTGAACAGTATGCCCGTCGTCGCGAACATACCGTATCCGTCGCGATACTGCTTGGTAAGGTGGAATGCGGCGAGCTTCGCCACGCCGTAGGGGCTTTGCGGATTCATCGGCGTGGTCTCATTAAACGGTGGTGGAACGCCGGGCACTCCGAACATCTCGGAGGAGGACGCTTGGTAAAATTTGGTCTTGGGAGAAAGCGTGCGGAGGATCTCGAGGACGTTAAGGACGCCGACCGTATTTGTCTCGAGCGTATATTGTGGCACCTCGAACGATACCTTTACGTGAGACATTGCACCGAGATTATAGAATTCATCCGGCTTTACTTTGGAAATTATTCCCGACAAGGAAGGACTGTCGGTAAGATCCGCGTGGTACGTATGGAAGTGGGGATTTGAGAAAAGGTGGTCAATTCTCCCCGAGGCGAAGGAAGAAAGCCGGCGCATGAGCCCGTGCAACTCATAGCCCTTGGAGAGGAGAAGCTCGGCCATGTACGAGCCGTCCTGACCCGTAACGCCGCTAATAATGGCCTTCTTTTTCATGGTTCGAAGATTCTAACACATTATCTTTCCGAAGCACTCTGTACCGGAAATACGTTCGCGAATTTCCTTCCGGCGACGAATTCCCGTACGATGACCCACAGTATCTCGAGTCCAGTCTTGAGGGGGCGCATTTTCCGTACTCCACCGATACGGGCGGGTTCATCAACTCCAACTTCCGTGACTGTAAGACCAGCTTTCGCAAACTGGATCGACTGCTGGGCAGTCCACGAGAGGCCACGCGTAGAAAGCCCGAGCTTATTGTGCGCAGAGCGGCGGTACGCGCGGAATCCGACCAGTGTATCGGTGTAGTGCGCGCGGAACAGAATATTGATGATGGCGGTAAAAAGCCAATTACCGAAACGGGTAACGAAGTCGTCGTCGTAGCTTTTTGCGCCATCGCGATACCGTGAGGCAATGACGAGATCGTAGCCCTCACGCACTTTCGCGACCAAGTCGCCTATCCTCTCTGGCGGCGAGCTGCCATCGGGCGGGAACTCAACGATGATATCCGCGCTCGTGTGCGCGAGACCTTCCATGATGCCGGCCCCATACCCGCGGCTCACTTGGTGATGCACGCGGTAGCCCTCTTTCTTGCAGTACTCTATCGTCCCATCGGTCGAATTCAGGTCGACGACCACTATTTCGTTGAGCAAGTCTTTTGGAAGTTTGGGAAAGACCGCGCGCAGGCCCTCCACCTCATTAACAGTTGGGGCGATCAGGGCGACATTCATAGAGATGTTTGAGAAGCTCGCATCGAATCGAGGAATGCTAGCACATCTTTCGCTTCCGGAAAATCGCTCTCCGGCGATACGAGGTCCTGATGGTCGAGCTCTCCCTCGAATTCCACGTGCGCTCCGATATGCGCTGCTACGTCAACGAGCGCGATCGCGTTTTTCCCGCCTACCTCCACGACCCCGTTTCGCTCCAGATGCGCTGCGACCCACTCTGCGCAAAAATCGAGCGGCACAAACGAATATCGGCTCTTGCCGTCCACGTACACTTTCTTTCCCTGCAACATGTCGAGCAATACCCCTTTTTTCATGCTCGTACTGTACAGGGCTCCGAGGCGGACTATGAGATGCTCATTGGGGTTGCACAGTCGCTCCGCCTGCGCCTTATGAGCGCCGTACACGGTATCCGATTTCGTACGCGCAGAGAGCGTGCTTATCTGGACGAATTTCTTGAATCTCCATTCCTTGAGAAGCCGCGCGGTCTTCTCCACGGTCTCTTCGTAATCTTTTTTTGGATTATTCTTCGCCCAGAATTTGCCCGAGGGCATCGCGCAGTTTACGACAATGTCAAAATCCCCACTCTTCGCTTCCGAGTAATTCGCTCTCGTGACAGTGGTTACGGAATATCCTCTGCGCGTGAGCGCTTTGCACAGCGCGCTGCCAACGTAGCCCCCTGATCCAATGACGGCTATCTTCATGCAAAATGCATTATAGCGGCTAGTATGGGATACTGCCACCATGAACCCCATGAGAGAAATCCATCATGTACTCCCAGAACTCGTTTTATTTCATGCGTGATAAAGATGCCGACGAGAAATCGGACTCGTTCTCTCACGGGGTGAAGTTTTTTGGATTCATCACGGTGCGAACCGATTCCAGCCGATTGCCGCAGAAGGCGCTGCTTCCGATACGAGGAAGGAAAGTGATCGAGCATATCATCGACAGGGCAAAGTCGATCCGCGGATTGGACGGCATCGTCGTATGTACGAGCGATCGAGCGCAGGATGATGTGCTTGAGGAGATCGCGCTCAAAGAAGGCGTACTGTGTTTTCGTGGAAGTCTCGAAGACAAACTCGATAGATGGCGCGGGGCGGCCGAGAAATTCGGCGCGGATTACATCATCACGCTCGACGGCGACGATCCTTTTTTCGGGCCTGAGCTCATAGAACAGGAGATCGAGCAGATCAAAGCGGAAGAGCCCGATTTTCTCAATATTCCCAAGGGAGTAGTGTGCGGAGGGTCAGAGTTCGGCATCAAGACGACCGCACTACAAAAAGTCTGTGAGATCAAGGATACGCAGAACACGGAAATGATGTGGGTGTATTTCACCGACACAGGGCTATTCAGGGTCGCGGACTTCAAAGTTGCCGACCCGATCTATTGGAATGACCATGTGCGCCTCACCCTCGATTATCCGGAAGATTATGAATTTTTCAAGCGGGTTTTCGAAGAGCTTGATATACAGAAGAATACGGTGCCGCTCAAAAATATCATGGAGCTTCTCAATGAGAAGCCGGAGATCGCGGAGATCAACTTTTCTCGCCAGCAGGAATTTCTTGACAATCAGAGAAAAAAGACGACATTGAAGCTTAAGGCCGCGTAGTTATGGCACACACAAAGAAAAACAGGTTCGTCAAAACAAGCAATAGCTGGCGCTTCCGCGGCAACGAGGTGAAGTATGTACGCGAAGTCCTGAATTCCGGTTTCGGCAGCTCGACGTCGGGTAACATGAATCAGCGGTACGAGCGCGCATTTTCTGGGCGGTTTGGGACGAAGTATGCGGTCACGTCGAATTCAGGTACCTCGACCCTTCATCAGGCACTTATGGCGTTCGGTGTGGGCCCTGGTGACGAGGTCATCCTGCCCGCGCTCACTGTAGTTATGTGCGGCTATGCAGTGATCCATGCGGGCGCGCGGCCAGTATTCGCCGACGTGGACCCGGACACCTTCCTCATAGATCCGAAGGATATCGAGCGCAAGATAACTTCGCGCACGAAAGCCATCATGCCCGTGCACCTGTACGGGCAGGTCTGTGATATGCGGAGTATTATGAAGATCGCCAAAAAGCACCGGCTCGCGGTCGTCGAGGACTGCGCGCAATGCTATCTGGGAACTGACGACACAGGACGCCTCGGCGGCACGATCGGAGACGTCGGCAGTTTCAGCACGGAGAACTCAAAGCACATCTCAACAGGCGACGGCGGCATTCTCATAACCAATAGCGAAGTACTCGCGGAGCGCATGCGCAAATTCGGCGGCATGGGATTCAAGAATATTCGCGCGCAGAATGGTCAGGTACGAAAAAATAAGGATACGTTCCAAGATCCGAAATACCTTCGTCATGACACATTTGGCTACAACTACCGTCTGCCAGAGGTGGCTGCCGCAATAGGACTCGCTCAAGTAGAGCAGATAGATTTTCTCGTACGCAAGCGTCAGCAGATAGCCGCAAAATATTTGAAAGCACTCAAGGGATGCGATTGGATCATTCCGCAGCGCGTCCCGAAGGGGTCGATCAATTCCTATTACACCTTCGCCGTGCGCTACGAAGGCGAAAAAAAGCGGGGTGTTAGCTGGTACAACTTCCGCAAGAAATTCATGGAGTTCGGAGGTGATGGCATCTATGCCGCATGGGCCCTTGTGTACAACGAACCCATCATGCAGCTCATCAACAAGAAAGGAGCATTTTTCCCGGGTCTTCCCAATCAAGCTCGTCAATTTAAAGGATATTTGAAAAGGGTCAGTTGTCCCAAGGCGGAAAAGCTGCAGCCGCTCATCATGCAATTCACGACCAATCAGGGCATCGAGAAAGACATGGACCTCCAGATGAATGCGCTCAAAAAAGCAATACGCTTTTTCGACGAACAATACACATGAAGAAAAAATTGGTCATCACGGGAAGCGAAGGACTCATCGGCAAAAAGCTCGTTGAGCATTTCAAAAATACGTATGAAGTGTTATCGCTCGACAAAGCGCTCGGCCACGATCTTACGGACGAGACGTTCGTCAAGAAGTGGTTCGGCGAGCACAAAGACCTCTATGGCATGATCGTTTGCCACGCATACAATCCCGTACCGACTAAAGATTCAAAAAGAATCGAGCCGACCGATGTCCCACTTTCGGAAGTGCGCGACTATATGGAAGTAAATGCAGTGAGCGCATTTTCCGTGTGCAGGCAGTTCATCAAGAACAATACAAGCGGCTCCATCATCAACGTGAGTTCTTTGTACGGCGTTGTCTCTCCCAAGCACCATATCTATACTGATTTTGTAAAAAACATCGGCTACTCGATGTCGAAAGCAACCGTCATTATCATGTCGAAATACCTCGCGACCTATTACGCGCCCGACATCCGCGTCAACGCCGTCATTTTCGGGGGAGTGGAAGACCCGAATCAAGATACTGATTTCGTCAAAAAATATAACGCAGAGACGCCCATGAAGCGGATGATGCATCTCGACGAAACAATCTCCGTATTCGAGTTCCTGCTCGACGAGCGCTCGAGCTATGTCACCGGTACCGAAGTGTACGTCGATGGCGGCTGGACCGCGTGGTAATTGACTGGATAGTAAAATCGTGGTACTTTCGCGCAAGTGAAATAGGGTACAACACGAGGAAAAGAAAGGATGGCAGCCATGGAAGGGCTCGCTCTGTTATGCGCTGCTCTCGGGACTGCCGGTATCGGCGCCTGGGAGATTTACCGGAAACGGGTGCTGAACGAGCGGTTGTTCACCGAGTACGAGCACCGCGTCTTTCAACATCTCATCGCCGGCATCATCTGCTTCGCGTTCTTCCTCACGGTTGGACGCGAATGGGATGCGCTTGCACCACAAACGTTCAACATCCCGATGTGGAGCATCGCGCTCATTGTGACGACGCTCTGCAATGTCGTCATACAGTTCGCGAATGTCCGCTCATCACGGCTGCTGGATGCATCGTTCCGTGCGCCCATCTCTGCAGTCGCTCCGGGACTCGTCGTATTTGGTGCGCTGCTCATCGGAGAGTGGCCGGGCCACTACGGGATCATTGGTATTGCGCTCGTCATCGTTGCCGTGTACACGAGTGCACGTGAAGGAGCGCCATGGAAAGAGTATTTCATGCCGCTCGCATTCTGGCTCGCGTTCCGTAGCACGAAAAATCTGCCAGAGACGGAAAAGAAACGCATGCGGGGATTGCGATGGGCATACGGGGGAGCGCTTATCGCCACCCCCGCGCTCATCAGCGATGGACTCCTCGCCCGTCACGGTGACATGATACTCGGGGTCACGATAGAGATCCTCGCGCTCGCACTCATCTATGCGGTGTTTACGAGCAAGGCGCCGTCACACGACGAAGGCGAATTCGCTCCGCTACGAGATCGCCTCCGTCTACACAAGTGGAAGATGGTGCTCATCGGCACCTTCTACGCTATTCCCTTCATCGCGCTCGGCGTCGCGTTCCGACTCGCGCCGATCGCCTACGTGGGGAGCCTCAAGCGGCTCGCGATACTCATCGTCGTTTTTGGTGCCGTCTGGTACCTGCGCGAAAAGGTGAGCATGCTGCGAATTGTCTGTGCGATCGGCGCCACGATCGGGGCAATCCTGATCGGGTTCGATCCTTCCCCGGCCGTCGTGCAGGATTCGGCCGACGCGTACCTGCGCACTATCATCGGCCGCTAAGCCGATGTCGTTCGCCTCCCCGCAGCTGCTGCGGGGAGGCGAGTCTTTTTATAGATTGATTTATAGCCCCAAATCGTGGTACGGTACTCGTTATGTCTGAATTGCGCATCGGAAAGCGCCTCGTAGGCGACGGGCATCCGACGTACATCATCGCCGAAATAGGCCTTAACCACCAAGGGCAGATGAAGCTCGCGAAGCAACTCATCGACCACGCCGTAAAAGCCGGCGTTGATGCAGTGAAGTTCCAGAAGCGCTCGCTTAAAGACGTCTATGCGGGGCGCGTCTTGAAGGATATCGGTGCCGAAGAGCACGGGACCAACTACACGCTGAAGCACATCGTGAAGACGGAACTGAGTGACTCACAAATGCGAGAGGTGTGCCGGTATGCGCGCTCCCGAGGCATAGAGTTCCTTTGTTCTCCCTGGGACGAGAAAAGCCTCAAATTGTTGGAATCATTGAAGGTCCCCGCGTTCAAGATAGGGTCGCCCGACATGTTCAACCTCCCGTTGCTCGGGAAAATAGCGGCCCTGAAGAAGCCCATGCTTATTTCAACAGGCATGTCATTCGTCTCCGAGATCGAGCAGCTCGTCGATTTCCTCAAAAAGAAAAACGCCGAGTATATTCTTCTCCACTGCAATAGTACGTATCCCGCACCGCACCACGACGTGAACCTTAATTTCCTCAAAGTTCTGAAAGAGCGGTTTAGCGAAACAATAGGATATTCAGGGCACGAGGCCGGTATATCGGTCACCTGTGCCGCCGTCGCCATGGGGGCAAAGGTCATTGAGCGGCACCTCACGACCGACAAGACGTTGCCGGGCCCCGACCACAAAGCGAGCCTGTTGCCCGAAGAATTTTCGGAATTGGTGAAGCAGATCCGCATCATCGAGTCCGCTTTGGGAGACGGAGTTCGGTTCCCATCGCGCGGAGAATATCTCAATCGCGAAACACTCTCAAAAAGCATTGTTGCAGCTCACAATCTCAAGAAGGGCACGGTACTCGCCGATAGCGACCTTGCACTCCGGAGTCCGGGGAAAGGAACGAGTCCGCTGAAGTTCGATCTGTTCGTCGGGAAAAGACTTGTGACGCGGAGCATCAAAAAAGACGACTACCTTCTCGAATCCGACATTGGTTTCCGGCCCGCAAGTCTCTATGGCGCTTTACAGCTGGAACATAAGTGGGGTGTGGTGGCTCGCATGAGCGACATTGATACTCTGTTGCACTGCGGTTCCGATTTCGCCGAGATCCATCTCACCGATTCGGACGTGAATGCTAACAAGACGTACACAAAGAAATACAATCTTAACGTTGCGTTCCATGGCCCCGAATATAACGACGATCTCTTGCTCAATCTCTCGAGCCTTGACCCGGATGTGCGGCAACGTTCGATCGATTTTTTCAACAAGGCTCTCAACCATGCACGAAAAATGAAGAAGCTTTTCAGGAACGGAAAACAAAAGGTAAAATTCGTTGTACACCCCGGCGGCATGCATATGGAGCGAGCGCTCCTCTCGGATATCTCGCAGCTCAACAAGAATCTCGCGAATTCGCTCTCCAAGCTTAAGGCGGAAGGATTCGAACTCCTTCTCGAGAACATGCCCGGTTGTCCGTGGTATTTCGGTGGGCAGTGGTATCACGCGAATTTCATGGACGCGAAAGAAATCGTTGCGTTCTCAAAAAAATACGGGTACGGGGTCGTTTTCGACACGTCTCATGCAGCGCTGTATTGCAATTACTACAAAAAGGACCTGAATGAGTTCGCGCGTACGATCTTGCCCGTGACAAAATATGTCCACATTTCCGATGGCGCGAAATTCAATGGAGAAGGTCTACAGATAGGCGACGGCAGCATTGATTTCAAAGCACTACTCGGCATGCTCGTGAAAAAGGATGTGTGGTTCCTTCCCGAAATATGGCAGGGACACAAATTCGGCGGCGAAGGCTTCGTGAAAGCTGCACACGCCCTCAAAAGCATCAACGCCGATTTTTGAGAGCATCGTTTCGTCGTATTATAACGATATGAAGCGAGCGTTGATAACAGGGGTGACGGGCCAGGATGGTTCATACCTAGCCGAAGTTTTACTCGATCGTGGATATGATGTGTATGGCCTCGTGCGCAGAACGAGCGGGGGCCCCAGCGATATACTCGAGCAACTGCATCGAACACGAGGCCTCCATTTTATCTATGGCGATCTGCACGACGTCGCATCTTTGCGTCGCGCGATGGAGATCGCAAAACCGGATGAAGTGTACAATCTCGCCTCTCAATCCCACGTGGGGGTATCGTTCGAAGTGCCCGAGGATGCGTGGGAGGTCAATTACCTGGGTGCGGGGCGTGTTATTACGGAGGCACTCAAAGCAAATAAGGCAACGCGAATATACCAAGCGTCGTCGAGCGAAATGTTCGGCACCACGCCTCCTCCGCAAAATGAATTGTCTGCCTTTGCCCCGGTCTCTCCGTATGCACAAGCAAAACTGCGAGCCCACAAAGAGTATGTAGTGGGGTATCGCGAAGACAAAGGCGCCTATGTGTGCTCCGGCATTCTTTTTAATCATGAGTCGCCACGCAGAGGCAAACATTTTGTGACCCGGAAGATCACTCTTTCGCTCGCAAAAATAAAGCTCGGGCTTCAAGAGCGGTTAGAATTGGGCAACCTCAATGTAAAGCGGGATTGGGGGTACGCGAAGGAGTATGTCGTCGCGATGCACACGATGTTAGAGCGAGACAGTGCAGAAGACTTTGTCATTGCGACCGGCGTGCAGCATTCTGTTCGAGAGTTTGTGGACGCTGCCGCGTCAGTTCTTGGCATGCCGGTTCTCTGGGAAGGGAGCGGTGTCGACGAAGTGGGAAAGAATAAAAAGGGAGAAGTTATCGTGTCTGTCAATCCGAAATTTTTCCGCTCCCGTGAGGTCAGCGACCTCGTGGGCGATGCTTCAAAAGCCAAGCGCATCCTTGGTTGGGAACCATCGGTCTCATTTAGCGAGCTCGTGAGCATGATGGCCAAAGCAGATTATGATGAGCTCGTAAGGAGCGCGCAGTGAGTATCGTATGGGCAGAATACAAAAAATCAGTTTCCCGTATCTTCTCGGCTCGACCGCGGGTGGCCATGAAAAAATAGCGATATTTTTCGGCACGGATTTCTACAATCTTCCCATTGGATCCGACCAGAAGCTTTTCACCCTGCGTACGAACGGAATGCTGGCGTACGTACGCAGACATTTTCCGGACGTGCGACTCCTGTATCAACCGCATCCGAACGAGACCGACGAATATACGCTTCTCGATCTCTCGGGCTTTGAGGTAGGGAAGCGGACCATCGCGGACATACTTCTTGCTGAACAAGCTCCGCGTATTGCAGGCGTCTTCGCCGCATGCTCATGGGCCGCTGCAAGCGCTTATTCGATGGGTTTCCGCGCGGGTGTATTTCTTGATTCTTTAAAGGACGCGATTCCCGACGATGCTTTGATTGGATACCGGAGCTACTTTGCAGGGTTTCCCGATTCATTTTTCATCAATTCGTTTGATCAAGAACTCCCGCCGCTTCCGCCGCGCCGTGAGGACGAGGAGCGGCGAGCTCTTGAATCAATTGAAAAGGCAATAGGGAATGCAAAGACGGTGTGGTTCTTGTCCTCCGACCCTGCGTACGTAGTCCACGCCGCGATGCTTGCGCAGCACTTCAAGCATAAGCGGCTGGTAAGTGTCAATCTCATATCCGCACGAACTGTCCGCTGGCGCATTGTTGACGGCTCGCCATTGTACGCGGCGTTCGACAAAATCGTCTCGGTGCAGTCCCAGAAATACACGGCGCGACCTCAAAACATCCCTGCGATCCTCCGTAATGCGCTTGAGTTGTCGCGATTACCGATACGTCCCAATGACGCCGTCATCAGCTTCGCGCACCCGCAGTTTGCTGAAAACTGCATCCTCTCGTGGTATCCGCACATCAAGAAAATCCTCATGTTAGAGAGTCGCTGGTATCATTTCAATTACGAGGAAGAGTGGAAGGCGCTTCCGGAAGCGGGTTTTCGCACATTACCCGGAGTCCGATTCTTTAATAGAGTGGTAGAACCTCTCTTGCGTTTGCACAGAACAGTGTATAAAGAATATGCAGATGGAAAAGGGACCAACATCTATCGCTACGCCAAGCCGCTTGAGTCTGTGTTTGACACGGTGTTCGTCCTCACACCACCGAACTAACGGACTCGCAGATATTGCCGCTCCTTCAAGTTTTCCACATATCCACACGATTTTTTGTGGGAGCGTTTGATTGATTTCGCAAAAGCAATCTCGGCTATCCGAGATTGCTACTGAATGCCGAGATACCGTGTAGCTTTCAAACTCAAATAGAAACCGTCAAACACTTTATTGGATGACCTCGGCAATAAAAAATCGTCTCTTTTTAATTTCCGCAAAAAACGATCGCTAACTATGCACAGACTATCCACCAAACCGCGAAGATGACTCAAATTAATGATTCATGAAGCGTGATAACGTCGCGCGATGCTGCGGGGTTTTCTTCTCACACAATTCTCTCGGTTAGGCGCATCGTTGTTAATTCTTGGGCTGCTCGTCCCTCCGTTGCCTGTATTTGGGCAAACGACTAATTCTGCTGCAGCTCCGGCCACAGCACAACCCTCAGCGAGTGAGCCCGCCTCCGATAATGCGCCTGCCGTCGCGGAGTTTGATATTGGTCCGCTCGCAAGAGCTGTATTTGAATCAGTGGACTCAAGCGAAGAATCGCTGAGTGTCGCTGTAGAAGAGAATGCTTCGCCTCCGGATGACGCAGCGCCAGAAGAGGAGCAACCGAAAGAAGAAGAGCCTCCGCCAGAGCCGATGGCAATGGCAGGCTCAAGCGGCGACCCGGCAGGAACCGGCGAACTCAATGTTGCCACGAATCTTTTCAAGCTCGAGCCGGACTCAATAGGCGGAGGATTATCATACGAGTTTCCGCTGCAAGTTCCCAAAGGGCGAGGCGGAATGACGCCCGATTTACGCCTCCAATACACCAGCCAACAAGGGGACGACAGTAGCCCGTTTGGATACGGCTGGTCAATCAATATTCCGTACATCGAACATATCAATCGCAAGGG
>MFKV01000001.1 GCA_001781105.1 Candidatus Kaiserbacteria bacterium RIFCSPHIGHO2_01_FULL_54_36 | reverse complement strand
TTCGCGGCGCGGCTCTTTCCGAACGCGAAGTTTCTATCTGCGGAGAGGGAGGGATTCGAACCCTCGGAGCCCTTTTGAGGCTCAACACATTAGCAGTGTGCTGCATTCGACCACTCTGCCACCTCTCCGTCGCACTACCATAGCATGGGCCACTAAAACATTAAACGGATGGTATGCTTCGCATATGCATCACTTCGGAATGGATTATGGTATGGGCTCGCCTCTTTGGATGCCGGCGTTTGGGATCGGTATCGCTGCATTGGTGATATGGAGTCTGCTGTGGAAGGGCTTGGCACTCTGGAGAGCGGCGAAGCGCGGCGAAAAGATCTGGTTCGTCGTTTTCCTCGTCGTAAATACTGCCGGGATCTTAGAGCTCATTTATCTCTTCCTCATTTCCGGTGCGAAGCTCTCTGATTTCACGAACCCGAAGTCGGATCACGAATAGCTCGCGTACTCACGGCCTAGAAATTCCCTGACGCGGCGCAATCCCTCAATGATCTTCTGCTCGTCGAGCGCGTAGCTGAAGCGCAGGCGCCCTGGCGCACCGAACCATGCGCCATCGTATGTGATCACCTTGTGGGTGTGGTAGAGATCGCTCATTGCTTGCGTTGAATTTTTGAACTTCGGTAGCACGTAGAAAGCGCCTTCCGGGCTCCAGAGATCGAGCCCGAGTTCTTTCATACCGTTAAACATCAGGTCGCGTCTCGTCTTCCAGGTCTCGAGATTGTGCGCGATGTAGCTTTTTGGGGATCGAAGCGCCGCAAGCGCCATCATTTGCCCGACGGTCGAGGTGTTCATTGCCGTGTGCGTTTTCATTTCGATGATATCCTCAATGAGCTTTTTGTTTTGCGAATACACATAGCCCACGCGCAGCCCACACATTCCGTACGTTTTGGAGAACGAATTGACCGTAACGACCCGTGGGCCGTGCAGAAGGTAGTTCTCGCGCACGTAGATGATATCCTTGTACACTTCGTCCGAAATAACGTACGTCCCTTTTTCCTCGCACAATTTTTCTATTTGTTTGAGTGTTTCTACTTCCTGCACCGTACCCGTCGGGTTCGAGGGAGAATTGATCATGACCGCGCTACAGCCTTCGAGCGCTTCTTTAAACGTCTCAAAATTGATCTTCCCCTTCTCGAGATCGTAGTAGACCGGTGTCATGCCGGCGAAGTGCACATTGTGTGGATACGAGTAGTAGTACGGCCGGGGCAAAAGGACCTTTCCCTTAGGTCTAGCGATGACGCGTAGCACAAGATCGATCGCCTCCGAGGCACCGTTGGTAACGACAAAATCTTCCGGCCGTGAGCCGGGGTACTCTTTTGCAAGCTCAGTAAGCAGGGACACCTCTCCCTGAATGAGCCCGTACTTGAAGGCACTGTATGTTTTTAGAATGTCGAACGCTTGCCGGGGTGGTGGCATATCGGGCTGCCCTGAGCCGAAGGAGATGAGCGTGTCATCGCCCTTTCCAATGAAAAAGGCAGGGCCCGGTATGTCGGCCATAGTTCTACAAAATCTGGTTGATGAGCCAAGTCAAAACCGAGAGCAGGATCGCGCCAAGAAGCGCGGGCAAGAATCCAGCCACGACAAAACCCGGAACGATGAGTGTCATCGCCCAAAAGAGAAGCGCGTTGAGGATAAACGAGAAGATCCCGAACGTAATGATAGTGATGGGAAGCGTAAGGATGCCAAGCACTGGCTTGATGACTGCCATGATCACGGACCACACGAGCGCGACAAGGAGGATCGTCGTCCATCCGCCCGCAACCGCGATCCCAGGGACGAGCGATACGGTCAGGTATACCGCCGCCACGGTGCCGAGAAATTTCAGGATCGTGTGCATATCAATAGGTTACAGGTGTCAGGTTACAGGTTTCAGTGGATTAACGCAATCATCCATTTCACCACTTAAGAGCCGTGGTGCGTTTTTTCTTCAACAACCTAAGCGAGGTCGAGTCTTTATTCTTTATCAACTTCTTAGCGAGGCGAGGTGCGATCTTGAGGAAACCCCGCAGAGCTTGGCTCGAGGACAGAGGAATTTTTCACCAGAAAAAGTCCGTTTTCCGAAAGGTCGCACCCCGCCGAGCGCCCCCCTACTCCCACGCTTTTTCGTCATCCAACGGCACCTCAGCTATCGGTTCTTCAATTTCATCCGCATCTTCATTCAAGACTTCACCGAGCACTTCATCAGCTACTGCACTCTCTTTTTTCTCACCATCTTCATTATCGTGATACACCATAGTTTGCGATTCTATGATCTCCTACTAATTAACACGACTATAGTACCGTCGCCTCACCAGTCTGCAATACAAAAATAAAGAGACTGTGAATAACTCAAATGTATACTGTAGCCCATGCAACCCGATCATCCGCTCACGAAGCACTTCAGGCTCACTTCTGTCCAGCTGCGCGGCCTCAAGAAACTGGGGATTGAGACTGTTCGACAACTCCTATATCACTTTCCCGCTCGCTACGATCAGGGGGGCGAAGAGGCGGCTATTCATGGGCTCGCCGTTGGCACACAAGCGACGATCTTTGGCACCATCGGCAAGCTTGAGACACGCCGCTCATGGAAGCGCAAGATCCCGGTGGGCGAAGCTACCATTACCGATGCTTCGGGCTCGATAAAGGTCATGTGGTTTCACCAGCCCTACCTCGCAAAGAAATTCTCGGAAGGAATGTTCGTGAAGGCGGTCGGTACGGTCGGTGGCAAAACGGGAAAGCCGTATCTGGCAAATCCGCATGTCGAGCCAGCAGACCCCACCGAAGCCGGATTGTTTGCACAACGAAAAAACCAGCAAGGCGACGCCTTGCTGGGTAGTTTGTTTGCAGTGTACCCGGAAACGCGCGGCGTGACTTCTCTTTGGTTCCGACACGCCTTTGAGAAAGTGTACGCAAACGGTATCTTGGATTTCCTAGAGGACCCTATCCCCCACGACGTTGTGGAGCGCTACCATTTGCCCGCGCTGTCGCGCGCACTTTTGTATATCCATAAGCCAGACGATCTCAAGCATGCGGAAGCCGCGCGTAAGCGATTTGCTTTTGAAGAAATATTCTCCATCCAGGTCGCGCGTGCGCTCGAGCGCGCGGAAAATGATGCGCAAGACTCATTTGCGATCACCGACGGCGCGGCACTCGCCGACAAGTTTCTCTCCACAATTCCTTTCTCTCCAACGAACGCGCAGAAAAGGGCGATCGCGGACATTCTCGCTGACTTCGATACACGCCATCCAATGGCGCGGCTTCTCGAAGGAGACGTAGGGAGCGGAAAGACGCTTGTTGCGGCTGCAACCGCCTACGCCGCTGTACACAGTCGGCCGCCGAGGCGAGAAAGCGGGACCTTGCAAGTCGCATACATGGCTCCGACGGAAATCCTCGCGGCTCAGCATTTCCAGTCATTTATCGAATACTTCAAGCATCTGCCTATCAACATCGCGCTTCTCACGGGCTCGGGCGCATGGAAGTACCCTTCAAAAGTTTCTCGTGACAAACCGACCTCGATCTCTCGTGCGCAGCTTCTGAAGTGGGTCATGAGCGGTGAGATCGCGATGCTCGTCGGCACGCACGCGCTTATTCAAAAGTCTGTAGAATTCCAGCACCTCGCATATGCGATCGTGGATGAGCAACATCGGTTCGGGACGCGCCAGCGGCGCGCACTCGCGCACAAAGGAGACGCGGCGCCGCATTTTCTTTCGATGACGGCGACACCCATTCCCCGAACGCTGGCTCTAACAATATACGGCGATCTCGATATCTCGCTGCTCGACGAGCTGCCGCCCGGCCGCGCGCACATCACGACAAAGATCATAAAGCCTGGAGAGCGCGAACAAGCCTACGATCGCATCCGCGAGCAGCTGCGCGCCGGGCGGCAGGCATTCGTCATCTGTCCGCGCATCGAAGAGCCCGATCCCGCAAAGATCAACGCGCTCCAAGCGAAAAGCGCAAAAGCAGAAGCGAAACGCCTGGCTTCCGAAGTGTTTCCGGAATACCGCATCGGATTGCTGCATGGCAGCGTCAAGCCGCAGGAGAAAGACAAAGTGATGGCGCAATTCGCCGCTCACGAGATTGACATCCTCGTCGCCACATCGGTCGTTGAAGTGGGCATCAATGTGCCCAACGCCACCGTCATCATGATCGAGGGCGCTGAGCGCTTCGGATTATCCCAGCTCCACCAGCTGCGCGGGCGCGTGATGCGCTCCTCGCACCAGCCGTTTTGCTTCCTTCTGCCAGAAACAAATAGTGAGCTGTCTATGAAAAGACTCCGCGCGCTTGAAAAGTCCGACAACGGATTTGAGCTTGCCGAATCTGATCTTGAGAACCGCGGCGCGGGCGACATTTTCGGCCGCAAGCAATGGGGCGTCACCGACCTCGGGATGGAAGCCCTCAAAAACGTGAAATTGATCCGCGCCGCACGCGAAGAGGCGCAAAAAATCATCGTCAAGGATCCTTCGCTCTCAAACTATCCCGCGCTCGCGCAAAGAGTCTCGAGTGGCGCGAGCGAACTTCACTCGGAATAGAATCTCTAATATACCGCGTGTGTATTATTGTTGATGTTGTACTCTACTGCCACCTGTCCAACAGTAACAGGGCATGCGTTTGCATTGCCATCCCCAAACGCGCACACTTTACGCCCGGCGTCGTCGATAAAAATACTGTAATTTCCCGGAGGAACAGAAACTCGATATGCGCCGTATGCATCTGTTTGGGTTTGCGCGACTAGTGGAGTTGTTGGATTTGCCGAAGGCGAAGCCCCCAGGGTTGTGCGTTGATGCACATACACGGTTTTGTATGCTGCTGGCGTCGTACCGCACGAGCTCCCATTGGTCGAAGGCATGCAATTACCGCTCGTTACTATCGCGATGCCATATACTGCCCCATTTGAAATAGGATTGCCGACGGTGATCGTCGCGGTGCCAACGACGTTACAATCAACGCCAGCGCAGTTGCCCGCATTCATAGAGAAGTGCTGTCGAAGCTTTGCTACATACGTACCAGCGGAATTGTACGTGTGAGCGGTGGCAACGCTTGAGCTCGAAGGCGAGGTTGGACAACCGCCATGTCCACATCGTACGTCTCCGGAACTCGTGCCATCGCCAAAATCAATTGAGTAGCCTGCGCTATTGACCGTACCCGAGAAACTGACGGCGAGCGGCGCGGAGCCGGAAGTCGGCGCGGCGGAGAATGTTCCATTCGTATCCGGTACGCATTTTTGCGGCGCTGGCACGTAGCATCCTTGCGAATCGTATGTCACTGGACCTGTGGCAACATGATGCTGGCCCGCGGGACAGGCTGTAGGTGGTACGTATGCCGGACAGGGTACAGGATGCCCTGTAGTTGAGCCGCCGACGGTTATCGTGACCTGCTTTCCCAATTTCTGCCAAGTAACCACATCACCAATCCCTCTCGGTTCCATCAGCTGCGCGTGATACGTGCCAGACACAGTGTACACATGAGTTAACCTGCACAGCTTTGGATACGGAACTTCCCCGCACGTCATAGCTCCAGTGCCAGTTCCATCTCCAAAATCAACACTATAGCCACCATCGACGCCAGTGCCGCCAGGCATCTGGAAAGCTACCGTGAGCGGTACCGAGCCTGAAGTTGGCGTTACAGAAAAATCTTGTTTCAAGTTGCCGCACCGTCGTGCGAATGCGGCGCGGGTCTGTGGGCCCACCGTGCCAACGCGCGAGATACCTTCGTCCGATTGGAATTTCATGACTGCGCTCGCGGTCAGCGGTCCGAAGTAACCGGTCTGATCGACGCCGAGGTATGCTTGCAAGCTCGCTACATCATCCCCTCTTGTGCCTTGGGAAAGCTGACGGAGAATTTGCGGGCAGATGCGGTTGACTGCTGGTGTCGGCGGCTTCGGTTGCACCAAGTTTAACTGCTCTTTGAGTAGCGCAACTTGCGCGAGCAGCGTTCGGATCTGCGCTGTGATCTCTTCGGCTGTGAGCGCGCTCACGGCAACCGGCAGAAAGAGTGCAAGAGTGGCAACCGCTGCAATATGCTTCAATTTCATATCAAACATTCAACGATGAGGCGAATATGTGCTCATTATCTTACGTCCTACCATAAAAGATAGCGTGGCCAGTGGACAGTCCAAAAAGCACAGAGAACCGACCTATGTGCCTTACATCGCCACCCAGCGGCTCGCACTGCACAAGAGATAGGTGCCGCCGCCGAAACAATTCTGCATCGCGGGGCACGCGAGAAATTCTTGTCTGCCATCGGGAGCACATATGCCGCCGATCTGTGCGTCTGCGTTGGAACTCCCAAATGGGTTCCCCGTACCTATGTTGGTGGGATCATGCTCAACGTTGTTGGGGCACGGTGTCGAAGACCAATTCCCGGTTGATGCGGTAAAGCACCAATACTGCGCGCCGTTCCCAAGTGGTGTTGCTGTAGTGCTTCCTGTTGTCGTAGGAGTCTTTTGCCCAACAGAGCAGTATTGGGTACATACCCACGTTCCGTTCGTGCAGGTGTACAGAGGCACAACGACACTGTACGTAAAAGGCCCACCAGAGATAAGTTGGCCACTCACTGTTTGCCCATGCTGGTAGATACCCACCGCGCTATTGCACCATGCGCCAGTGCCTCCGATGCCGGTGCCGGGATTGGTGCTGGTTGCCGTTGAAGTAGCTGCGCTGTTGCTTGGGCGCGAGACGGTAATGCTCAAAGATGTTTGTGTGGTGTTGCCCGCAACATCGTGGACGGTAACGGACGCCTGATACGATCCTGTGGAGCTATATGCGTGAGTGCTGTTGGGCATAGAGCTGTATGATTGCGCGAATTGCTGTATTAGATCGAAAGCAGATGCAGAGGAATCGCCCCACTCAAATGAATAGGTGAGCGCGCTCCCCTCCGGGTCGGCCGCGGCCACGCTCCAAGCACCAGCTTCGCCGACATGGAGCTCGGTGGGACCCCTAAAGCTCGTGATCAACGGGGGCTTATTGGTAGCAGAGACGATAGTCGAAGTCGATGGAGGAGGTACGATCGGAGTGCTAGCGGCGGAGAGGATCGAGACGCAGAACCACGACGAGATACAGCCGCCTGCGCTGCGCACTCCCCGCCAAGATGTCGCGCACCGTGCCACAGGAGTAGGCACAACCTTGCACTGGCCGAGATTTGTGGAGGCTGTAGTTCCTGAAGATTGGCCGATAGGGCCAGTTGTCTGGTTTTGAGGAGATGTACCTCCACATTGCAATGCGAGTGCTGCACGCGTGCGCGGGCCCACCGTGCCCCAGCCCGCCGAATCACGCGAAGCGACGACGTTGTTCTGCCGCTGCCAATTTCCTACGGCTTCCTGTGTGAGCGGCCCGAAATAGCCCGTCGCGTAATCTGAAAGGAGTTGTCCGTCGTTGATGAGGTATCGCTGTAGCTCAAGCACGTCGCTCCCCCGCGCCCCCATGGCGAGCGAGCGCGTGAGATTCGGGCATGCATTCTCTGCCGAGGCGAGAAGTGGCATGCTCACAAGAAGTGCCAGAAAAATTACGCTAGCGCCTTGAGGGATATTGTGTCTCATTGAGTTATTGTAAACGGACTACTGGAAGCAGTCGCCCAAAATGTCGGATAGGTCGGGTTGGCCGGCGGATACCCGCTTATCCATGCATTGATCGGCGTGTAGATGCTTGCGGTAATGACATAGGTGCCAGCTGGAGGTCGCGATTGAAGCGTCGGGCAATCAGGACAACCAATGTCCGTCGAAGGAATAGTCCAATTCACGTTCCCGCTTGTGGTTTTGCCGCTCCCGATGACACCCTCGCTCTTACCCGACGTTTGCACAAGATAGAGCGCCACAGCGGAATTTGAAGGGGCATTTTGCGAATTCCACGAGACAGCGACATTTTGACCGAGCGCAACGGTCGAAGGCGACTCGCTGACGGAAATAGAGGCAGAGGTGGAATTATTCGTGATCGTGAACGAAGCGCTCTGTGCAGATGCGATCGTTGTGCCACCCGCCGAGTGCCTCAATGTTGCCCTCACGATATATGTGCCGGGTGGTGCCAGATCGCCACACACAAATCCAGAACACGCGGTATTCGGTTGTGTTGTTCTTCCCGTCCAATGGATCGTATTTGAAAGGTATCCGCCCTCTGTGGAAATGTCGCCGATATACGCTCCGCCGGGGGTGTATAGACCAAGGGTGATCAGTGCATGCGCTACATCTGGTTCGTTCTGCACCTGCCATGCAATATCAAGGGTGTTACCTTGCACAACGCTTGACGATACTGTGTTGACCGAGATGGAAGGAGAGCCACTCGAACCGCCGACCGTTATCACTGCAGTTGCGGTCACATAATACGGCGCGGCCGGTTGGTTGTAGCTCGTGAGCTTGGCAATGTAGGTGCCGGTGCTTGTGTAAGTATGTGTTTGCTGCACATTGGTGAGTTGCCCGCAGCCATTGGAGCACGAGGTGCTAAAGGTAGGTGTGCCGTCTCCAAAATCGAGGCTGTACTGAGCATTCAGAGCCGTACCCGATAACGTCGCGGTGAGAGGGGCTTGGCCCGATGAAGGTGAGACCGATAACGTATTTGAAGTTGTAGTAATAGGTACACATGAGTGCGAACAATTCGCACCTACTTGATCTTGCGTTCCTGTTGGGCATTGAAGCGCGATAGCACTGCAGGCGTTTGGCTGGGTCGGATCGGGTGCGGATATCGAGCAGCGCCACGAGGTGGTGCAGCCTCGCATGTCGGTCGAGGCCGACCAGCTTCCGAGGCAGGCAATATTTGGTCGCGGAGCAAGTGGGCATTGCTGAATATACGGTGTAACAGGTGTGTATGCTTTATTACAAACTGCGGCGATGGCTGTACGGGTGCGAAAGCCGACGACGCCAAAACCAGTCGTTGCGGGAGTGCCGGTAAACACAATTCCCTGCGAAGCCTGCCAGTGCTTTACCGCGGCTTCTGTCCGAGGGCCAAAATAGCCGATGACAGAATCCTCACCCAGCACCTCCTGCGCCACAAGAAATGTCTGGAGCTGCAGTACGTCGTCGCCTTGTGCGCCGAGCCCTAAGGCGCGCGCGAGCTGCGGGCACGAACTGTTTTGTGTGAGATTGGTGGCAGGAGTTTGTGAGACAGGAGTGGAGCCCAACTGCGCTTGCAGGGCTTGGATCTGCTGAAGAAGGTACTGGATCTGAGCACCAAGTTCTTCAACGGTAGCCGCGCTCGAGAAAAATGGCAGGGCGCACACTCCCGCCGCAATGATCATTACTCGCGAGATACTGCGCATAGCGTCTTATCTGATGGTGAGCGAGATATCGTCAACGCGCCCGAGCGTCGGCCCTCGCTTCAACACGAGAGTGAAATCTCCGGTGTTTGCGTACGTGTGCTGAAAGGTCTTGAGCGAGGGGCTTTGTGCGCATGAGCTGCTGTCGTTTTGGATCTCTTCCGCAGAACCATCTCCCCACGAAAATGTATACCCGGTACAAGCCGAAGGAAGATCGAATGAGGTGCTAAAGGTGAGCGAACCCTCTCCCGCAGAGGTAATGGTCGGTGGGCTGTACGCATACGTGTCCGGTGTCGTGGTAGATGTGGGTGGTTGCGTCGTTCCTGCGCCGACGATGATCGTCACAGCGCCTACGATCGGCTGCGAAGGGCCTGCGCCACCCTGGTAAAGCGTTGCTCTGAAGCCGCCGCTCTGCACATATGTATGTTGGACGCTGTAGTTGAGCCAGCCGCCTACGCTCGCCGGAAGGTTGATGGAGGTAAGGGAGCCGTCACCAAAATCCAAGGTGGATGCGCAGCCGCCTGCACAGAATCCTGCGTCGTTACTATTGACGATGCCGGCGAACGTGACGGTGAGCGGCGCGGAGCCCGAAGTGGGCGTTGCACTAAATGTTTCGCGCGGCAGATTCGGGGTGAATTGCGGAGGCGGCGGACCGTTGACGGTGACGGTAGCGGAGGTCTGGTGGGAGCCAGCCGAGAGCTTTATCTGGTATGTACCGCCATACGCATACGTGTGAGGGTAGGTCTGGCTGAGCTCCCCACAGTTCCCTGTCGGGACCATGATCTGCTCTGCTCGCGTGCCGTCTCCGTACTCAAGCGTATAGGTAGCGCCGGCGCAGGAACGCGTGGTGTTGACGGTCGCCGTGACGTTGACGAGGAGCGGTGAGTTTCCCGAGATGGGTGTCACCGTAATAAACCCGCCGACTGGCGGTGGAGTCGTTGGCCCCGGCACTCCTCCATAGCTTCCTGTCGTGCACAAAAGCGCGATCGCGGCTGCGGTGCGCGGGCCCACGACCCCGTAGCCGGTCGTCGAAGGTGATCCTGATGAAACGATGTTGTATTTTACCTGCCAGCGCTGGACAGCTTTTTCGGTGAGCGCTCCGTAGTAGCCACTCGCAATGGCTTCTGGATAGATCGAAGGGTCACGCGCGAGGAATTGCTGCAAGCGCCTCACGTCGTCGCCGGAAACACCTTTGCGTAAACTTCTGCCTATGAGCGGGCACGAACTTGAGTCTAGGGCGACAGTGCCAGGCGCCGCTGCAGTACTCACCCCAAGCTGCTGTTTCAAAAGTGCGATCTGATTTAAGAGGACCTGCGCTTGTGCCTGTAGCCCCGACGCAGAGGTATTTGTATTGGTATTGGTATTCGTGTTTACCACTGTGTTGGTGTTCGTCTGCGTGCCCGTGTTGGGCGCCACAATAGTGATAGTACCCGCCATCCCCACTCCTCCCGGACCACCGTGCAATTTGCAGTAGTAGGAATATGTTCCTGCGGTATTGAAGGTGGCGGCGAATGATTGCCCGGGCGCAATGTTACCGCTGTCAAACTTGCCGCTGTCCTCGGTCGCTGTGTGTGGCATTGCCCCATTGTTGACCCAGCGGATCGTGTCTCCGGCATTGATGGTTATATTCTTGGGCGTGAATGCGCTGTCTGTCATGTTCACAGTGACCTGCGCAGCATGAGCAGCGGGTGGCAGGAGAAGGAGGAGAGCACTCGCGAAAATAACCGTACATAACAGAGGCAATAACAAAGGACTGCGCAGGGTGTGTTGCATCCACTCATTGTTGCACGGCAGAGCTGCTGCGCAACCGCCTAATTCACACCAACGTTCATCTTTTTTTGCGCTAGTATTCAACACATGGAGAAGATCTCACGCTCGGCCGGCTCAGCGCTCTATCGCCTCTCGCCTTTGCCTCATACTGAGTGCTATATCTTCACCACGCCGGAGTCGCGCTCCATCTGCAACGACCCCTTGGTCTACGGCGTCACGTATACGAACGCACTGAAACACGCCGTCACGAAAGCGCTTCAACTTTTTGGGGATGCCGATATTGCCATTGGCGAGGAATCGCACGCGCTCATCCTTCACATATTGCGCGGTGGACTCAATTTCGGCATCCGCGACGCGCTATTCGATGTATACGGCTGGTCATCGACCACATCGGCGTTCATTTCTTCGCAACGCGTGTTTAAAAACCTGGAAGGCTGGCAGATATCCGAGAATAGCTATCGAAAAATGCCTGGAGTTGATGAGGCTGATGTGATATTTGGCGACGTGGTCGCAACCGGGGTGAGCCTGCGGCATGCGATACAGAAACTGATCACTGAGGCGCGCGAGGCGGGCGCTACGTACCGCTCACTCACGTTCTTCACGATCGGTGCTGTCGAATCTGAACGCATCATTGCTGATGCAGCGGCGCTGTGCGCAGAGCTTTTTCCCAATTTTAAAGGCGCGCGGGTCGTGTACCTCGAAGGCATATTCGGCGTTCCGGACGCGCACTCTCCGCTTTCGATCTCAATGCCCGGCACAGACCTGTTGCGCTCTCCGGCTGAGCTCGCTCCCGAATTTATTGCTTCTCAGAAAGATTCGCTCTCGTACGCACTGGAGCGCTGCGTCATCTACGATGCAGGCTCGCGAGCGTTCGAGCCTCACACATACCTCGCTGACGTCGAGGACTACTGGAAAAGAGTCGCGGCGCTTGGGAATACCGGCACTTCTGTATTTGATTACCTAAAGGAGCGCTTCCCTGCCGATGAGCGCCTGAGTGACGCTGCATTTGAGCGAACATATGCAAGCCCCGATTCACTGGCAAAGCTTGCTGAGGAGCGCGTCGCGCTGCTGCGCAAAAGTCTTTAAATCTGTACGCCCACTAGGAATCGAACCTAGGTAGACCGTGTATAAGACGGTCGCTCTACCATTGAGCTATGGGCGCAAGTGAGGAACAAAATGAGAATATCGTATATTCTCATTTTTTCCGAGTGCCGCGTCCCATATGGATATATGGGCGCATGCTGCTCGATTATAGTGCTAACGAATCGCTTTGGCGACCGCGATGGGCGCGCGTTTGTCGAACATGTCGGGAATTACATAGTTCGCCGTTGGTCTTTTGACGAGCGCCGCGATCGCACGGGCAGCGTTCAATTTCATCTTGTCGGTTATTTTCGTGACGCCGTGATCGAGCGCGCCGCGGAAGATGCCGGGAAATGCGAGCGAGTTGTTGATCTGATTCGGGAAATCCGATCGTCCGGTGCCGACGACCATCGCTCCCCCTTTTTTCGCTTCGTCAGGCATGATCTCGGGAATTGGGTTGGCCATTGCAAAGACGATGGCCTTTTTCGCCATGAGCTTTATGTCTGCCGCTTTCACGAGGTTAGGTCCTGAGACGCCAAGAAGTACGTCGGCACCATTGAGCGCCTCCTTGAGCCCTCCCTTGATCCCCTTCGTATTGAAGGTAGCGAGCTCCCGCTTGTGCGGCTCAGGCCGAGAACGATTGATGATGCCCTTGCTGTCGAGCACGACTATATTTTTTGAGCCGGCCGCGTGCAGGAGGCGCGCGGTCGCCGTACCGGCAGCTCCCGCGCCAAGAATCACAATGCGAGCTGAAGACATTTTCTTGCCAACGACCTTGAACGCATTGATGAGGCCCGCCAAAACTACGATGGCGGTGCCGTGCTGGTCGTCGTGCATGACGGGAATATCGAGTGCCTCGATGACACGGCGCTCGATATCAAAACACTTTGGCGCTGCGATGTCTTCGAGATTGATGCCTCCGAAAGCGGGCGCGATCGCGATGACCGTCCGTACAATTTCATCCGGATCTTGGGTATCGAGCACAATGGGGACCGTATCGATGTCGGCGAACGTTTTAAAAATCGCTGCCTTCCCTTCCATGACCGGCAGTGCGCCGAGTGCGCCGATGTTGCCCAAGCCGAGCACCGCCGAGCCGTCGGAAATGACAGCAACCATTCTTCCCTTCATCGTATAGTACCGCGCCTCTTTCGGATGCTTTGCAACATAGCTCGAGACTGCCGCCACTCCTGGCGTATACACAAGGCTAAGTTCTGCACGATTGCGAATAGGCGCCGCTGGCACGATGCGAATCTTTCCACCGAGCTTCTTGTGGAGTGCGAGAGCTTTTTTGCCGACGTCAAACCTCATAGGCTGCAGTATATACAAAAGCGCAGCCTCCGCACGTGATCTTTATGACACGTGCGGAGGGTAGTTCTTGAAGACCCAATATTTGGCAATGAGGAGACTGAGGGCTGCCGGTATCATGAACGCGCTGATAGCGGGCAGATACCAAACGTCGTAGTACTGTCCGCCAGCGATGAGTATCGCCTCGCCGCACGCCGTCAGCAGTATCGCCTTCGAGGCGTAACGCATCACGTGCCGCTTCAGTGTGGCAGGATCCAGGATGGCAAACGCCCACATCCGCTGCATAACGAATGTAATCGCATACGAGCCGAGAAAGGCTGCGGCGTACGAGATCCGCACATCAAATATCGAAATGCTAATGAGCATTCCGTAGACCGCAACACAAACGATCCAGCCGCCGAGGCCGGCGAGAAGGAAGCGCATGTCTCGCGCTTCCCACATGAGAAGCACAAGGCGCATCGTCGCCTCCTTTTGTCCGATACCCGATCCGCTCGGGCGTGCGAGCTTGCTTACTAGGTGAGTATCCCCGCACGGCAATGCGCTTCCGCGTTCCGGTACGTAGTGCGTGCTGAATCGGGTATACTCTAACTCAATGTCAAAAAAGAAGGACC